>JALERO010000128.1 GCA_022764265.1 Eubacterium sp. | reverse complement strand
TCGTGCAGCACTTACTGCAGACGAAATTGCTACAGAAGCTGACTTCTTCTGCTTCGGTACAAACGACTTAACTCAGATGACATTCGGATTCTCCCGTGACGATGCTGGTAAGTTCTTAAATGCTTACTATGACACCAAGATTTTCGAGAACGACCCATTTGCAAAACTTGACCAGACAGGTGTTGGCAAGTTAATGGAAATGGCAATCAAACTCGGCAAACCGGTTAATCCAAACCTTCACATCGGTATCTGTGGAGAACACGGTGGAGATCCATCTTCCGTAGAATTCTGCCATAAGATCGGATTAGACTACGTATCCTGTAGCCCATTCCGTGTACCAATCGCTAGACTCGCTGCGGCGCAAGCAGCAATTTCCAGCAAATAGGATTTGTGTAAAAAATTAACATAGCCTATAGATACAAAAGAAGCCTCCTCGCCATATGGCGAGGGGGCTTTGTGCGCTTTTGTGATCTATAATTTGGCACGAATATGCTGGGAAGTTATGGTTAGTGCCAGTAATTCGACTGGGATTTGGGGAGAATTGGCACGAATATGCTAAGAAAGTGAAATTCGTGCCAATAAAATAGTTGGAATTCCAAGCAAAGTGGCACGGATAAAGAAATAGAATGAAATCCGTGCCAAAAAAACAGATGGAATTCGCGGTAAAATGGCACGGATTCATTGATTAATTGTTTATAGTGCAATAATCCTTAATTCAAGAGAGAATGGAGTTAAATATTTATTGAAAGGACGTGGTATTGTCCATATGGTAAAGAATTATCTGCAAAACGAGTATAATATTCTTACCAATAAGATAAAGAAAATAGAACATGATTTAAAAAGTGCACCGGAAGGATATTTAAAAATCAGTAACAGAAAAAATGATTTCTCTTATTATCACATGAAAAATGATCCGGAAAATAATAAAGAAATAAGTAAGTACTTAAGAAAGAAAGAAGAAGAAAACACATCTTTAATTGAAAAACTGGTGCAAAAACAATACTATCAAAAATTGCTCCCCGTCATAAAAGAAGAGAGAAAGGCTATAGAAGAATTTTTGAAGAAATATCATCCCCACAAAAAGTATGATGTTTTTGATAAAATAGTACAACCAAGAAAACAGTTTATTACTCCTGCATTTATTACGCCTGAAAAAATGACAGAACAGTGGGAGTGTGAAGAATATCAATCAAATCTTAAACATCCCGAAAACTTAATCTATGAAACCAACCGTGGAGATATGGTAAGATCAAAATCTGAGATTATAATTGCGGATTTATTGTTTTATCACAAAGATTTTTGTGCGTACCGTTATGAGGCGCCGTTGTATATACAAGAAAAAAGAATGACTCTTTATCCTGATTTTACGATTATGAAAAGGAGCACTGCAGAGATATTATATTGGGAGCATTTTGGAATGATGGATGTTCAAACCGTTCAATCGAGGTTCGCTTCCTGTTGTCAGTGGCATCACGATTGAAGTTGAAGAGAATTAGGGTACTTATGCACTGACTAAGGTGAACAGAGACGGCAAGGAGATTAAGGACGAAGAAATCTTCTCTGTAACCTGTCTTGCGACTCCGGCACATTTTGCTCCTTTCCTTGAAGATGAGAGCTGTGAATTCATACAAGGCGAAGAAAATGTAAAGGATACCTGGGTGAACTCTGTCAAGGCAGGCGGAGTTGTACTTGCCCAGCCGGAACAGTATATTACATTGAAATAGATTATGGGTTATGACGAATTGTGATTTGACGACACGAAGTATTTTACGAAAGGAGGAGTAATCTATCATGAGAAAACGGATACAGTTTTTCATTACTGCGTTTGTATTACTCGTGGGAATCATCACAGCTGGTGTTCGATATTATACATTCGTGTCGCAGACGATTTATACAGAAAGCGTGTCTCATCTGACAGAAAGCTTTCGTCAGACCAATAGCTCGCTCACGGACATGGTAAAACAAAACTGGACCAATCTGCACATGTGGGAAGAGTATCTGCGAGATGTTTCTGATGAAGAGCAGATTCAGGACTATTTTGCTGAATTAAAGACAAAGACAGGTTTTACTGATTTTTATTTCATTTCTGCCAAGAGCGGCGACTACATGACTGTAAATGGTAAAACAGGCTATCTTGATCTGAAAGGAAGTATTCAGGATCAGTTTGTTCAAGATCAGGATATTGTGATGAACACGGTGGTGCCTGGGCAGCCTCAACTTTTGCTATTTGCTGTATCTGTTGACAGCGGAACTTATCAGGGATTCAAATATGATGTGATTGCCACAAGCTATAATAATTCTGATATTGTAAATGTACTTGATATTGCTGCTTACGAGGGAAATGCCAGCAGCTATATCGTACATTCAGATGGCCGAACTATTATTGATAACGCTGCAAATAAACAACAGGAAGTTTATAATTTTCTGGCAATGTTAAAACAATACTCTGATTTGAGCGGTGAAAAGATTTCTGATATGCAGAAGGATTTCAAACAGGGACAATCCGGTGCCACAATGGTAACATTGGGTGAAGATAAGTACTATCTGATTTACGAATCCACAGGTATTCAGGATTGGATTATGCTTGGCATTGTTCCCGCCAATGTGGTCAATGCCAACATGAACCGCCTTCAAACAACGACGATCTTAATTGTTGGTGGGGTTTCATTTTGCCTTGCGGTATTTTTGCTGGTATGGTTTTTCCGCAGAACCCGAATCAGATTGAAGCGAAAAGACAAAGAAATCCTTTATAGAGATGAATTGTTCTCAAAATTGTCGATTAACGTGGATGATGCCTTTCTCATGCTGGATGCGGCAACCAATCAAGTGGACTACGTTAGTCCGAATGTTGAGAGACTATTAGGTTTTTCCGTCGAACAGATCACGAGTGATGTTCGGATGATGAAAAAATTACTCACAAGAGACGATAATCCTCAGCAATGGGATTTCCTCTCGGACCTTCTCCCCGGAGATCAACATGAATGGAATATGGATTATACACACCAGCAAACCGGAGAACAACGCTGGTTCCATACGGTTGCTCTTTGCAGTGATGTACAGGGTGACAAGAAATACATTCTTGTTATGTCTGACCGTACAGCGGATAAGAAGGCAAGCCTGGCTCTTGAAGAAGCTGTTCATTCGGCAGAAAGTGCCAATAGAGCAAAAAGTACTTTCCTGAGTAACATGTCTCACGATATACGTACTCCTATGAACGCCATCATTGGATTTACAACTCTCGCAAGTGCTAATATCGGAAACGAAGACAAGATTGCGGATTATCTTAGAAAGATTCTTTCTTCCAGCAACCATCTGCTTTCGTTGATCAATGATGTATTGGATATGAGTCGGATTGAAAGCGGGAAGATTCATCTGGAAGAAAGAGAAGCCAATCTATCAGATATCCTGCATGATATAAAAACAATTGTGAGCGGACAGATTCATGCAAAGCAGCAAGAACTCTATATGGATGTTATGGATGTGACAGATGAAGATGTGTTCTGTGACAAGACTCGCATTAATCAGGTGCTTATGAATCTGATCTCCAATGCGATTAAGTTTACCCCGGCCGGTGGAACGATCTCCATCCGGGTAGCGCAGCTTCCGACCACGAAAAACGAGAAAGGCTTGTATGAAATCCGTGTGAGAGATACCGGTATTGGTATGAGTCCGGAGTTTGCAAAGAAGATATTTGATCCATTTGAGCGGGAACGCACCTCAACAGTAAGCCAGATCCAGGGCACCGGTCTTGGAATGGCCATCACAAAAAATATTATCGATATGATGGGCGGCACCATTGAGGTTCATTCCGAACCGAATAAAGGAACAGAATTTGTCATTCGTCTGGAATTACGTTTGCAGCCGGAGCGTCGAAAGATAGAAAAAATCGCAGAATTGGTGGGATTGAAGGCCCTGGTAGTAGACGATGATTTCAATACCTGTGATAGTGTTTGTAAAATGTTGGTACAGGTGGGTATGCGTTCCGAATGGACCCTTTCCGGTAAGGAAGCAGTACTGAAGGCAAAACAGTCTTTTGGAATGAATGATGCATTTCATGCCTATATCATTGACTGGCGGCTTCCGGATATGAATGGAATCGAAGTGGCAAGACAGATTCGCAGTCTGGGAGATGATACCCCAATCATAATTCTTACTGCGTATGACTGGAACGACATTGAGGAAGAGGCAAAAGCAGCAGGTGTAACCGGCTTTTGATTAAAACCAATGTTTATGTCAGACTTACGGGATACATTACTGAACGCCATGGGCTGGTCACAAAGAGAAAAACAGAGTACTCTGCCGGATGTTTCTTTATGTTATGAAGGAAAGAAGATACTGCTGGTAGAAGACAATGAACTGAATCTTGAAATTGCGACAGAAATTCTTTCTGAGTATGGGTTCATTATTGATATGGCAGAAAACGGTGCGGAAGCGGTCGAAAAAGTTTCCGCCGCAAAGCCGAGGGAATATAATCTGGTGCTTATGGATATTCAGATGCCGATTATGGATGGATATGAAGCGACCAGGTGTATTCGAAGGCTAGATGAACCGTCAAAGTCATTGATTCCTATTATTGCTATGACGGCAAATGCTTTCGATGAGGATCGTAAAATAGCATCAGAGTGTGGGATGAATGGATTTATCTCAAAACCAATAGATCTAAATGAAGTAATTCATGCACTGAACAATGTGTTGGGCGGCTTATAGTAAGCCGCCTTATTTGGTTAATCCATTATTTTTTATATCATCGTAAGAAAGATTGTGGTTATTTTGATATGCTTCCAGAAGAATGTCATATTTCTTCTTAGCTTCTTGGTAGTTGTCAAATTGAAAAGTTGCAGAACCACCGGAATTTGTCACATTCGCAAAGTTATTTCTAAATGATTGATATTCATTATCCGTTCCGATATTATACTTTACCACTTCGGCATAATATACATCATACTTTCCATCACGATAGCCCATAACAGGAACTCTTGTCCCAAGCTTATCAGAACCGGAGATATCTACACTGCTCCAGTAAATGGCCGGATTCGAGAGGATATCCGAGGAAGAAGTACTTTCTTTCGCATAGATCTGCCAGGTCTTAGCCCCATAGTCGTTTAAATCAAAACCGTGTTTTTTGGCATAATCGAGAAATTTTTTCGTTCCGCCATTCTGCTCTTCAGGTTCGTTGGAATTAATGACCGTATATGGATATTTACCGGCATCACCCAGAATCTTCTTCAAAATCTTCTGTGTTAGAAAATCTGCTGCAGATATAGAATTGATATGATCTTCACCACTCCAGTTAAAAAACATGGAACCGTTCATATAATAAACCTTACATTTCCCTTTTGCGCGTGGCTTGTTAAGCCAATGAACAGTGTCAGAAGAACTGATTCCCGCAACGACAAGTTTTTCCTCCTCCAATGCCCAGTCATCCTTTTTCTGTTTCAATGGAACAATACTAAGATATGTTCCGTTTGATGTGTATAGAGGTGAACTGGTGTCCTGCTCAATTGCGGCAAGCATTACCTCTGTATAAGCATTTCTCACGTTTGCAAGGTCAGTAGTTTCGTGGCTTTTTTCTAAATAATTGAGAATGACAGGAGTTATCATCGCAGCCAGAACGAAAAGAATAACTATGACAACCACGAGTTCCACCAGAGTAAATCCTTTTTTATTATTTTTTTTCATACTTCTCACTTTCTGTACATTTTTTATCTCGTTGGAGATGTCTCCCGATTCTAAAATGGTGAGTAAAGGATATTTATCATCAAGTAGTGGGAGAAAACAGTTTAAAACTTGATATTTGAATAAATTATGATATAGTAATATTATTATATTACACTATTTTCTGATTTATTTCAAAAAGAAATTAGTGTAATTATTTGTGGTATGAGCTTTTTTGATTTTGATAATATTACGGAAGATGGGAGATGGAGACAATGAGAACAGTGCATACACCAGAAAAATTACATAAACACCTTCCGTGCACAATAAAAAGAGTAAGCAAGAATAGAATAAGAACTACCGTACATTTCCTGCTTATCATATTATTGATTGCGTTTATTAATCCGACTACTTCTTTTGCGGCGGAACCGGAAACGATCCGTGTGGGTTATTTTGCATTTCCTGGATATCATGAGATGTCCCAAAAGGATAACGGAACGCAGGGCAGTGGCTATGGATTTGATTTTCTGCAGCTGCTTCGCAGATACACGAATCTGAATTATCAATATGTTGGCTATGAAGATAGCTGGCAGGAGATGCAGCAGCTGCTCCGGGATGGGCAGATTGACATGGTGACCTCTGCAAGAAAAACCAGTCAGCGGGAAAAAGAATTTGCGTTTTCCAGTCCCATCGGGACCAGCTATGCGGAGCTGAGCGTCCGGTCCGACGACAAGCGTTTTATGCTCAATGATTACGAAAGCTTTGACGGAATGACCATAGGGATTCTAAAGGCAAACAGCCGAAATGATGATTTGGCTGCTCTGGCCCGGGAGAAAAGCTTTACCTATCATGCCGTGGAGTATGATGAGGAAAAGGATCTGACGGAAGCCCTTCGTAATGGAGAAGTGGACGGAATCGTGGCCAGCAGTCTGCGAAAGCATAATGATGAAAAAATCGTGGCCCGGTTTGCACTGGAGGAGTTCTATTGTATCGTCCGAAAGGGGGATACAGAGCTGCTGGATGAGATCAACAAGGGCATTGAGCAGATGGATCGGAATGAGGGCGATTGGAGAAATAAACTCTATTACAAATACACGACAAATAACGCAGAGAGTGTACTTTCCTTTACTCAGGAGGAACTGGAGTATATCTCTGCCGTGCAGTCCGGTGAAAAAGTTATTACCGCCTGTGCCCAACCAGACAGAGACCCTTATTCTTATGTGGAAAATGGAAAACTGGTGGGAATTATTCCCGATTACTTTGCTCATCTGATGGAGATGGCGGGGCTTTCTTATACCGTTATGGTTGCTGAAGACCGTGCCCAGTTCTATGAGTGGGCGACGGACAATGCAGCAGATCTCTACATGGACATAAGTGAGGAGAGAAGCACCCTTCTGAAGGAGGACAGTGGACTTTTTACAGAACCCTATATTCATCTGACCATGTCCCGAGTGACGAAAAAGAACTTTCAGGGCGAAATCCACACTGTTGCGGTGGCCTATAATCAAATGTATGATGGAATCGATATCGATCTGGCGGAAAATGTTCAGACGATACCCTTTGATACCCGCAAGGAGGCGATGGAGGCCGTCAAGGACGGAATCGCAGATGCCTGCTATGTATACACTTATATGGCAGAAAAATATATCAATCAGAACCCGGACGGAGAGCTGATCTTTCATATTGTAAATAGACCTGCTGTCGGCCTGTCTATTATGATGCGGTCTGCGACGGACCATGAACTCATCAGCATTCTGAACAAATGCCTGAAGGCGGATCAGTCTCTTGTTATGGACGAGCTTGTGGAAAAGTATACCCACTATGGACAGCCGGATGTTACCCTGGCGCAGTTCATCAAAACCAATCCGTGGTTTTTGATTGCATTGCTTGCAATTCTTATGGGGGGTGGTACAGTAATTATTCTGACACTTAGAAATAACAGGAATATTCGTGTGATTGCAGAAGAGCGTATGGAATATGCCAATCGCATGAAAGAAAATAATATCCGGTTAGAGGAATCTGTCAAGCAGGCGCAGAGTGCGAATATTGCCAAAACAACCTTCCTAAACAATATGTCCCATGATATCCGGACGCCTATGAATGCCATCATCGGCTTTACTAATATCGCTTTGAAACATCATCCGGAGCCGGAAGTTCAGAATTGTCTCCTGAAAATCAGAGAAAGTTCCGAACACCTGCTGACCCTTGTCAACGATGTGTTGGATATTAGCCGCATCGAAAGTGGAAAAACGAAATATACACCTATCCCCGTTGACATTACCAGCGTTATAGATACGGTGTTGGATATTATCAACGGATTTCTGATTGATCGCAATCTGACATTCACGGTCAGCCGAGCCAAGCTGGAAAACCCCTATGTGAGGGCTGATGCGGTTCGAATAAGGGAAGTTCTGGTGAATATTATCAGCAATGCCGTCAAATTTACCAATGACGGCGGAAGAATCCATTTTGAGGCAGATTATCGCCAATGTGCGGATGGGCGGCATATTATTGTACGTTACCGTGTGACAGACACGGGAGTGGGCATGACCGAAGAATTTCAGGAGAAGGTCTTTGAGGAATTTGCCCAGGAAGATAATGGGGCAAGAACCCAGTATAAAGGTACTGGTCTGGGAATGGCCATTACCAAACAGTATGTGGAACTGATGGGTGGCACCATATCTGTTGAGAGCAAAAAGGGCAGTGGTTCGACCTTTACGGTGGAGATTCCTATGGAGCTAACCAGTATGGAAGACGTCGGTCAGCAGGAACTACCTTATAGGAAAGAGAGTCTGCAAGGTATTCGTGTCCTTTTGGCGGAGGATAACGATCTCAATGCGGAAATTGCAGAGATTCAACTGGAAGAGTTCGGAATAATCGTTACTCGCGCTATTGATGGGAAACAGGCTCTGGAACTCTTTGCAGACAGTCCGGCAGACACCTTTGATGTGATACTGATGGATATCATGATGCCACGGATGAATGGTTATGAAGCTACCAATGCAATCCGTACCCTCAGGGATCGTCCCGATGGACGAACGATTCCGATTATTGCCATGACTGCCAATGCGTTTGCGGAAGATGTGCAGGCATCTCTGGATGCGGGAATGAATGGTCATATCGCGAAACCGATTCAGGTTGAAATCTTTAAGAATACACTTGGTTGTGTGCTTTCAAAGAAGGAGGTAAACAAAGAGATACAAAAAACCGATGATAAATCAATTGGAAGAGATATTTTTAAATACGAATAGGGGGTTGGCATTTTGGATCGTTCAAAAGTTTTCAATACGGATTATTATGTCATTTCGGATGACTTCAGACTTTTGGATTTCAATCAAAATGTAAAGGACAGATATAAAGGAATTAAGCGCGGAGACCTGTGTTATCAGGTAACGATGAAGCGTGATAGCCCATGCCCGCACTGTCCTATTGCAGGCAATTCACAAAATGATTGTCCGGTGTATTATGATCCTTTTTACAGAGATTGGGTCGAGGCAATTTTTTCTGAAATCGGAGATGGAAGGTATGCGGTTACCTGCCACCCGGCAGATGGAGATGCCTGGGATGTGTTTCAAAGATTAAAGATAAAAGATCTTCCTCTAACAGGAAATCTCCTGAAAGAGTATGATTCTGAGATTATCGGAATGATCGGCGGTTATTGTGAAGAGGGATTCCCTCTATACTATGTGAATGAGCGTATGATCGAAATGCTTGGCTATGACAACATGGAAGATTTCGAAAAAGGAATCGACCGAAAGGTGGTCAATACCATTCATCCGGACGATCTGCCGCAGGTAACGGCTGATCTGGGAAATCATTATTATGTGGGGATGAAGTATGAGACCACATATCGGATGCCGAGAAAAGACGGAACCTGGTTCTGGACCATTGACAGAGGCGAGGTGATCGAAACGGTTGACGGTCGCCTTGCCATAATCAGCGCGTGTCTCGATGTCACACGGGAGCATGAACAGCAGGAAGCAAGGAAACGGGAATCTGCGGCTTCTGCTTCCAAAGACAGGATTATGTCTGATATCATCAGGGCTTTGTATAGCTACAATGCCACTGTGAATCTGAATACGGGTAAATACAGTTTGCTCGTTGGAACTGGAATGGAAGAATTTATCGAGCAATTTTCTCAGACAGATGATTATGAGGATGCCTGCAATCTGCTACTGTCCAATGTACTCCCTGAGTACATCGATGAAATGAACCGCCAGTTTTCACTTGAGTCTCTTCGCAGGCAACAGAATCATCGGGGACACATCGGACAGATGGTTTATGCCGGAGTCACCGAGGACGGCATTGGATGGTTTGAAGTCAACGCATTCATGGATGTGGATGATGATGGAACACCGTTCGCAAGTGTATTTGGGCGTGATGTGACGGAGGCCCACGAAAAAGCTGATACGAAAGCGCAGCTCGAGATTGGATATGATGCCACTCGTACAATTCGAGCACTTCCGGATTCCGGGAAAGCGAATATTCCAATCCTGGCCATGACCGCCAATGCATTTGAAGAGGACAAGCGAGAGGCATATCGTTCCGGCATGAACGGACATCTTGCCAAGCCAATCAATGTCCGTGAATTGATGAAGGAACTGGCAAATATCCTTGGATAAAACAGAAGGGATATGCAGCAAAGAAGTCAAAAATTGAAGCTGGAAAGACGAATCTGAACTTGTCTGACGAGAAAATTGCTGATATTATAGATGGAGTTGAAACAATTATCCGACCTCAGATGCAGAGGAAGGGGCATACGTTTGAAGTGTTAATCCATACGCTGTTACGATTCCGATTATCGCAATGACAGCCAACGCTTTTTCTGAAGATATTCATGACTGCTTAGAAGCTGGAATGAATGCCCGTGTCTCAAAGCCGATTGATATGATGACTTTCAAGCAGACTGTTCGAAGAGTTTTAGGTCTGGAATCTGGAGAAAAATAATAGAGTTAACGAAAACTATTCGAGTGATTTCAAAATGCAGCCAGAAATAGTGGAGAAAAGGAGAAATTATTGTGGACCAAAACCGTGATATGGAAGCAGGAATAAACGAAAAAAAATGTAGAAGTCTGCAGGAGTTTTGTGACATGAACCAGTTATACAGATTGCTGGATAACTGGTCGAAAAGCTGTGGAATGGCCACGATGATAGTAGATACAGAGGGCAACCAGCTATCTGAAGATTTCGGAATGACAGAGTTTTGCAGGATGGTTCAGTCCTGTGACAGTGGTAAGGCATGTTGTATGGCAACATGGAAGGCGGACTTAGACGGAATTTATGAGTGCCCCTTTGGTTTCTGGGATTTCTCTATTCCGATTGTTTTACCGGATGGACAGGTGTTAGGAAAAGTGTTAGCTGGGCAGGCTATGTCTATTCATCAGAGAGATGAAGATATTCTGCAAAAGGTGGTAGAGCTTGGAATTGACGAAAAAAATGTCATGGAAGTTCTTTCACGTGTACATAGAAAAACTGATAAAGAAATGCAGGGAGCCTATGAACTTTTAAAAGAAACATTGCATTTCTTTATTCAGAATAGTTATTCCATCTGGAAAACCAATAATGAACTGAAAAAGGGACCTGCAAAAAAGGACAGAGTCCTTTCTCAGATTACTCAGATTATGTATAGTTATAATCTGACGGTGGATTTGGAAACGGAAAGTTATACGCTGATTGAGGGAACAGGTATGGAATGGACCGTTGAAGAATATAAGAAACACAACGATTATAGAAAACTGAGAGCATTTCAGGGAAATATCATTCATCCAGCTTATATTAATCGCTTTAATGAACTTACCAATTTTGAATCGGCAAGGAATAATCCGTCAGAAAATGGATATAGGGGTTCACTTGAGTACCCGGTGCTCTATCCGGGGGATGTAGAATACGAGTGGCATGAAATCAATGTATTCATTGACACAGAGGAGGATGGAACAAGAATTGCAAACATTCTGGGACGCGACATCACAGAAGCCCATTATGCGCAGGAAAGAAATGAAAAGGAACTTCGTGCGGCGGCTGCGAAAAACCAGATTCTGTCAGAATTGACTAAAATGCTGTACAGCTACAACCTGACACTTAATCTGAGAACTGGTAAGTATATCATGAACATCGGTAATGGTATGACACAATTTATGGACATTTTCAAGTCCACCGATGACTATGAAACCGCGTACAACAAAAAGATCTCCTATCTGGACCCAGAGTACATTCAACAGTTTGCAGCACTTGCCAGTCTGGACGCTCTTCGGGCGAGAACGAATGCCAATGGTTTTATCGGGAACCTTGAGTATGGAGCATTTACCGATTATGGCGAAGAATGGCACGAGATAAATGTGTTCATCAGTACGGATGAAGACGGAGAACCTGTTGCAAATATTCTTGGAAGAGATATTACGGAGGCACACAAACGTCAGGAACAGCGGGAAAATCAGCAAAAAGCTGCTATGGCCCGTGACCAGCTGCTTTCCGGTGTGACCAAGATGCTGTACAGCTATAACCTTACCATAAATCTCGAGACCTGGAAATACTCACTCATTACCGGTACCGGAATGGATAAAGTGCTCGAAATCATGCAGCATAATGATGACTATGTGCTGGTTCACGCAAAACTATTGCAGGGCATTGCTTCGGAAGATAAAGAGGAATTTGAAAACCTTGTTGGTATTGCGGCTTTAAAGGACAGAAGTAATGCAACAGGATTTGTTGGTACGATTTCATGTCATGTCGCTGTGGGAGAAACAAATGAATGGCATGAGGTCAATCTATTTATGACAACCAATGAGGATGGCACCCCGGTGGCCAATATTTTGGGTCGTGATATTACAGAGGTTCATGAACAGCAGGAAGCAAAAGAACGTGAACTGAAAGCTTCTGCGGCAAAGGATCAGATTCTCTCCGATATTACCAAGACCTTGTATAGTTACAATGCTACAGTGAATCTGAATACAGGAAAATACAGTCTGATAATCGGTACCGGTATGGAAGAAATCATTCAGCATTTTTCACGGACGGATGATTACGAAAAGGCATGTGAATATTTGCTGGAAAAGGCACTTCCGGAATACCCTGAGGAAATGAACCGGCGCTTTTCATTAAAGGCTCTGCGCGAACAGCAGAATCTGAGCGGTCATATCGGACAGATCGAATATGCCGCAAAAACTGAAAATGGAATTGGCTGGTTCGAGGTCAACGCTTTCATGGGTGTAGATGAGGAAGGAAATCCCACTGCCAATATTCTTGGACGTGATGTTACCGAAATTCATGAGGCACAGGAACGGCGTGAAAACGAGCTGAAGGCGGTTGCGGCAAAGGATCAGATCCTTTCCAATATCACAAAGACCTTGTACAGTTATAACCTGACATTAAATCTGGAAAGTGGAAAATACAGTCTGATCGTTGGTACAGGAATGAAGGATTTTGTGGAGATTTTCGAGTCTACGGATGACTATGAAACCGCATATCGGCAGAAGATTCAATATGTAACCGAGGACTGTATTGAATCTTTTGGAAACTTCAGTAGTCTGACAGCACTCAGAAACAGAAAAAATGAGAACGGCTACATCGGCAATCTGGAATATTCCGTAAAAACAGGTAAGGGTATTGAGTGGCATGAAATCAATATTTTCCTGGGAACAGATGAAAATGGTGCGCCAATAGCAAATATCCTTGGCCGCGATATTACAGAAGCTCATGAACAGCAGGAAATCAAAGAGCGTGAACTTCGTGCCTCTGCGGCAAGAGACCAGCTTCTTTCCGGTGTCACCAAAATGCTTTACAGTTATAATATGACGGTTAATGTCGATACCGGAAAATATACCCTGATTACCGGTACCGGTCTGGATGATACGGTTACCAGAATGAAAGCCACAGACAGATATGATGATATTTATCAAAACTTCCTTAAGGCAGTAGACTCCGAGTATTTGCAAAGGGGAACAGAACTCATGGCTCTGGAAAGCTTCAGAGGGAAGAGAGATAAGACGGGACATCTGGGTACGGAAGAGTTTCCGATGCATTATACGGAAAAGATGGAATGGCATGAAATCAATGTGTTTGCAGGATATGATGAGAACGGTGAAGCTATTATTAATATCCTTGGACGTGATGTCACCGAGGCTCATGAAAAGGCAGACACAAAGGCGCAACTGGAGATTGCCAATGCCTCCAGTGCGGCGAAATCAGCATTCCTCTTTAATATGTCCCATGATATCCGTACACCTATGAATGCCATTATCGGCTTTACGGAGCTTTTGGAAAAACATTTGGATGATAGAGAACTTGCCGCATCTTACATTAAAAAAATTCAGACCTCCAATGACTTTCTGCTTTCGCTGATCAACAATGTCCTGGAGATGGCAAGAATTGAAAGCGGCAAGGCCACTTTGGATGAGACTTACTGGGATGCACATGCATTTTATGATACGTTATTCGCTTTATTTGATTCCCAGATGAAGGAAAAAGGAATTGAGTTTACAAGAAAAAATAAGGTGGAACATCCGGATGTTCTTTGTGATGAGACAAAACTGCGTGAAATATTTTTAAATATTCTGAGTAATGCCCTGAAATATACACCTTCCGGTGGAAAGGTTACCATGAATTTGACCGAAATTCCATCTGACAGACCTGGATATGCCATGTATCAGACGGTAATTGAAGATACGGGTATTGGTATGTCTGAGGAATTTCTTCCCCTTCTGTTTGAAGAGTTTTCCAGAGAGCGGTCCAGCACAGAAAGTAAGCTGAATGGTACCGGACTTGGCATGCCTATTGTAAAGAAGCTGGTTGAACTGATGCAGGGAACCATTGAAGTGGAAAGTAAGGTGGGAAGAGGAACCAAGATCACAGTCACCTTGCCTCACAGAATTGCACAGGATGCAGACACCCAAAGTTACATAAAGAAGGCACAGGGATATGATGAAAACTTTTTTAAAGGAAAACGTATCCTACTTGCGGAAGATAATGAATTGAATGCAGAAATTGCAATCACGATTCTGGAAGAAGCAGGATTTGAGGTGGAGCATGCTGACGATGGCATCATTTGCGTAGACATGATGGAGAAAGCAGATGCAGGTTATTATGATTTGATTCTGATGGATATCCAGATGCCGAATATGGATGGGTATAAGGCGACCCAGACAATCCGAAAGTTTTCAGACCCCAAAAAAGCAGACATTACCATTGTTGCCATGACTGCAAATGCATTTGATGAAGATAAGAAAAATGCATATAAGGCAGGCATGAACTGGCATATATCTAAGCCTATTAAGGTTGATGAACTCATGTCAGCTTTGACTGAGATTCTAAAAGAGTAGATGCCTGATGTGAATGGTTATGATGCCACTCGTACAATTCGGGTACTTGAGTAGCAGTTGGAAATCGTGTTGAATTATGGAGGGTGAGCTTTTGAATATTTTAGACAAAAAAACAATAAAGAGAGTCATTCTGGCAGCACTGGCCGGAATATGCGTGGTGCTGATCCTGACGTTTGGTGTTATGACACGGCTGCGCGCTTTCAACTCCATAGAAAGACTGCAGACTCTTGATGAGGACGGAGAGTATCTAAACGTTGAGACATTGATCGGCGATGGGTGGGTCAAGGAGATGCCGGAAGACTTTGTCTATCCTTCACAATTTGATCCAGAAAGCTTTTCCTGTTTTAATGAAAGAGGGATCAATATATCCTATGGACGCACCGTGGAATTCAGAGTCACGAATCTTTCCGATATCGAGATCCACGACTGGGAACTGGTAATTCCTATTTCTACTGATATGTACATCAATAAAGCATGGAACGGGGAAGTGGAATTCAGCCAGTTCGGCGGGCAAAACACTGATAAGTTTAATACCACAATGCAGACTATGAAGAATTCCCGATTGCAGGCTCTACACCTGCGAACAAAGAAAATGTATTCACCACCATTGGTATCATTTTCTACACCACCGGAGAAGAAATCGACCTCAGCGATGCTTATATTCGCTATCATCTGAATAAAACCATTACTCAACTGCCGGTATTCTGGGTATTTGTTGTTCTATTTGTGGTATTTGCATTAATCATCCTTGTATGCCTGATCATCATCCTTGTTGGAAAACGCTACGAGCAGGTTCAGGAGGAGGCCAATGAAAAAGCGGAACGTGCGCTGGGAGATGCCCTGCGGAGGGCCGAGGAGGCAAGCCGCGCAAAGACGATCTTCCTCAGCAATATGTCGCACGATATCCGCACACCTATGAATGCGATCATCGGCTATACCAACATCGCTCTTAAGCAGGAACCCAAACCGGAAGCGAGGGAGTGTCTTGAAAAAATTGGGGAGAGTTCGGAACATCTGCTTACTCTGATAAATGATGTGCTGGATATCAGCCGCATTGAGAGTGGTAATATAAAGTATAATCCCAAGCCACTTGATATCACCGCCGTTACAGATACGGTGCTGGATATCACAAGAGGATTCCTGTCTGGTCGTGATTTGGATTTTCGTGTTCATCGTGTCAAACCTGAAAGTCTCTATGTGCTTGCCGATGCCGTGCGCATCAGGGAGGTGCTGGTGAATATCTTGAGTAACGCGGTAAAATTTACCGATGACGGCGGTAGCATCACTTTTGAAACGGGTTATCTCGCCAAAGATGATGACCGGCATATTGTAGTACGCTATCGTATTTCTGACACTGGTATTGGTATGAGTGCAGAATTTCTGGAGCATATCTTTGATGAATTTTCCCAGGAGAATTCCAGTGCTCGCACCCAATACAAGGGTACTGGTTTGGGCATGGCAATCACCAAACAGTATGTTGACCTGATGGGTGGCACGATTAGCGTTGATAGTAAAAAGGGCAAGGGTTCCACATTTATTGTTGAGCTTCCCCTGGAACTGACGGATGAAAGCAAGATTCAGAAGCGAGAGTACAACGTTGGTAGCAACGATCTTACGGGTGTGAAAGTCCTGATGGCAGAGGATAATGACTTGAACGCAGAGATTGCTACGATTCAGTTGGAAGATTTGGGGATTAAGGTTACTCGAGCGACTGACGGCAGGGAAGTGGTTCGCGCCTTTTCGGAGAATTCTCCGGGAACCTTTGATGTCATCCTGATGGATATGATGATGCCGGAATGAACGGGCATTTGTCAAAACCTATTGTGATGGATGAGGTCGTAAAGACCATTGCCAGAAATCTTGACAGGTAATTTTATTGTTCAATATAATTTTGGTTTATGCAAAACCATGCCCCTTTTGTATCGATCTGTCCGGATTTTTTCAGTATACTGATTTCAGCCGACATGGCGCTGCGCTCCACACCCAGATAATCTGCCAGCGCCTGACGGTCATAGGGAATCACGAACTCAGTAGTCCCGTGTTGCTTTGCCTGATCGTAAAGGAAAACCATAAGCTTTTCCTTTGTTGTTTTCCGGGACATATATCGAATCTTCTGGGATAATGCCAGATTTTTCTGGGCCATTCCTTGTAGCAGATTCTTCATCAGAAGAGTATGAAAATGACAAGAATTGGAGCATGTGGTCAGAATACGCCTGCAATCCAGAAGGAGCACCTCGCTGTCTTTTACGGCAAAAACACTTACAGGCATGGTTTCAAGTCTCGCAAAAGAAAATGCTTCTGCAAATAATTCGCCGGGTTGCAAAATGGTCAGTATACTTCGATTTCCGTAATAATCTTCCCGAACCACCTGCAATGTACCGGATAAAACAATACCTACAAATCGAGCGGGGGAGCCTTCAAGGAATACGGGATTACCTTTCGGGACGGAACTTGTCTTACCGTCCATACATTTTATCAAAGAATTCAAAGCCGACTGGTCAATGCCGTCAAATAATGGGCATTGCGATAACATCTCAAAATATTTTTTCATAAAAAATTCTCCTGTGTTGGAATTCCAACAGATATTTTTTCACCAGTATAATAATATTAGCTCGTAACGTCAAGTACAGTAAAATCAGGAGGAAATACAATGATTCGAAAAATTATCCAAATAGATGAGGAAAAATGCAACGGATGCGGGGCCTGTGCTTCTGCATGCCATGAGGGAGCCATTGGAATGGTAGATGGGAAAGCAAAGCTGCTTCGGGATGATTACTGTGATGGTTTGGGAGATTGCCTTCCGGCCTGTCCAACAGGAGCAATCTCGTTTATTGAGAGAGAGGCAGCTGCTTATGATGAAGCAGCCGTTCTTGCCGCAAAATCTATGAAACGTCATGAGACGATTTCTGAAACAACTACGTCCCAGGAATCTCAGCTTCGACAATGGCCGGTTCAGATAAAACTGGTACCTGTGAATGCCCCATGGTTTGATGGCGCAAAGCTTTTGGTAGCTGCTGACTGCACTGCTTATGCCTATGCCGGTTTTCATCAGGACTTTATGAAAGGACATGTCACATTGATCGGATGTCCTAAGCTGGATGCAGTGGATTATTCAATCAAATTGACGGAGATTCTTCGCAATAACGATATCCAAAGTGTTACGGTGTTACGGATGGAAGTCCCTTGTTGTGGAGGCATAGAAAATGCCGTAAAAATAGCATTGCAGGATAGTGGGAAATTTATACCATGGAATGTGGTGACAATTACAATTGAGGGGAGCATTCGATAAGTTTAAATCTTGACAAATAAACGGTCGTTTACTATAATGTGCGTAAACGATCGTTTACCTGTTTGGGGTGTAAGAATATTTATATATAGTTTGGAGGGATGCCGGATGACTGATACGAAGGAAAATATATTAATGACGGCCTTACATTTATTTGCAAGGGATGGGTATGAGGCGGTATCTGTCAGAACAATTGCAGAAGAGCTTGGCATGACGAAAGGTGCTCTGTACAGGCACTATAAAAACAAACGTGACATATTTGACAGCATTGTAGAAAGAATGATACAAGTTGATGCCCAAAGGGCAAACGACTGTCAGATGCCGGTTGAAAAATATGATGCCATGCCGGATTCCTATGAAAATACGTCTCTGGAAAGCATTCAAAAATTTACGATGGAACAATTCAAATTTTGGACGGAGGATGATTTCGCCTCCCATTTTCGCAAAATGTTGTCTCTGGAACAATATCGAAATGCGGAGATGGCAGAGCTTTACAGCCAATGTATCGTTGCAGGCCCTGTAGATTATATGGAAGATCTGTTTCGTGAGCTGATTAAAAAGGGGATACTTCGGGCAGGAAATCCCAGACAGCTTGCCGTAGAGTTTTTTGCTCCGCTGTTTCTTCTTATCAATATGTTCGACCAAACCGGAGAAAATGAGGAATATGCCGAAATTCTCAGCAATCATACGAAACAATTTATGCAGAGCCATGCTATAGCGCCGAAGGAGGAAGAAAGATGAACACAGACAATATTATCATACGTTTAGAGAGAAAAGAAGAATATCGGAAAGTGGAAACCTTAGTCAGAGAAAGCTTCTGGAATGTATACCGCCCGGGATGCCTGGAGCATTATGTACTTAATCAGCTTCGAGATGATCCCGCATTTGTGCCGGAACTTGATTTTGTTATGGAACAGAATGGCGAGCTGATCGGCCAGAATATGTTTATGCGAGCAAACATCAAGGCAGATGATGGCAGAGATGTTCCGATCATGACAATGGGACCGATTTGCATTGCACCGGAGCGAAAGAGAAAGGGATATGGAAAAATATTATTAGACTACTCCCTGGAAAGAGCAAAGGAATTAGGCTGTGGTGCAGTTTGCTTTGAAGGAAACATTGACTTTTATGGAAAGAGCGGTTTTACCTATGCCAGTACCTTTGGCATTCGTTATCATGGTCTGCCGGAAGGCGAAGATGCCTCCTTCTTTTTGTGCAAGGAATTAATTCCGGGATATTTAGATGGTGTTACCGGTGTGTATACAACACCACAGGGATACTATGTGGACGAAGCAGAGGTGGAAGCCTTCGATCAGGAGTTTGAACCCAAGGAGAAATTAAAACTTCCGGGACAATTATTCTAGACAGAGGAAGAAGAATCGAGGAATCGAATATGATTATTGCTTTTATAATTTGGACCATCGTAGCAGTTATATTTATTCTAATAGGTATAAGTGCAAGAAAATCAAAAGAACCAATTGGATTTTTTACTTTTGTGAAACCGCCTTCGGTAAAAGACACGAAGGGTTACAATGATGCGGTTTCAAACCTCTGGTTTGTCGTTGCGGTTATATTGGAAATTATGGGAATTCCATTTCTGTTTCTGGAGCAAAATTCTCCATTCTTTTTTCTGGTTGTATTTGGGGTAGTGGGATTGCTGATTGGAATGCTAATTGCCTATAATGTGATCGAGAGCAGGTATAAA
>JALERO010000080.1 GCA_022764265.1 Eubacterium sp. | reverse complement strand
GCAGGCTGTGGCACACCAAAAGAAAAAAGCCGAACTTTTTTACAAAGAACGGCTCTGGGTGTATAATTATGTCATGCAAAAAACCAAAATTATACAGAAAGATTATAGCCTATCTTCGATGAATTATCAATTAAAACTTCCTTTTGAACTGGAAGTTCTGATCCCGGATATTATAATCAGACCGGTCTTTTGTCTAAGACAGAAGGCTTGGATAAGTGCGCTTTTTCAGCAGTATAAGTGCCGTATCTGTAGCCAAAGTAAGTAGATTCTGCTGAAAATGCGCACAAAAAGTCCGTCAGCAGTTACGGTCGTTAGACCGTTACTGCGACGGAACCTTTTGTACGTTTAGTTTTAGAATGATTAATACCCCAAATCATCAGTGACGGCTTCGATTTTGCCGCTGATTTTCTGTAATTCTTCTGTTGGCTCGTAGTCTGTCGTTCCAAACAGATATTCATGGGCCTCTATGGCATTGGAGCATGCTGTCAGAGGAAATCCGTAATAGATTCCACCATATTTTTCATCGACCGATTTGAAAGGATAGGCCTGTGAGTCTTCAATCTTGTATCGAAGTAAGCCCAGAGACAATTTTGTCATGTCACCGGTAGAAAAGCTGGTCTTACATTGCGGAACTACCTGATCGACCAGTTCTTTCAGCTTCCATGGCTTTCTTTTGGCCTGTTTGACGATGCCTTCCACAACCAGTCGCTGGTGATTGGCCCGTTCGTGATCGCCGCCTTCCATATATCGGATTCGGGAATAAGCCACTGCCTGATTGCCGTCGAAGGTGAAGGTACCGGTCTCGTCAAATTTTGGAGAGTTTCCTCCGTTGATTTTATTCATGTTACCGATATAATCATTGAGATTCTTTAATTCTTTTTCTGACTTGATAGTCAGTTCGATGCCACCGAGAATATCCACCGCATCGGCGAGAGCTTTAAAATTGACGGTGGCAAAATCTGTAATGTTCAAATCAAGATTTCGATTGATCGTGCTGATGGCCAGCTCGGGACCACCGTAGGAATAGGCTGCATTAATCTTGTCATACTGTCCGTTGATGCTCACGTAAGTATCGCGGTAAATGGACATTAGCTTAACCTTCTTGGATGATTTATTGATGCTGGCAACAATAATGCAGTCCGTTCGGGAACCGGTATCCTGAATCTTATTGTCCTGATTATCTACCCCAAATAGGGCGATGGTCTGATAATGATCAATGTTTTTATCCTGATCATTCACGGAAATCTGGCTCATATCCAGATTGTACTTTTCTACTTTCTGGAAGGCAGAACGCATAAAAATCAGAGCAAGACAGAAAACGATGAGAATGAGAAGGACGAGTGGCAGAAGAATACTTCCCAGACATCCTTTCTTTTTCTTCGTTTTCCTTTTTCGTGACGGCTCCTGATACTCCTCTTCTGTATGACGACGTTTCCTCTTGGTGGAAACCGGTTTATAAGAAGCATTTTGTGCCCTGCGGTAGCTTACGGAGCTGGTTGATTTCTTTTTTTTGTGTTTTTGTGTCTCGGAAGATGTCGTGGAATCCGTAAAACGTGAACGGTCGCTCATAACACCGCACCTCTTTTCTAATATGCATTTTTGTTGACAAATCCTTTAAATACGGTAAGAAACAGTATTTTGATATCAAAGGCTAAAGTCCAGTTTTCAATGTAAAAAATATCATGTTCAATACGCCCTTCAATGGAAGTATCTCCACGGAAACCGCAGACCTGAGCCCATCCGGTCATACCCGGGCGTACCTGATGTTTTATCATGTATCTTGGAATTTCTTCTTTAAATTTCTCTACGAATAATGGTCGTTCCGGCCTTGGACCAATCAGACTCATGTCGCCCTTCAGCACATTGAAAAGCTGTGGGAGCTCGTCCAGACTGGTTTTACGAATGACCTTTCCGACAGGAGTGACACGGGGATCATTGTGGGTGGTCCACGCTTTTGCTTCCTTGGAAGGCGACTGTACTCCCATGGAACGGAACTTGTACATTTTAAATGGTTTATTATGAAGGCCGACTCGTTCTTGACAGAAAATAATCGGTCCCGGGGAGCTTCTCTTAACAAGTATGGCGACAACAGCCATAATCGGTGAGAAAATAACAATACAAACCAGAGAACCTACAATATCAATAGCTCTTTTAATAAACTTATTTACTGTATTGGTCAATGGTACATTTCGGATATTGATAACAGGAAGACCGTTAAGATCTTCTGTTACCGGATTTGTTGGAATAAACTTGTAGTAATCTGGAATAAACTTTGTATGAACACCGGATTTCTCACACATATTAACAATGGTTTCCAGTTTGTTATATTCCTTCAGACTCAAGGTAATCGCAACTTCATCCATAGAACTGTTCTGAAGAAACTTCTCCAGATCCCGGATCTTTCCGATACAGTATATATTCTTATATTGAAAGTTTTCATTTAAATTATCATCAAAAATACCGTGAATCATATATCCCCATTGTGGGTTTGCCTTGATTCGGTCGATGTAAGCTTCGGCAGCAGTACTGAATCCGATTATAATAATATGTTTTAAATTATGTCCTTTTTTGCGGGTTCGCTGAAGGAAACTTTTGATTACAAATCGTTCGATCAGCGTTGCCATCATGGAGATAATATAGAATATAATAATCAGACTTCTCGGAACATGCTCTATTTTCATAAAAACGATATAAATCAACATGAAAAGAATAGCGCAGGTATTCGCCTTGATCAGATTTTTATATTCGGCACTGCGGTTCTGATAACGTTTTGGTTTATAAAGATTGAACTTGGCATATAAAATAAGGTATACGGGAACCAGTACGAGAAGCATTCCCTGGTACTGCCATAGCCTTCTCCAATAAGGAGCCTGAGGGAAAATGTACTTCGTCAGGGCACATTCAAATCGGAGATAGTAACTGAAACAGAAGGAGCAGTAGATAACAACAGCATCAATGACCACATGAAGTCGGTTTAAATATTTTTGATTCTCTTTAATCATAATTATTACCTAATCTTTCAGGCGATTTGCCGATTTTATGGAAACAGACCGATGGATAGCAGTCTTTGTTTCCTTCTTATTATACATTATTTCCTGTGAAATTAACAGTAATTTGGGGTGGGATAATTTTCTGAGATTTACACTGGAATAATTTTCTAATCTATCATACAATAGAAGAGTATAATATACAATAAATATTTTGTGTTTTTTTGCTGAAATATGAGGAATCACAATAATATATTGAAGAAAATCCATGTTTCTGACATAGAAATAACACAAATTTATCACATATCGTTGCTAAGATATGGCTAAGAAATCAAAAGAAAGGGGTTCGCGTTATGAGTGAATTTGAGTTTGATAATAATGATAATCGTCCCGATGATGGACAGATAAATCAAGATGAGATAGAGGTAGTTGATCAGGAAAATAACGGTGATTCATCAGAGAGTAGTCTGTACCATTATTCCGGTGATCCTTATCGGGAGGAATCTTCTTCATCCAGATACACATATGGAAATAGCTCCGGACAGAATGATTCCTGGCAGGAGGAACCGCGCCGGGAGAGATATCGCTATCAGGGAAGTTCTCAGGAGCAGGGTTATTATGATTACACACCGCATGAACCGAAAAAAAGAGGATTTAAAGGGGATGGTGAGATGCCGAAAAAAATTGCAAAATTAGTTGGAGCTGCTTTAATTTTTGGTATTGTGGCCGGAGTGGGATTTGCTGGTGTTTCCATAGCAAAGGATAAATTATATCCTTCCTCCGCAGATAAAATTGAAACTGTAACTGTTCAGAAAGGTGATGACAGTACCGATTCCGGTTCCGGAGATGCTGCAACAGTACAGAATGTTTCCAATATTGTAGATGGTGTAATGCCGTCGGTGGTTTCCATCACCAGTACAGTGGAAACCTATGGATTTTACGGATTTGGTGCCCAGGAATCCGAAGGGGCCGGATCAGGCTTTATCATTGCCAAAACGGATGACTCTCTGATGATTGCCACAAATAATCATGTAGTTTCCGGTGCCAAGTCATTAACTGTCGGCTTTGTGGATGATACAACAGCCGGTGCGACGGTTGTCGGAACCGATACCGATGCCGATCTGGCAGTGATTTCCGTGAAGCTCAGCGATTTATCCGAAGATACCATGTCTAAGATAAAAATTGCAGTTCTCGGTGATTCTGACAAGCTGAAAGTCGGGGAGGCTGTAATCGCAATCGGTAATGCCCTCGGTTATGGTCAGTCCGTCACCACCGGTGTTATCAGTGCAAAGAACAGAGAAGTGTCCTTTACAGACGGAACAATGACATTACTTCAGACGGATGCCGCCATTAACCCTGGTAACAGTGGCGGAGTTCTTGTGAATCTGAACGGAGAAGTCATCGGAATCAACAATGCGAAGCTGGAAGATACTTCTGTGGAAGGTATGTGTTATGCAATTCCAATCTCCACCGCTCAAGATGTTCTGACAGATTTGATGAATGCCGGAACCATCAAGAAGGATGAAGAAGCTTATCTGGGAATTGTAGGAAAAACGATAGACTCCAGTTATTCACAGGCACTCGGAATGCCGAGCGGTATTTATGTATCTCAGGTTGTGAGCGGATCTCCGGCAGAAGAAGCAGGAATAGCAGCCGGTGACATCATCACGGCATTTGAAGGAAATGGCGTCTCTACCATGGAAGGATTGAAGGAAAAACTGTCTATCAAAAAAGCAGGTACAAAAGTGAAGTTGACACTGAAACGTGCAAACCAGAACGGCGAATACAAAGAACAGACCGTGACAGTAACCCTTGGCAAGAAGAGTGATTATGAAGATTCTGAGGAAGACACCACACAAAGCACAGAGCAGAATAATTATTATGGAAACGGCGGAAACCGTGGATCCGATCCTTACAGTGAATATTTCGGAAACGGATCCGGAAATGATTATTACAACAATCCATATTATTACTTCTTTAATTAGAGGAAATAGACGACTCTGATTTAAAGCAGTGATATGCTCCACTCTTGCATGTGAGAACAAGAGTGGTCATGTCACTGCTTTTTGTTTGTTTTCACTTTACAACGTGATAAAATGATACTATGGTTAAAAAAATAATAATAAAATTAAAAACAAATGGGGTATAATGAAAAAGTGAGCTTTAGTACAGAAAAAAGAGATGCAATAAAAATATATATTAGAAAAAATATGGCAGCGATTC
>JALERO010000068.1 GCA_022764265.1 Eubacterium sp. | reverse complement strand
ACCCGGACGAACACAGTTACAACGAATGTTCTTCTTACCATACTGTAAAGCAGTATACTGGGTTAACTTGTCAACGCCTGCCTTAGCGCATGCATAAGCTGTGGAACCAAGGTCACCGCTGCAGGATGCCATGGAACCGATGTTGATGATGGAACCGCCGTTTTCGTTCTTCTCCATATAAGGAAGAGCACATTTGGTTGCGTAGAAGGTTCCGCGTACGTCGCTCTGGAAAATTGCATCCCACATATCAAGAGTGAGCTCGTCCACACGACCATCTTTTAAACCAACATTGGCAGCATTATTAACAAGGATATCGAGCTTGCCGTATTTCTCAACAGTATCAGCGATTAATGCTTCAACGCTCTCTACCTTTGTGATGTCCATAAAATGATAGGATGCTTCGCCACCATCTTTTGTGATGTCATCAACGACAGCCTGTCCTTTTTCCTGTCTTCTTCCGCAAACTACAACCTTAGCACCTTCAGCCACAAAAAGTCTTGCAATACCTACTCCGATTCCGCTGGTTGAACCTGTAACGATAGCAACCTTATCTTTCAATCTGTTCATAAAACTAATCCTCCTGTATATATAACAAAGTATTGTAGAGATATCGTACTAAAAACATCAGGTATTCTTTCTTGTACAAAAATCAATACAATTTTCATTGACCAGTATATAATATGCAGGAGAAAAAAGTCAATATCTTTTTGTTAAAAAAGTACAAAAAAATTAAAAATCAGCCTTAATACTTGTGCAATTTTTCACAATATTTTTGGATATTTTATGTCAATCTTGAACCACAGGATGACTCTTCTTGTGTTTTACTCCAGAAATCTACCGGTTCATAATCCTGAAGCTTTGCCAGGAATCCTCTCTCCTGAAGGCATTCTTGAATCAAATCTAATGTTTCCTCATTGTCTGCAAAAACAGTATGATAATGGTATCCTGATGTTATGTTTTTTAACAGGCTGGATTTCCCAAGGGAGATGTTTTTCATGAAATTATGAACATCCAGTCGAGAACGGACATTCATTTCCGCCCGGACAACACCGTATACCTTATGATATACGAATACGTCTCGGACAACTCCTCCAAGATCAACAAACATGGAAAGCTCCTCCTCCACCTCGCTGTCAGAATGAATCAACTTAAAAACACGGCTCACGTTTTGACCGGATTGAAGAAGATAACCGTGATTAGTAGATATAATTTCTGTTCCATTGGCACGCAGCAAAGCAATATCTTGTACAATAACCTGGCGACTGACCTGCAATTGTTTTGCCAGAGACATACCGGAAACCGGTTTCTGACTGGAAGATAAAATCTGAATAATGCATCTTCTTCTTTCTGTACCGTTCATATTCTGCGTCACCTTTCTATAATATAATAATTTTCCTGATTAAAGAGGAAGTCAGTTACTTTTAATTATAATTATGCTCACAGATTCTGTCAATAATTCTCCAAAATAACTCAATATTTTGTTATTTCGATAACGAAATCATACATTATATTTGATGAAGATTTTTTAAAGAAATATCTAAAATCGGTGAAGAATGGGTCAATGCTCCGCTGGAGATGAAATCGACACCGAGATCCGTCAACTTTGCAATATTTTCTTTTGTCACATTACCGGAGACTTCCACCTGAGCTCTGCCGTCGATATAATTCATGGCTTCTCTCATTTCCTCATGGCTCATATTGTCGAGCATGATAATATCGGCACCGGCTTCCACCGCTTCTTTCACCATGTCAATGTTCTCTACTTCCACTTCAATCTTGCGGACAAAAGGTGCATATTCTTTTGCCATGGTAACAGCCTCCTTCACACCGCCGGCGGCTCCAATGTGATTATCTTTTAGCATTACTCCATCGGAAAGATTTAAGCGGTGATTGTTACCGCCACCGGTACGAACTGCGTATTTTTCAAAAATGCGGTTATTTGGTGTTGTTTTTCTGGTATCCAGCAATTTGGTTCCTGTACCCTCGAGAAGGACTGCAACAGAATGAGTATAGGTGGCAATTCCGCTCATACGCTGCAGATAGTTAAGTGCGGTTCTCTCCCCACATAATAATACGCGAATATCTCCTCGAACTTTGGCAAGAAGCTGTCCGTTTTTCACTTCATCTCCATCCTCAACAAAAGTCTCAACCTGTGTATTTTCCTCTAACAGGGTAAATACTCTTTCAAAAATTTGAAGACCGCAGATAACACCATCTTCTTTACAAATCAAATCCACCTCACCAGGCTGGGGATGAGGCATCACACTGTTGGTGGAGACATCCTCGTTGGTGATGTCTTCCTGTAATGCGCTGAGAATCAAAGGGTCAACATTTAATTTTAAAGTAACGGGATCAAACATTTTTATCTCTCCTATCCTATGTTATTCTATGCAGATAAATCATCTGCTTCTCTTTTGGCTATTTCATTTAAAACCAGCTGACGATATTCTTCTGACAATCTCTCTTCATCCTGATAACCGGCCAGGTTATTCGCCTCCGGGCAGAAAACGGTCTGATGTCTGTAAGTATCTCTAATCTCAAAAGCGGCTCTTTTGGCAAATACCAGGCTTTCCAGAAGAGAATTGCTGGCAAGACGATTCTGACCATGGACACCGTTGCAGGCAGTCTCACCGACCGCATATAAATGTTCCATGGATGTCCTGCTCTGATGATCAACCGCAATACCGCCCATGAAATAATGCTGCGCAGGTACTACCGGAATACATTCCTTTGTCACATCATACCCCATGGCCTGACAATGCTCCACAATATTCGGGAAATGCATTTTCAGTTCTTCTTCCGGTATCGGTCGAAGATCTTCCCACACGTAATCAGAATGATCTTTCTGCATCTGCTGGTGAATGGCGTCTGTCACTACATCTCGAGGTAAAAGTTCATTGACAAACCGATTCATATGAATATCGTAAAGTTTAGCTCCCTCACCCCGAACGGATTCTGAAATCAAAAAGCTTCTGTCTTCTTTTTTCTCTGAGTAAAGGGTTGTAGGATGAATCTGGACATAATTGATGTCCTTTAAAGTAATTCCATGCCTGATGGCAATGGCAACAGCATCTCCTGTGAGATGTCTGAAATTGGTGGAATGACGATAGAGCCCGCCGATTCCTCCGGTGGCAAGAACCGTATAATCTGCCAGAACATTTTCCAGTGTGCCATCCTCATGACGGATTACCGCACCATAGCAGCTATTATCTTTGCAGAGCAGATCAAGCATGGTTGTATATTCCATAAGAGAAATGTTCTCTCTCTCCTTTACCTGTGCTAAAAGCTTACTGGTAATCTCTTTTCCGGTAATGTCCTCATGGAAAAGAATCCGCTGAGCAGAATGAGCACCTTCCCGGGTAAATGCCAGAGTTCCATCGGATTCTCTCTGAAAATCGACACCATAATGAAGCAGATCCTGAACAATATCCTGTGAAGAACGAATCATGATCTCCACAGACTTTTCATCATTTTTGTAGTGACCGGCACGCATGGTATCTTCAAAATAGCTTTTATAATCAAAATCGTCCTTAAGCATACACATTCCTCCCTGTGCAAGAAAAGAATCACTGCTTTCCAGATCTGACTTTGTAATAATCGTAATTCGTTTATCCTGCGGAAGATGTAATGCACAATATAAACCGGAACATCCGCTTCCAATAATCAAAATATCTGTTTTCATCATAATAACCTGGCTTTCCTTTTTATTTATAACAGATCACTTATACTGCATATCTGTCCATATAAACAGAATTGATTATAGCACAGTAATTATTAGCTGACAAGACACCTGTTAAATATTATTTTTACAGTTGTGTTGACAGTTGAAAACCTCTGCTGTATAATCAGATAGAATTGCCGAGGAATTATCGGTCGACTATTATAAAATCACAGTAATGGAGAAATAATATGTATACTACAAAAGAAATGCAGGACAGAATCCTGCAGTTGAAAAAAGAAAATGACGTTTGTATCCTTGCCCACGCCTATCAGAGTCATGATATCTGGGAGGTCGCAGATTATGTGGGTGATTCTTACGGATTAAGTGTTCAGGCTTCCAAATCTGACTGTAAGAATGTATTAATGTGCGGCGTTCGTTTTATGGCGGAGACAGTGAAGATTCTGTCACCGGAAAAAAGAGTTCTCTTATCTAATTCAGAAGCAGACTGTCCGATGGCCAATCAGATGGATGCGGATATGATCCTCCAGTTAAAGGAGCAGAACCCGGGATATGCGGTAGCTGCCTATGTCAATACCACATCTGAATTAAAAACGGTCTGTGATGTGTGTGTGACTTCCTCTTCTGCCGTGAAGATCATCAAAAATATGGACGCGCAGGATATCTTATTTATTCCTGACTGCAACCTTGGTGAATGGGTTGCCAGACAGGTGCCTGAGAAAAACATCAAGTTAGTCCACGGCGGATGTCCTACCCACGTCAGAGTTTCTGAAAGAGATGTCAATAAAGCAAAGGCTCTTCATCCGAATGCATTGCTTCTGGTTCATCCGGAATGTCTGCCGGAGGTCTCTCAAAAAGCGGATTATGTGGGAAGCACCACAGGAATCATGGATTACGCAAAAAACAGCGACCAGAAAGAGTTCATTATCGGAACCGAAAACAGTATTGTCCAACATCTTCAGTTTATGTGTCCGGATAAACGTTTCTATCCACTGTCGAAAGACTGCGTATGCCATAACATGAAGATGACGACTTTAGGTGATGTTTTAAATTGCGTTGAGGGAATCGGAGGAGAAGAAATCACTCTTTCTGATGAAGTCATGACAAAAGCCAGAGCCTGTCTGGACACTATGATCAAACTGGGATAAAGAATAAAGACTATCTCTATCAGATAATATTTCTGAAAAAGATAGTCTTTTTTTGACTAAGAATTTATCTCGCATTTGTAATCTTCAATCATCTTTTGAAGCTCATCCAACTCTTCCTGGGTAGCATATTCCTGCTCCTCTTTAAATGAACTCTCATCAATTCCGTTACAGTTGGCATACCCTGCCAGCAACACTCCACAGATAATTGCGAACACTGCCAGTGCTGTGATCATGGTTCTTATTATACTGTGCTGTGGGGTGAAAGCACTGATTCCCAGCAACAGGAAAGCCGAAAAATATGAAATAATCGATATCTTAATACACGAATCGAGAAAATGTGTTGTCTTCTTATTCTCCCTGATATATTGTATTTTTTCTCTCAAATGAATAGTCATCTTAAGCCCTCCTAAAATTATCTGTACTTAAATCAAGTCCATTTACAACATTTCCGAATAAATAGTACTTAAAATGTACTTACTAAATAAGAATACCCATTAACATCAGAAAGGAAATACAAATGGAAAAAGATAAGCATATCGGTCTGAGAATAGATGCAGAAACCCACCGTAAATTTAAATATATCGTAGAGTTCGAAGGAAGATCTATGAATGGTGAATTACTTTATCTGATTCGAAAACTCATTGCAGAGCATGAAAAAAAGTATGGTGAAATAAAATAATCTGCCAACAGATCATCTTCCGGGGCAGATCCCGAAACCATTCTGAAATCAGATCCATATCATTGTCTTACAGTGTCAATATACGAACACTATTAACAAATCGATTTTCCACCGATAATGATAAGAAAAACGTAAGGTGGAAAAAAATTGATTACATATGATAAACTCTGGAAAACAATGAAGAAAAAAGGAATCTCCCAGTACGATCTATATACAAAATATAATATGAATCGCTCACAGCTTGACCGGTTACGTCACAATAAAAATGTGACCGTGATCACCCTTGACCGACTTTGCAATATTCTCGACTGTCCGGTAGAGGATATTATCGAGCACTTCCCTGATGATAATGATCGTTTTTAATATTTATACAATTAATGATTCATTCTATAATATTATAGAATTTAATATAATTATATATGAAATATCAAAGCTATGCAATGGTAAAATTTTATCTTAATTCTTAATTTTTCTTAATTCCTTAAAGGCTGTCACTGCATAGTTCTTCCAATCCTCTTTAGAAGTATTCTCTTCTAACTTCTGATATATGATCTGTGTCTCCTTTTCCTCAAAAATATAATAATCAGAAAATAAAAAAGACAGAAATAATACAATACACAAGACCATTCGAAGGCGAAAACCAATTGCATATGGCAGTGGTTTCTCGTCATCCTCCGATCTGTATGTATGATTTCTTCTGTCATTAGATGTTATATAAGAAAAGGAAGAGGTATTCTCCCTTTTCTTATATTGATTTCTTATATTGTTATGTAATTTTCTGTCCATCGTTTTGCTCTTTTCCATATTTTATTCATTTTATATGCAAAGCCAAAACAAAACAGAACAGAAAACTTAATTCTTAAAGCTGTGGATTGGTGCCGGAATCCTTCCTCCACGATTGATAAAAGCACTGCAATCAAACTGGTTGACAGGCATAATCGGTGCATAACCAAGCAATCCGCCGAATTCCACGGTATCTCCGACTCCTTTTCCGATTACCGGAATAATACGTACCGCTGTTGTCTTCTGATTTACCATACCGAGAGCCATCTCATCGGCAATGATTCCGGATATCGTGGATGCCTTTGTATCTCCCGGAATTGCGATCATATCAAGGCCAACCGAGCAAACACAAGTCATAGCTTCCAGTTTTTCAAGAGACAAAGCGCCTGCCTCCACTGCGTTGATCATCCGCTGGTCTTCACTGACCGGAATGAACGCGCCGCTGAGACCTCCCACGTAAGAAGATGCCATGACACCACCTTTTTTCACCTGATCATTTAAGAGGGCAAGGGCAGCAGTAGTACCGGGTGCACCGGCATATTCCAGACCAATCTCCTCTAAAATCTCTCCTACACTATCTCCTACCGCCGGTGTTGGAGCTAAAGATAAATCAATGATTCCAAAAGGCACGTCCAGACGGCGGGATGCTTCCTGTGCTACCAGCTGGCCGACACGCGTCACTTTAAAAGCAGTCTTCTTAATTGTCTCACAGAGAATCTCGAAATTCTCTCCTCTTACCTGCTCAATCGCTCTTTTTACTACTCCTGGTCCGCTGACTCCGACATTGATAATACAGTCTGTCTCGGTCACGCCATGGAAAGCACCTGCCATAAACGGATTATCATCCGGTGCATTGGTGAATACAACAAACTTCGCATTGCCGATACCGTCCCGGTCTTTCGTCAGTTCAGCTGTCTCCAGAATAATCTCACCGATGAGTTTTACCGCATCCATATTGATTCCGGTCTTTGTGGAACCGACATTGACGGAGCTGCAGACTCTTTCGGTTTCATCCAGCGCCTGTGGGATAGAGCGGATCAGATATTCATCCGCTTTTGTCATTCCTTTGTTAACGAGAGCGGAATATCCACCAATAAAATTGACACCCACCTCTTTGGCACAACGATCCAGCTCTTTGGCAATCCGAACAAAGTCTTCCGGTTTCTTGCAGCATCCGCCACCAACCAAAGCAATCGGTGTGACGGAAATACGTTTATTCACGATTGGAATTCCGAACTCCTGCTCGATTTCTTTTCCTGTTTTCACAAGATTCTTTGCTTTTGTTGTGATTTTATGATAAATCTTTTCACAGACATCCTCTAAAGACTCACCGACACAATCCAAGAGACTGATTCCCATCGTGATCGTGCGGACGTCCAGATTCATCTCATGAATCATCTTATTGGTCTCAATAACCTCATTAATATTCAGCATATCTGCCTCCTGTTACAAATATATTATTTCTTAGATTCGATGCATCATCTCAAAAATATCTTCATGCTGTGCCTGAATTTTCACACCGATCTCCTCACCGATCTGTTCCAGTTCCGCTGACATATCCGGAAATGTTTTAATGATTTCTTCAGACTCAACGATCATCATCATATTTAAATAACCACCTGTAATAGTCTGGTTGATATCCAGAATATTAATATTGTTATTGGCAAGATAGGTACATACCTTTGCGATGATTCCCACAGCATCTTTACCAAGTACGGTTATGATAGATTTTTTCAACTGTTTTTCTTCCATTTTTCTTCCTCCAGTTTTATTTTCACACAGCAAAGGTCGGCACGCTTCGGCTTGCCACCTGCAATGTCAGGTTCTCTTTTTCAATATCAATATTATGTAGGAGCAGTTCTACCTTAACAGTTTCATAGGCCAGCTCACCATAATTATTTTCTTTGCTGAGATGACCAAGAAATATATGCCGGCATTTTTCTCCGATCACCCTTGACAGAAACTGTCCCGCCCGCTCATTGGATAAATGCCCGTTATTGCCCATGATCCTTCGTTTCAGAGGATATGGGTACGGACCGACCATCAGCATATTGAGATCATGGTTGGCCTCCACCAGAAGGGATTCACATCCCTGCATCTTATCTACCAGATAATCGTCAAAGGTTCCGAAGTCCGTGGCAATTCCCACCTTCGTTTCCCCGTCAGAGAAGGTGTAACATACGGGGTCTGCCGCATCATGATAAATGCTGGATGCATTCGCCGTAATATTTCCAATACGAATCGGATGATCCGGTGAGATGGATGTGAAAAGTTCCGGATTCATATTGCCAAGGCTCTTTGTAGACAAAATTGCATCAATGGTTTTTGATGTGGCAAAAACCGGAACCGGATATTTTCGTAAGAAAACACCAAGACCATTAATATGATCGATATGTTCGTGAGTGATGAATATCCCGTCAATCATATCCGGCGTAATTTCCATCTGGGCCAATCCCTCCACAATTCGTTTCCGGCTGATTCCCGTATCCACAAGAAAGTGGGAGGATTCATTTCCAATATAAATACAATTGCCGCTGCTGCCGCTGGCAATACTCGCTAATTCCATGTTCTACCATCCTTTAAGCATAATCTTTGTCATTATATAACAGAAAATGACTTTCGTAAAGTATAATATCAATCAAATACTCCGCTCTGCTGCAACTGAGCCCGCAATTCTTCCAATCCTCTGTTGTTATCAATGACTTTATCACAATGGGAAACAAACTCTTCTTCCCCAAGCTGTTGTTCCATAATGGACCGACATTTTTCTTCAGAATAACCTCGGCCTTCCATCAACCTTCGGATTCGGGTTTCTTCATCCACATAGACAAACCACATTTCATCAAAGTATTCCTGATAGCCTTCTTCAATCAACAGGGCGGCTTCCACAGCAATTAAAGAAGCGGTACCTTCTTTCTGAAATGCCTCAATGCGGGAAAGGATTTCTTTTTTTACATTGGGATGGGTAATCTGATTCAGGAGGGATAATTTATCCGGATCTGAAAAAACAACGCCGGACAAAGCCGGTCGGTCAATGGTTCCGTCGGCAGCCAGAATCTCTGTTCCGAAATTCTCCACAATCTGTTCATAGCTAATAGCTCCCGGTTCCATGAGATCGTGGGCTACCAGATCAGCCAGAATAACTCTGGCACCAAATTCTTCTTCCAGCATTTGCATCACTACACTTTTACCGGATCCGACCCCACCGGTGATTCCGACTACTTTGATTCTATCTTTATTTTGCTTCATACCAGGTATTTCCTTCTTCTATATCAATACTCAACGGAACACTAAGCCGGGCTGCACCCATCATTTCTTCCCGCAATATTTTGCGGATCTGCTCCACTTCTTCTTTTTTCGTCTCGATCAAAAGCTCATCATGAATCTGCAAAATCAATCGGGATTCCAGCTTTTCTTCACGGAGTCTCCGACTCACCCGAACCATGGCAATCTTAATAATATCTGCCGCTGTTCCCTGAATAGAGGAATTCATAGCAGCCCGCTCACCGAAACTTCTCTGCATAAAATTACTGGAAGAAAGTTCCGGAATCGGTCGAATTCGTCCGTACATGGTGGTGACATATCCTTTTTCTTTGGCAAAAGTTACATTGCCATCCAGATATTTTTTGATGCCCGGGTAGGTGGCAAAATAACGCTCGATATATTCGTTGGCTTCTTTTCTTGAAATATTCAAATCCTGACTCAGACCAAACGCACTGATACCATATACAATTCCAAAGTTGACCGCCTTGGCATTCCTTCGGAGCAGCGGTGTCACTTCCTCCATCGGCACGCCAAATACCTGAGAAGCGGTGGTGGTATGAATATCCGCATCATGCTGATAAGCATCGATAAGATTCTGGTCCTTTGCCATATGGGCAAGTACCCGAAGCTCGATTTGTGAATAATCTGCGCTGACAAAAACATAGCCAGGCTCCGGCACAAAGACTTTACGGATCGCTCTTCCGAGAGGCATTCGAATCGGAATATTCTGCAGGTTAGGATCCGAGCTGGAGAGACGTCCCGTGGCGGTCACTTTCTGGTGGAAAATCCCATGAATTTTCCCGTCATCCTGAATAAAAGTGGCCAGACCATCGGCATAGGTCGATTTTAGTTTTGTAAGCTGACGGTATTCCAATATATCAGATACGATCGGATAATCCGGTGCCAGCTTTTCCAAAATATCCGCGTTGGTTGAATATCCTGTTTTTGTCTTCTTGGCAAAAGGCATTTTGAGATCTTCAAATAAAATTACACCCAACTGTTTTGGAGAGTTAATGTTAAACTCTTTTCCTGCCTGCTGATGAATGGACTGTTCCAGTTCTGCGATACGTCCTGTCAGCTGCTCTCCATATTCTTTTAAGGCATCCTTTTCCACAGAAATGCCGTATTTCTCCATATCATAAAGAGTCGGTGCGGTTGGACGTTCGATCTCCAGATACAGGGTTTCCATTCCATACTCTTTTATTCTCTCATAGAGAATCGGCTCTGCCAGATATGGAATATAGGAAAGCAATCCAGCCAGATGGACTGTTTTTTCATCTTCTCTGGCAAATATATCTTGTAGCTGCTGTTTTCCACAGACCTCTTTTCTTGAAGGAACGACCAAATCCAGATAATTTCTGGCAATGTCGTCATAATCATAGGAGGATTGCAGTGGATTGAGAAGATATGCCTGAATGCCCGTATCTTCAATCTGATTTTCGTACTCTCTCACCCGTTCTTCAAAATGTAAGAGAGCTTTATAATCCAGTACATCAAGAACAACCTTATGCTCCAGAAGATTCAGAATAGTATCTTTCAGCTGTGCCTCTGTGACAAAACCTTCTTCCAGAAACAGAACTGTTTTTCCTCCATAAGTTACAGAAAGACCCTTACATTTTTCGGAAACACCAATCACGCCAAGACCGGCATGGCCCTCTGCGATGATTTCCGAAATAAACCGATCCATTTCTGCCAGATCACTGGTACAGGTAATCTGTATTTCATTTTTTTCTTTCTGATCTTCCTCAAAATATTTAAAAAGGCTCTTTAATTCCAGCTTTTTAAATAAATGATAAGCATCCTTCGTAAACAGACTTCCTATTTTAGCATCTTTAAAATGATACTCCAGCTCACAATCTGTTTTGATAGTGGCCAGATCCTTACTTAAAATTGCCTGTTCATAGTAAGTCTGTAAATTATTTTTTGCCTTCGCCGGTTTTACCTCATCAATATGATCATGGGCATTTTCGATGGAATGATAGGCTTGAATTAACTTGGCTGCCGTCTTCTCTCCGATTCCGGGAACTCCCGGGATATTATCGGAAGGATCTCCCATCAGTCCTTTCATATCAATGAATTCTTTTGGAGTCACTCCATAGAGTTCCTGCACATCTTTGGCATAATAATCTTCCGTTACAGTTCCTCCGGCTTTTGTTTTCGGAATTTTTATTTTCACATGGTCAGTGGCCAGCTGCAGTAAATCCCTGTCACCGGACACAATGACCACTTCGAAATCTTCTTTTTCTGCTTCGCAGCCAATGGTCCCCAGAATATCATCTGCCTCCAGACCCGCCTGCGTGACAACCGGTATTTCCATGGCTTTAAGAATCTCTTTCATCAAAGGCACCTGCTCCCGTAATTCTTCGGGCATCGGTTTTCTGGTTCCTTTATATTCTTTATATTTCAAATGACGAAATGTTGGCTCCTTTCGATCGAAAGCAGCCAACAGGTAAGTCGGTTTTTCTTCTTCCATATAGCGAAGCATGATATTTAAAAATCCAAGCACCGCATTGGTATGCACTCCCTCGGTATTTGAAAGCACAGGAAGGCCGTAAAACGCCCGGTTTAAAATACTGTGTCCATCCAGGAGCATAATTTTCTCTGGCATAGTTCTATCCTCTCTTAAATGATTACAATAAGCTGTCCTATGAGCCACAGGAGCAGAGAAAGAATAAATGCGCCCAGCAAAACACGAATAGAATGGGTGCGATCCTGTTCTCGCATGCATTGTTCGTATCGCGTACACATATCTTCCTTCAATGCTTTCTGAAAATCGGCGGTCTGCAACTCGCCATCATCAATCTGCTGCATGCCAACCATCGTAATATAATAAATCTCCAGTTCATCTCTGCAATCGTCACATTCCCGAATATGTTCAATAAACCGTCTGATTTCTTCTTTATTCAGTTTGTGATTAATATAATTCAGTACATTTGACTGCGCTTCCTGACAATTCATAGGTGATATATTCCTCTTTATGCATTTTTAAGAAATGCCTTATAACCTTTTTTTGCTTCATATAAATCCGCTTTGCTGATCACTTCACACGGGGAATGCATGCTGAGTACAGCCACACCGCTATCCACCACTTCCATGCCATAAAGAGCTGCAATATAAGCAATGGTTCCGCCACCGCCAAAATCGACCTTACCCAGTTCTGCAGTCTGGAATGCCACCTGATTATCGTCAAAAATCCGACGCAACCGGGCCAGATATTCCGCGTTGGCATCATTGGAACCGGATTTGCCTCTGGCACCGGTATATTTGTTGATGACCATTCCTTTTCCGAAATACGCACAGTTTTTCTTCTCAAAAGCCTCACTGTATGCAGGGTCATAAGCTGCGCTCACGTCCGAGGAAAGCATGCTGGATCTGGAAAGGGTCCTTCTTACAGCCAGATTGGAATCCGTGCCCATAAGAGCGAGAATCTCTGCCACCGTATTCTCAAAAAACATGGACTGAAGACCGGTGGCGCCCACACTTCCGATTTCTTCTTTATCAACCAGGATACAGCAGGTGGTACGCTCCACTCCGGAAACTTCCATCATAGCCTGGAAGGAAGGGAACGCACAAACTCTGTCATCATGACCGTAGCCGGCAATCATGCTGCGGTCAAGACCACAGTCTCTGGCAGGGCCCGCCGGAACCACTTCAATCTCGGCAGAAATAAAATCATCTTCTTCGATATGATATTTCTCTTCGAGAAGCTTTAAGATGTTGGCTTTCACCGCATTCTTTTCCTCCCCTTCTAGAGGACGGCTGCCGATCAGCACATCCAGATTCTCTCCGGTGACGATCTCGGTCCCTTTCTTTGCCATCTGCTTTCCGGCAAGATGCACCAGCAGATCTGTAATATATACAATCGGATCCTCCGGATCTTCCCCGATGTTGATCGGAATCACACTGCCGTCTTTTTTGGCAACTACACCATGAAGGGCCATGGGAATGGTCACCCACTGGTATTTTTTAATTCCACCATAATAATGGGTATCCAAAAAAGCCAGTTCCGTATCCTCGTAAAGGGGTACCTGTTTCAGATCCAGTCTCGGGGAATCGATATGGGCACAGAGAATATTCATGCCATCGGTGATTGGTTGGGTTCCGATCTCAAAAAGAGCGATGGTCTTTCCCATGCCCTGGGCATAAATCTTATCTCCCTTTTTTAAGGAATCATTCTCTTCGATCAGTTCCTCCAGATTGCGATAGCCGGCTTTTTCTGCCTCTTCTTTAAAAAAAGCAGTACATTCTCGTTCTGTTTTACATTTTGTTAAAAATTCTTTATATTGATCCGAGAGGATCTCTAATTCATTGATATCTTCGTCTGTATATGTTAACCAGGCATTCTCTTTCATCAAAATGACCTCCTTGTCTTTTTTCCAAACCATAATACCATAAGAGACCCTCTCCGTCAAAAGTCTGCCCCTTTTATTGATGAAAAATTTTTATTCTTTTGCTTCGGGATCTGTTACTTTTACGGATTTGAATTCATCCTGATCCAGGGTATCCAGATCAATCTTTGGCAGTTCCGGATGCTTGATTTCCGGCATGTCTTTCTCATCGACCACAAAGGAAACCAGCAGATCGTCCTGATTGACCTCATCTCCATTGGCAACATAGATCTTATCCACCACACCCGACACCTTCGCCGTCACCGTGGTCTCCATCTTCATGGCCTCGATTGTCATGAGCGGTGTATTCTTCGCAATCACATCGCCTTCCTTGATGCGGATCTCGCAGATTCTTCCCGGCAGAGAGGCACCAAGATGTCCCGGATTCTTACGATCGGTCTTTAATCTGCGGTCCGCCTTTACTTCAAAATGCTTATCCAGGATGCGAATCTCCCGATAAAAACCGTTCACTTCAAACTGAAGGGTCCGATATCCATTCTCATCCGGATCAGAGGTTCGAATGAATTTTATCAGGATATCATTGCCCTCTTCGATCTGTATGGTGGTTTCCTCACCGGGACGCAATCCATAAAAATATACGTGACTTTCCAGTTTAGAAACGTCATTGTAGGCCTGGAAATGCTCACAGTAATCCTCATACACTCTCGGATACAATGCATAGCTTAATACCTTCTGCTCCATCACTTCCGGTTTTTCCATGGTATCCATATAATAATTCTCCCGAAGATGGGCATCGATGGCATCGAAATCCACATCCGGCAGAAGGGAGCCCGGACGGACCGTGATCGGCTGCTGCCCCTTCAGGACAATTTTCTGTAATCTCTCCGGAAAACCGCCTTCCGGCTGACCAAGCATTCCCTTGAAATATTCCACCACCGAATCCGGATAGGATAAATCCTTTCCGTCGGTGAAAATATTGTCTTTGGTCAGATTGTTTTTCAACATAAAAATGGCCAGATCTCCCACTACCTTTGAGGTTGGAGTCACCTTAATGATATTTCCCAGAAGCTCGTCCGCTTCTTTATATAATTTCCGTATTTCATTAAAATTATTTCCTGCGCCCATCTCTTTCACCTGGGCACAAAGGTTGGAATACTGTCCACCCGGAATCTCCGACTTGTAAATCCGGGTATTCGGTGCTTCCATATCACTCTCAAATACTTTGTAGACCTTCCGCACATGTTCGTAATAATCATCCAGCACTTCAAGGCCATCGGTGTCAATCTGCGTGTCTCTTTCGGTTCCCTTTAACGCTTCCACCAGAGAATTCATGGATGGCTGACTGGTCAGCGAACTCATGGACCCGATGGCACAATCAACGATATCCACACCGGCTTCGGCCGCCATCAGATAAGTTCCGATTCCATTACCGGTGGTGTCATGAGTGTGGAGATGGATCGGCACATGGACCTCGGACTTTAAGGCTTCGATTAATTTCTTTGCCGCATATGGTTTGAGCAACGCAGACATGTCTTTGATCGCAATGGTATGACATCCCATTTTCTCCAGCTCGATTGCCTTTTTGCAATAATAGTCCAGAGTATATTTGGTTTCTTTCGGATCCAACATATCTCCCGTATAACAGATAGCGCCTTCCACGATCTTGCCGGTATTCAAGGCTTCCTCAATCGGCAGTTTCATATTTTCCAGCCAGTTCATGCTGTCAAAAATCCGGTAGACATCAATGCCGTGCTCACTGGAAACCTTGATAAATTTCTTGATCACATTATCCGGATAGGTGCTGTATCCCACCACATTGGAAGCGCGGAGCAACATCTGGATGAGCACATTCGGCATTCTCTCCCGCAATATATCCAGTCGCTTCCAAGGCGACTCCTTTAAGAACCGATAGGCGGTATCGTAAGTAGCACCGCCCCAGGCTTCAATGGAGAAAGCATCCTTTAAATATAAATTGGTCGCTCTGGCCGCCCCAGCCACTTCCTTGGTACGCATTCTGGTTGCCAGCAGAGACTGTTGGGCATCCCGCATAGTGGTGTCCGTCACATAGAGCTTTTTGCTGCGATAGATTTTCTGGGTGAATTCCTTTGCACCAAGCCGCAAAAAATCATCCCGGCTGCCCCGGATCGGTTTCTCTGTATCGATGACCGGCACCTTTCGATCTTCCAGATATGGTTTTGGTCCCGGATTTACATTTACCATCTTGTTGGCAAGGAATTCCAGAATCTTTGTGGTTCTGTCCAGACGGTAATGAAGTTCAAATAGTTCCGGCGTCTCACTGATAAATGTGGTGTAGCATTTTCCTTGCTGGAACACATCATGATTCAGCACATTTATGAGAAACGTCATATTGGTCTTCACCCCGTGAATCCGAAATTCCTTCAGCGACCGGATGGATTTATGAATGGCTCCGGCAAAGGTCCGGTCATGGGATACCACCTTCACCAGAAGGCTGTCATAATGAGGGGTGATGACGGCTCCCACATAAGCATTACCGCCATCCAGCCGGATTCCGTTTCCAGAGCTGGAACGATATAAATCAATCTTTCCATTGTCCGGAAGGAAATGATTGGCCGGATCCTCGGTGGTCACCCGGACCTGAATAGAATAGCCATTGCATTTCACCTCATTCTGGGAATAAATATGAATTACCGGACTATTGAGAGGATAGCCCTGGGCCACAAGAATCTGGCAAATGACCAGATCGATACCGGTAATCATCTCCGTAACGGTGTGTTCCACCTGAATGCGGGGATTCATCTCGATGAAGTAAGGATTGTCTTCCTCATCCACCAGAAATTCCATGGTTCCAGCATTGGTATATCCCACGCGTCTTGCCAGTCGTTTTGCACTGTCCAGAATTCTCTTTCTGGTTTCCTCCGAGATAGACCAGGCCGGCGCAAACTCGATAACCTTCTGATTCCTACGCTGTACCGAACAGTCTCTATCGTATAAATGCACAATATTCCCGTAATTATCCCCCAGAATCTGAACTTCAATATGCTTCGGGTGGATCAGATATTTCTCAAGAAACAATTTGGACTCACCAAATGCCCGTTTTGATTCATTTTCCGCTTTCTCAAAGGCTTCCGGCATATCTTCTTTTTTGTGAACGATGCGCATACCCCGACCGCCACCGCCGTTGGATGCTTTGAGCATGACCGGATACCCGATCTTATCCGCTTCCGCCATGGCCGTTTCCGCATCCGGCAGGGCAAAATCGGTTCCGCTGATGATCGGTACCTTTGATTCAAACGCAGCTCTCTTCGCCGAAATCTTATCTCCCATGATGTTCATGGATTCCACCGTGGGACCGATAAATACAATATCATTTTTCCTACAGGCTTCTGCAAATTCCGGTGATTCAGAAAGGAAACCATAGCCCGGATGAATGGCATCCGCTTTTTTCTCCTTAGCAATTCGAATGATAGTAGGAATATCCAGATAAGCATCAACCGGGCCTTTATCCGGATTCAGCGGGTATGCTTCATCGGCCTTGGTTCGAAACAGCGCATATCTGTCTTCCTTGGAATAGATGGCAATCGAGCTGATTCCCAGCTCTCCCAGTGCCCGGAAAATACGAATGGCAATCTCTCCTCTATTTGCGACAAGTACCTTTTTAAATTTATTTACAACCACATCCATACATGATACCTCCATCATTTTATCCCCATCCTGCTTTCTGCCCCCAACAAAAAATAACAGGAAAAAGGATTTTCTTATGATAAGTATAACTATAACAAGGGGTGAAAACAAGCGATTTTTGTGAAAAATAACTATACATTTCCAGAAAAATGTGCTATAATTCTCTATAAATTGGTGTACTATGTATTTTTATCACAATATAAAGGGGTTTTATCACAAAACGGGGAAGGAAGGAATAGAATGAAGGTATTATTGTTAAACGGAAGTCCACATACAGAAGGATGTACCAACCGGGCTTTGCAGGAGATTATAAAAGAATTACATAAAGAAGGTATTGAAACAGAATTGATGCAGGTGGGAATTCACACCATCCGTGGCTGTAAGGGTTGCGGTATGTGCCGTAAGAATAAGCTGGGCAAATGTATTTTTGGAGATGATCCTGTGAATGTTGCCATCGCAAAGATGGAGGAATGTGACGGATTAATTGTCGGTTCGCCGGTTCATTATGCCGGTGCCGCAGGTGATATCACTTCTTTCCTTGACCGTATGTTTTATGCCAGCAAGGGATTCCCATATAAACCGGGAGCTGCCATCGTAAGCTGCCGCCGGGCCGGATCCACCGCAGCATTGGAACAGCTGAATAAATATTTTATGATGAACAATATGCCTCTCGTCCCATCCGCTTATTGGAACATGGTTCACGGCAATACGCCGGAGGAAGTGGAACAGGATAAGGAAGGTCTAATGGTTATGCGTACCGTTGGACGCAATATGGCATGGATGTTGAAATCTATCGAAGCCGGCAAGGCTGCCGGACTCACGCTTCCGCCGGATGAAGGCAAGATTCGCACGAATTTTATCCGCAAGATCGAACCGGAACAGAAAAACTTCGCCCCATACTTCACTTCCTACAATAAAGTGAACAAGGCATATCAGGATGAGGATTGATCTGTCGCACTAAGAAAGCGCAGTACCCAGTCTCAACTATAAAGAAATCTGCCCACATAACATTTGCATGCCGTTTAGGAAGATTCAAATGTTATTCATCTTCCAACCTATTCTTCAATTCCAGCCGGCTTTTAAGCGGGTTATGGATTTTTCTCGCCGACCTGCGAGACCGGACGAAGCCCAATCAGTAGAACTGGTAATCAGTTCTACTGAACTGCCTGTCGTAAAATATAATCAAACTAGTCCGGTTGAGGGCCGAGGCGAAAAACTGCCATAACCGCTCTGCCGGCGTCTGTTTATCATTTCGTGTGTTCTAAAAATCCCTCTCCGAACACTTCATTGGTTTCTGTGACCATGATAAAGGCCGATTTGTCAATCTCCTGGGTGACCCGGCGAACCATATAGGCCTGGGATTTCGAGCAGGCACAAAAGAGCATATCCCGCTCTTCTTTTGTATAACTGCCCCTGGCTTTCAATTCCGTAGAACCCCGTCCAATCACATCACCAATACGCTGTGCAATCTCCTGTCCATGATCTGTTATGATGATGAGCAGCTTTCCTGCGCCCATACCATACATAAACTTATCAATCACCAGGGATGTCAGAATTGTCGCTGTGAGACCATATAGTACCGCATCCACATTTCCGTATACCGGCCATCCGAGAAGGATGATGACCAGATCTATTGCCATAGTCACGACTCCAATGGATAAATGAGGCCGTAATGCTTTAATGGACATGGTCAGGAAATCTGTTCCGCCTGAAGAGGAGCCTCGCATATAGAAGAATGCGAGGCCGATTCCCAGAAAGATTCCGGAATAGAGGGATGACATGAATCGTGATCCGGCATAGGTCGAAAAATGCGGAAAGATAATATCCACGAAAATTGTACAAAAGCACATACTTTTAAAAGTTTTCAGAAGAAAATCCCTTCCCACGATCCGATAACTGATCAATACCAGCGGGATATTCAAAACCATGGTAGTAATACCAATCGGCAGATTCAGCAGATAGTTTAACATCAATGCGATACCTGTCAGACCACCAGGTGCAAAATTGGCAGCTTTTGCAAATGTATAAACGGACATCGCATAAAAAAAGGAGCCAATAATATCGTAAATCACATCCCAAAATATATTTTTTGCTTTGGTCATTTCCATTTTATTTCCTCCTTCTTAAATTTTTGAAACAGCACTTTATTTCATTAGCTTACACAATCTTCTGAAATTAATTCGTTTTCCATCCTACGCATATCTTTGAATTCAATTCGCGCCATGATCACAGTCACGATGGCTGCGAATAAATCTGCGAGCATTCCTGCGTACATGATGCCGTCAATGCCGATAAACATTGGCAATATGATCAACAATGGGAGCAAAAAGATAATCTGTCTGGTCAGGGACAGAAAGATACCCTTTGCCGGTTTGCCGATGGAAGTAAAAAAGGTAGATGTAATCGGCTGCAAACAATCGGCCCAGATAAAGAATAAAAAGATTCGGAAAAATTTCGCACCGAATTCAAAATAACTCTCCGATCCCTTTCCGAATAAGGAGATAATCTGTACCGGAAATAGTTGAAACAGTATAAAGGAAAGGAGCGAAACAGTAAAACCGGAAATCAGCGCCAGACGATAGGTCTTCCGAACACGGTCGTATTGCTGTGCACCGTAATTAAAACTTTCAATTGGCTGACTTCCCTGGGCAAGGCCGATCACGATGGAGAAAAACACCTGATTCACTTTTATGATAATGCCGGCACAGGCCAGCGGAATCGATTCACCGTATACGGATAACGCACCGTAGTGAGCCAGCGAATTGTTCATGACAATCTGTACGATCATCATGGCAATTTGGTTGAAAAACGATGCCATACCGATTTGGACTGTCTGAATCACATAATTTGCATGTAGTTTAAAATGCTTCAACAGTAATGGAACGGTTTTGTAGTTTCTCATATAGTTTATGACAATGATTCCGGAAACGATCTGCCCGATAATCGTGGCAAGGGCAGCCCCGGCCATTCCCCAGCCAAATCCCATAACAAACAGAGCATCGAGAATCGTATTGATAATCGCGCCGACCAGATTACAGAGCATCGCCATCTTCGGGCTTCCATCCGCGCGGATCAGATGACCTCCCCCTGTGGTCAGTATTAAAAAAGGAAAACCAATCGATGTAATTCGCACATAAGTCTGGGCATATGGGAGCACATCAGCCGGTGCACCAAAGGCCTTTAACATCGGAGTCAGAAACAGCTGGGTAATCACGCATAAAATAAATCCGCATCCAAAAAGGCAGACCACCGCATTTCCAACATAATAGATTGCCTTTTCCGAATTTCCCCGCCCCATGTTCAGGTTAAAACAAGAAGCTCCGCCAATGCCGAAAAGAAGTGCCAGAGCCACACAGGACATGGTAAGTGGGAAAGCAATGTTTGTGGCTGCATTGCCCAACGTTCCAACTGACTGTCCGATAAAAAGCTGATCTACTATGTTATATAAAGCACTTACGAGCATTGCAACAATACTCGGTACAGCAAACCGGGTCATCAATCCGGCAACCGGATCCACGCCCAGAGGATTTTTCTTTTGTACTTCTTCCATTTTTCTCTCCTTTCTCTGATATACTCCAAAAGAAAAGGACTGAATCCTTCTGGACTTCAATCCTTCTCGTTCATTTATTCACTCTGTGGATTAACGCTTTTTTCTTTCAGATCAATCGCATTCTTGATAAGTTCCACCGTTCCATCGATTCCAAAAATGCTGCTGTCAATACTCAGATCGTAGCTCTTCAAATCTCCCCACTTTTTGGAAGTATAATAGTTATAATAGCTTGCTCTTTGTTTATCGATCTTGACAGCCTCGTCTTTTACTTTATCCAGTGGAATATTGTATTGTTCATGAATCCGGTGCTTTTTAAAAGACATCGGTGCGTGAATAAAAACATTCAGTTTATTCTCGTAATCCTTAAGCGCATAATCGGCACATCGTCCGACAATAATACAAGGTCCCTCATCAGCAACCTTTTTAATGGCATCAAACGCTGCAAGGAACACCTTCTGGTTCAAAGGCATATCAAAGGATGATGCATTGTAACCCAGAGCATAAGGATCCATTACAAGTGAATATAAAAAGCTTGTGGTCGGCTTCTCATCGTAGCTCTCAAACATTTCTTCACAGATGCCACTCTCTCTGGCAGCAATCTTTAACAGCTCTTTGTCATAAAATGGAATATTATAATATTCGGATAACTTCTTTCCGACTTCCTTTCCACCGCTGCCATACTGTCTTCCAATTGTGATAATCGTATTCATCGTACCACCCCTTTTTTATTGGTTCTTGCTATCTCAAAAGATGCGATGAAATTCTTATGACATCTTCATCTTTATAATAGTATACCACAATATTGCCAATTTGGATATTAATTTTCTGTACCTTCTCCGGCAAATTGCTGAATAAAACCCTTCGCAAATGAAATATCTTCCATCATCTGATTACGAAGTTTATCCACGGAAGAAAAGCACATTTCCGGCCGGTGATAATGCAGAAGTTCTACTTCAATGGTCTGACCGTATATATCTTTATCAAAATCAAAAATATTGGTCTCAATTCCTTTGACTGCATGTTCTTCCACCGTTGGCTTTACACCAATATTAGTGATACCATAAAAGGTTTTTCCCTCTGCGTGAATTCTTGAAATATACACACCGTTTGGCGGCACAAGCTTTTCATGCTCTACCAGCTGATTGACCGTCGGAATCTGAATGGTTCGACCCAATGCTTTTCCATGAACCACCGGACTAACCACTGAATAAGGTCTTCCTAAAAGCTCACAAACCGCTTCCATTTCTCCTTTTTCCAACAGTCCCCGAATCCGGGTACTGCTGACATCTTCATGACCGATCTGCAATTTATCTATCACGATCAGCTGAAAATCATAAGTCTCCGATAATTTTTTTAACACATCGATATCTCCGGAACGTTTTCGTCCAAACCGAAAATCCGTTCCCACAACCACAGCCTTCGCTCCTGTTTTTTCAATCAACACTTCACGGACAAATGCTTCCGGCTCCAGAGATGCAAAGTCTCTGGTAAAAGGGTGTTCGATCAACACGTCTATGTTCTGACCTTTTAAAATCTGATAACGTTCTTCTTTTGTATAAATCTGCTGATAGTCTCTTTCCCCTTTCAACACAGATCCCGGAGGCATATCAAAAGTAAATACAACACTTTGCAAGCCATTTTTCTTTTGTTTTATGATTTCATCCAGAAGAAGCTGATGACCTCGGTGTATTCCTTCAAATTTACCGAGCGCCACCGCTGTATTATCCAGATGAAAATCTGCACTTTTGATGTATTTCATAGTAATCTCCTGGTGCTTATCTATGGTAAGTCAAAAAATAATTTATATGGTTTCAGCATCTCCTGCTGAGCCTCTTTTTGAAAAATTCCGATAAAATGTCCCTCTGTATCATATACGCGGTAAAATCTATCTGCATTCTTTCTGGAATCCATCTGACATTGTGCAATCGGAAGCTTGTTTCCGTTATATAACAATTTTTCTGCTTTTTTTGTAACAGTCACAGAAGGATATTCGCTAAAGACCGTATCAATCGGTTTTATGCAGATTGTAAGTTCGTCCTTGTCACGAATTTCTTCCAGTTCTCTGAGCGTGATGGCATCTTCTATATGAAATGAAGATACCCTGATGCGGACAAGAGAAGCCATACAGCCCCCACAGCCGGCTCTCTCTCCGATATCCCTGCAAAGGCTTCGGATATAGGTTCCTTTGGAGCAGCTCACCTCGAAGCGAATATAAGGCAGGCTGATTTCCTTTATGACAATGGAAGAGATATGAACCGGACAAGGTTTTCTTTCTATCACAACACCTTCTCTTGCCAGTTCATATAGTTTCTTCCCCTTTACCTTTTTTGCAGAGTACATAGGCGGAACTTGCTGGTAGTCACCGATAAAAGACATGATGATATCCTCAATGTCTTCTTCCTTCACAGTCACTTCAGATTCTTTCAGGATTGTTCCTGAGATATCTTCTGTATCGGTCTCTTTTCCCAGAAGAAGAACTGTCTCATATGTTTTATCCCAGTCTGCAATGACATCGCAGAGCTTGGTTGCCTTCCCCAGACATACCGGGAGCACACCTGTTGCATCGGGATCTAAAGTACCTGTATGACCGATTTTTTTCTGCCGGAGAATTCCCCGCATTTTGGCTACCACATCATGGGAGGTAAACCCTTTTTCTTTTTTTATATTGATAATTCCGTTGATCATAAATCTTCATCCTGATTTAACTGATGATCCACATGAAGTGAAATATTATTGATAATATCTCTTACATTACCTGTCATGGTACAGCCGGCTGCTCTCACATGACCGCCGCCTCCAAAGGTTCTGGCGATTTTACTCACGTCAACCTTCCCATTGGAGCGCATGCTGACTTTATATTCACCTGATTCTTTTTCGTATAAAAAGAGAGCACATTCCACACCTTCTGTAACCCGAAGCTGATCAATGATTCCATCGAGATCATCGCTGGTAATTTCATAGAGATCAAAGTCTTTTTTCGTGATCACCGAAAAAATCATCTGTCCGTCCAGCAAAAGGATACTCTCCATCAGTGCGCGACCAAGAATCTGATTCTGAATATATGTCTTTTTATAAAATGTTTCGTCGATGATAAAATCAGGCTTTACACCTTTTTCAATCAAAGCCCCGGCGATTTCCATGACACTGCGAGTCGTGTTACTGTGTTTAAATACGCCGGTATCATGAACAATACCCAGATACAAATCCTGTGCACAATCAAAAGAAATCTTGTCATAATCAAATAGTCGGAATAATATCTCACAGGTAGATGAAGCTTCCGGATCAATAAAGCGAAGATTTCCAAAACCGGTATTTGTCACATGATGATCAATACAAATGGTGTCTTTCGCATCCTCATAATATGCCTTGTACTGATTCAGGCGTTCCGGCTCTGAGCAGTCCAGAGAAATATAAAGATCATAAGGCTTTTGGGATTCCTTTTCATGCATGATCTCATCAGCATGCTTCATAAACTGGAATTTTTTATTAATAGGTTCCAATAATACATCCACTTCTTTATTCGGATATTGATCCAGAATATAAGTACATAATCCAAGACAGGAGCCCACACAGTCGCCATCGGGGTTGGTATGCCCCGAAATGGCGATGGTTTTTGCTTTTTTAATCTTTCGATTCAGCTGTGCGATATCCTGCTTTGGAAATTGTTTGCCGGAAGTCATTCTTCAGACTCCTCCATTTCTCTTTTATGAATATCCGCATTGATCACATCGATTTTTCTGGACATATTTACACCATACTCAATGGATTGATCCAGGATAAAACGAATATCCGGTGTGTTGCGAAGATTAATGCTGCGGGCCAGCTCACGTTTAATGTATCCGTGAGCACTTCGTAAGCCTTCCACCGTACTCTCCTGTTCTTCCTCTGAGCCCAGAACACTGATGTAGGCTTTGCAGGTTTTTAAATCCGGTGCCACTTCCACGGCGACCACCGTGGTCATGGGACTGATTCTCGGATCTTTGATTTCTCTGGAAATAATACGGCTCAGCTCTTTTAATACCTCAGAATTGATCCGGGTATTTTTTACACTGTTTTTTCTCATATTCCCGTCTCCTGTTATCTTGGAATTTCTTCCATTACAAAGGCTTCTACCTGGTCTCCCTCTTTGACATCATTGTATTTTTCAAATACAAGACCACATTCGAAGCCGGATTTTACTTCTTTTACATCATCTTTAAAACGTTTTAAGGATGCCAGAGTTCCCTCGTAGATTACGATACCGTCACGGACGATACGAACCTGAGAAGATCTTGTGATCATTCCGTCAAGGACATAACAGCCGGCGATGGTTCCGACACCGGATGCTTTGTAAATCTGACGTACATCAATATGACCGATAACTTTTTCTCTGTATACCGGATCCAGCATACCTTTGATCGCTGCTTCGATATCTTCAATGGCATTGTAGATGACACGGTATAATCTCATGTCAACTTTTTCTCTCTCTGCAACAGATTTTGCCATGGCATCCGGACGTACGTTAAAGCCGATGATAATTGCGTTGGATGCAGAAGCCAGCGTAACGTCAGATTCATTGATGGCACCGACACCACCATGGATGACCTTGATCATTACTTCATCGTTGGAAAGCTTCATGAGACTTTGTTTCACTGCTTCCACAGATCCCTGTACGTCTGCTTTTACGACAAGATTCAGTTCTTTGACATTACCTGCCTGAATCTGATCAAACAGATCATCCAGAGACAATTTACTCTTGGTTTCTTCCAGCATTTTCTCTCTGCCATAAGCAATAAATGCGTCTGCTGTTGTACGGGCTTCCTTTTCATTATCATGAGCCATCATAACTTCACCAGAGAATGGCACATCGTTAAGACCTAAAATCTCAACCGGTACGGAAGGACCAGCTTCTTTCACACGATTACCCTTGTCATCCAGCATCGCACGAACACGACCGTAAGCGTGACCGATATTGATGGCATCTCCCACATGAAGAGTACCTTTCTGAATCAGGATCGTCGCAACCGGACCACGGCCTTTATCCAATTTTGCCTCGATTACAAGACCTCTTGCCTTTCTCTTCGGATTGGCTTTCAGCTCCAATACTTCTGCAGTCAGAGTGATCATTTCCAGAAGATCATCGATACCTTCACCGGTTTTTGCGGAAACCGGTACAAATACCGTGCTGCCGCCCCAGTCTTCTGCAATCAGTCCATATTCGGTCAGCTCCTGTTTTACTCTCTCTACATTGGCGCCTTCTTTATCAATTTTGTTAACGGCTACGATAACTTCAACTTCTGCTGCCTTGGCATGGTTGATTGCCTCAATGGTCTGTGGCATAACACCGTCATCGGCAGCGACAACCAAAACAGCAATATCTGTTGCCTGGGCACCACGAAGACGCATGGAAGTAAATGCTTCATGTCCCGGTGTATCCAGGAAAGTGATTTTTTCATCATTAATGTTAACTACATATGCACCGATATGCTGTGTGATTCCACCGGCCTCACCCTCTGTGACATGGGTGGAACGAATGGCATCCAGAAGAGAGGTTTTACCGTGGTCAACATGACCCATAACACAGACAACCGGAGGGCGTCCGACCATCTTGCTCTCATCCTCTTCATCTTCCTTCAGCAGTTCTTCAATCACATCAACCTGCACTTCTTCCTCTGCGATACAATTGTATTCCAGAGCGATATCAGCGGCTTCTTCAAAAGGAAATTCGGTATTGATGGTCACCATCTGTCCGGAAAGGAATAACTTTTTGATGATAACTGCCGGTGTCACCTTACAAGCTTCTGCCAGATCCTTCAGGGAAACCGGGTTTGGAAGGGTGATGTTACGGATTACATCTTCCTTTGGTTCTTCCTGCTTCGGCGGCTGTACAACAGGTGCCTTTGCTTTATTTTTCGGGCGCTTCTGCATGGTATTAAATCCATTGTTTCGTCCATTATTATTGTTGTTGCGACGATTGTTCTTTCCACCCCGGGATTCTCTGGATTCATTGTTGCGATTGTTATTTTCACGGCTGTGTTCCCGGTTGATATCGTGACGGTTTTCTTTTCCGTTTCTGGTTTCCTTTGCATTGATCGGAGTATCTCCGCCTAACACAGATTTACTGCGGTTTCTTCTGTCGTTATTTCTTCCGTTGCGGTTGGCATCATTGCTGCGATTATTAAAACCGCGATTGCCGTCATCATTGTTTCTTCCCCCACGGTTGCCGTCGTTATTCCGATTATTGAAATTACGATTGCCATCGTTATTACGGTTGTTAAAATTACGATTGCCATCGTTATTTCTTCCGCTGCGGTTGCCGTCATTATTGCGGTTATTAAAATTACGATTGCCGTCGTTATTTCTTCCGCCTCGATTACCGTCATTATTGCGGTTATTGAAATTACGGTTGCCATCGTTATTTCTTCCGCTGCGATTGCCGTCGTTATTTCTGTTGTTATTGTCATTGCGGCTTTCTCTGGAAAATTCTCTGCGGCCTTCCGGACGTTTTTCTTTCATTTCTTTCTGTCTGCCATCTTCTTTTTTTCTGGCAGGTTCTTTTACCTGTTCTTTCACAGGTGCCGCTGTTTTCTCAACATTTGCCTGAGCCGGCTGCGGTTTTTTCACAGCTTCTGTCGGATGAAAATGGGCTTTAATCTTTGCGATGTTTTCCTCCGTAACTGTGCTCATGTGACTCTGTACTTCTATTCCCTGCTGCTTTAAGGCAGCGATTACTTCTTTACTGCTTTTATTAAATAATTTTGCTACTTCATGTACTCTCATTTTTGGCATCCGCTACACCTCCATATTTAGATTAATCTTTTTTAACACTGACTTTGCAAAACCTTCATCTAAGATACAGATGGAAGCCCTGTATGCTTTACCAATCCAATGGCCCAATTCTTCTTTTGTTCCGAAAATGACCATAGGAACCTTATAATATTCACACATGTTCCTGAACATTTTTTTTGTATTATCGGAGGCATCTTCAGCCACAATCACAAGCTGACCCAAGCCCTTTTTTACAGCCTTCTCGGTTGAGAACTCACCGCTCTCAATCTTCCCGGCCTTGGCTGCCAGCCCGAGCATCGATAACACTCTATCTCTCTGTGTCAAATTGCCTCAACTCCTCCTCTAAACGGTCATATATCTCTTCCGGAATGGCAATTTTCAGGGAACGTTCCAATCCTTTTGAACGTCTTGCTTTCTGAAGACACTCGGTGGAAAAACACAGATAAGCCCCGCGGCCATTTTTCTTGCCATTCGCATCAAGGAGAACTTCGTTTTCCGGCGTTTTAATTACGCGTATCAATTCTTTTTTCGTCTTCATTTCACGACAGCCTACACACTGTCTTTGTGGTAATTTTTTTCCCATGATTTATCACCATTCGGTTATTCTTCTACTTCTGGAACAGGTTCATCGAAAACCTCTTCTTCATAATCTTTTTCCGGCAATTCCTCTGTGAATTCTTCTACAGATTCTTCCTCAAAGGAATCGTCGAAAGAATCGTCCATATCAAAATCGTCCTCAAAATCCAACTCTTCTTCCAGCTCTGCAGCCTGACTCTCACTCTTGATATCAATCTTATAACCGGTCAGCTTAGCTGCAAGACGGGCGTTCTGTCCCTCTTTACCAATGGCAAGAGACAGCTGATAATCCGGAACGACAACCCTTGCACTCTTTTCTTCCTCATCCACATCAACGGAAACTACGTTGGAAGGACTTAAAGCGTTCTCGATCAGAGTAGCCGGATCATCATCCCATGTGATGATATCAATCTTCTCACCTTTCAGGTCATTCACAATAGCATTGACACGGGCTCCATTTAAACCGACACATGCACCTACCGGATCCACGTTCGGATCATTGGATGCCACGGCGATCTTTGTTCTGGAACCGGCCTCACGAGCAATACTCTTAATTTCTACGGTTCCGTCATATACTTCTGCAACTTCCTTTTCAAAAAGACGTTTCACCAGTTCAGGATGAGTTCTGGAAACCAGAATCTTCGGTCCCTTGTTGGTATCCTTTACTTCAATGATATATAACTTGATTCGGTCTGTCGGTCGGAACACTTCGCCTTTGACCTGTTCTTTTTCTGTCAGTACCGCATCGGTCTTATCATCCAGGCTGATACAGATATTTTTGCCATTATATCGCTGTACTACACCGGTAACGATATCTTTTTCTTTGTGAGAGAAATGCTGGAACAGAACACGGCGTTCTTCTTCCTTAATCTTCTGAACAATTACACTTCTCGCATGCTGTGCTGCAATTCGACCAAAGTTTTTCGGAGTCACCTCGATGTTTACGATATCACCTAATTCGTAATGAATATCTCTCATCTTAGCATCTTCCAAACTGATCTCTGTGGCAGAATCTTCCACTTCCTCCACCACGGTTTTCTCTACGAAAACAGAGATGGCACCGGTCTCACGATCCATATTCACTTTGACGATCGCATTTTTACCGAAGTCTCTGTTGCATGCTGCAACTAAGGAATCTTCAATGGCCTGCATGATTACTTCTTTTTCGATGTTTTTTTCTTTCTGTAACTGATTAAGAGCATCGATTAATTCACTCATTTTTTCTTATCCTCCTACCTTTCTGGTATCCTCAGAAATCAATTGCCAGGCGAATCATGGCAATTTCTTTTCTATTAATAATTAGCTCTGTTTCATCTACTTCCAATGTGATGGTCTCCTCGGTAAAATCCTTTAAAATGCCCTCAAATTCCTTCTGCTTATTGATGGCCTTAAATAATTTACACTCCACCTTCTCACCAAGACTTCTCTTAAAATCCTTGTCTTTTTTCAACTGTCTTCCCAGTCCCGGAGAACTTACCTCCAAAATGTAAGCATCCTGAATGAAATCCTCCTCATCCAGTTTTACTTCCAGGGCACGGCTGATCAGCACACAGTCATCAATGGTAATTCCGCCATCTTTATCTGCATACACACGGAGATACCAGTTTGCCCCCTCTTTTACATATTCTACATCAACAAGCTCAAAATCATTCTCGTCAATGATCGGAGTTACCAGTTCCTCTACTTTATCAACAATCTCTGTTCTTTTCATGTTGCTCTCACCTTCTTTCCATGTCATTTGCCTGTTTCATAACATACAATAAGAGTGGGCGCGCGCCCACTCTTATCATCATCTACTGTATTCTTGTATAGTATATCACCGCAGTTTTATTTTATCAAGGTTTTTTTGAATCTTTTTCCATAAAAGCCGAATACTTCATGGTCGGTTTATTTTTTATTCAGGCTTTCTCCATTTGTCTTAATGACTTCCTTATACCAGTCAAAGGATTTCTTTTTATACCGGTTCAAAGTTCCGGTTCCGTCATCATTGCGGTCCACATAAATGAATCCATACCGTTTTTTCAACTCCGCCGTGGAAGCACTGACCACATCAATACATCCCCAGGTGGTGTATCCCATCACTTCCACACCATCTTTGATCGCTTCTTCCACCTGAAGGAGATGTTCTCGCAGATAGTCGATGCGATAATCATCATTTACCGTTTTATTGCCCAGTTCATCGGTAACTAACTGATCTACTGCACCCAGACCGTTTTCCACGATAAACAACGGAATCTGATAGCGGTCATAGAACTGATTCAGCACATAGCGAAGGCCTTTCGGGTCAATCTGCCATCCCCATTCGGAGGCGTTCAAGGTCGGATTCGGAACGCCTCCCATGAGATTGCCGGTTCCCCGCTCCTGTTTTTCAGGGTCTGCCGTTGCACAGCAGCTCATATAGTAACTGAAGGATACGAAATCTACTGTATTTTTCAGGATTTCTTCATCGCCCGGCTCAAAGTGGATTTCAATTCCATGTTCTCTCATATAACGTTTCATGTATCCCGGATATTTTCCGCGAACATGAATATCGGCAAAGGCTAGATTCTTATGGTCATCTTCCATCGCTTGAATGACATCATCCGGGGAAGGTGTCAATGGATAAGTTGGCATACTTAAGACCATACATCCGATCTTGGCTCCCGGCATCATCTCATGCCCAATCTTAGTCGCCAGCGCACTGGCCACCAGTTCATGATGGATCGCCTGATACAGATCCTGTTCGGACAGCTGATCGGCCGGTGTATTGATACCGCCGCTCATGAACGGTGCGTGTAAAATAGAGTTGATCTCGTTGAAAGTCAGCCAGTATTTTACCTTATCTTTATATCTGTCAAAAATCGCACGCACATATCTTTCGTAAAATTCAATCATTTTACGGTTTACCCATCCATCATATTCCTCTGCGAGATGAAGGGGTGTCTCATAATGGGAAATGGTTACCAGCGGCTCAATGCCATATTTGTGGCACTCATCGAAAAGGTCATCGTAAAACTGTAAGCCTTTTTCATTGGGCTCCGTCTCATCTCCCATCGGGAAGATGCGGCTCCAGGCAATGGAAGTACGAAATACCTTAAATCCCATTTCTGCAAATAATTTGATATCTTCTTTATATCGGTGGTAGAAATCAATTCCCACCAGCTTCATATTATCTTCGGTCGGCTCTGCGGTTCTGGCACCACGAATGCCGTGGGGCATCACATCCTGAATGGAAAGACCTTTTCCATCCTCATTATATGCTCCCTCAAGCTGGTTCGCCGCAACCGCACCGCCCCATAAAAAGTCTTTTGGAAATGCTCCCATCTTTTTTCCTCCGCTCCAATTCTTATTTCTCAATGATCAGAAGTACATCCTTCTGGAATGGATGCATTTCAGTTCTGGTCATCCCATCCTTTTCGGTTAAAGTAAGCTCAGCCACTCGTTTGTCCATCAGATCCAAGGCCAGACAACGGTAGTCATGGAACTCTTTCTTTATACATAATGTAGTATTAAATGGCATGTAAATGAAATATTTATCCTGATTTTTTGCCATGCGGATTTCCGGTGCACAATCTTCCAAAAGATTCTGACAAGGAACGAGTTCATTCACGCCCTGTTCTTCCAGAAAGTGGCGAATCATTCCGTAATCCCATGCTCCCGGAAAATGAATCGCATTCTCCCAGCTCTGCGGCTCGTCAAAGCCTTCTCCCAAGACCGGGTTTGCCTTGGAAAAAACTTTTTTCCAGTTCCAGATTCCATGAGCCCCGTAGGTCACACCGGCACAGGCCCCGCTTAAAATACTGCTCCAGGCTGCCTTACGAATATCCTCCGGCTCAAATCTTCCATATTCTTTTCGACTGAATCCCATCTGCTCATAGCAAGGCTCGGCATTGATCATCGGTTTTTTCGGATATTTTTTCCGGAAAGATTCCGGGAGCAGGTAAGCCATTTCCTGTCCTTTTGCATTGTGTCCGGACTGGAACATATAAAAGTCAATGCGGTCAAGGAACTGTTCAGGGATCACATCATAACCCCGTTTAATATGCATCGCCTTCAGAGACTCCGGAGACTTCTCACAGAGAACACGAAATGCTTTCTCATAGTAGCCAATCGCTTCCTCTGTATCGAAATCGGTATCACCGCTGACGATATAAATCGGTGCAAATTCATCAAATTCCTTTACTACCTTTTCTGTGTATGCTTCCACGAAATCTTCCGGCATCACATTGACATCCAGCATTTTGCTGCCCCAGGTTCCCGGCACATAATTGAGCCAGAGAACCACCAGGGCCAGCTGAAATCCTTCTTCCTTTGCCATGCGGCACATTTCCCGTGCCCGTTCATAATATGATTCATCCCATTTGGAAAAATCAAATATCTGTCCGTCTTTTGTGGCAAATGGATATACCCCGACATCGGTCATACATCTGTCCCACTGAGGCAGAGTGTTGATCTGAAGTACATTGAACCCTTGCATTTTTCTGGTATGAAGATAATATTTCCACTCCTCCAATGTCACATTGGTAAATGCACTCCAGATAGTATCACCAAGATAAAAGAAGGGTTTTCCGTCCAATGTAAAACTACATTTATTTTCTCCAACTTTTAATCTTTTCATCAACATCCTCCATTTATTTGGCAACACAGTAGAAGGCTGCTTCTCCTGCTTTCTTCTCACCTTGTGCTGCCACTTTGATATCAGCGAAATCATCGGTATTTGCTACAACCATCGGAATCGTTGTGTCAAGACCTGCGTCTTTTACCACATCAAGGTCCACATCTACCAGAAGATCACCTACTTTTACTTCCTGGCCGATTGCCACTTTTACATCAAATCCTTTTCCTTCCAGAGAAACAGTATCCATTCCGATATGGATGAGAATTTCTGCACCCTGTGTGGTGGAAATTCCGATGGCATGTCCGGTTGGATATAAGGCACTGATGGTTCCGTCGCATGGAGCACAAACCTTACCATCTGCAGGGATAAATGCTGCACCTTTTCCGAGTACGCCTTTTGAAAAAGCATCATCTTTTACTTCACTTAAGTCGATCATTGTTCCGTTTACCGGAGACATCAGTTCCTGATCCATTTTTTCTGCTGGTTCTGCTTCTTTTTCCTCTGGTTTTGTATTGTCAAGAATCATATCATCACTGAAACCGAAAAGGAAGGTTGCAATAGCAGAACCAAAATATGCAATGGCACAGGCAATCAAAAATCCTACGAAACCTTTTCCGATATATCCTGGTAAGGTCAGAATGCTGGTGGAAAGTAAGGTTGGTGCTCCTGCACCGCAGGCTGCCACGATCGCACCGGCAATTCCGGAGAAAACCGCACCAATATAAAATGGTTTTTTGTATTTTAAGGTAATACCGTAAATCGCAGGTTCTGTGATACCAGCAAGAACAGCGGAAATAGCAGCGGAACCAGAAAGAGCTTTCAGCTCTCTATTTTTTGTTTTTAAGAATACACCTAAAGTCGCACCAGCCTGGGCCATATTGTTTGGTCCGGTGATTGTAAATAACGTATCACGTCCATATTTTGCAATGTTGTTCATAACGATTGGAGCAAATCCCCAGTGAAGACCGAACATTACGATTAAAGGCCATAACAGACCAAGGACAAATCCGGCAATGATCGGATTGAGACCAACCAGACCTGTGTAACCTGCTGCAAGAAGATTACCTGCTGTGTCGGCGATCGGTCCAATTACAAGATAAGTTGCAGGAACCATAATTGTGATACAAAGCAGAGGGATCATAAAGCTCTTGATCATCTCCGGCATGATCTTCTTCAGGAATTTTTCCAGCTTGGAAAGTACATAAACCGAAATAATGATCGGAATCACGGAAGAAGTATAGTTAACAAGAACAACCGGGATCTTACAGAAGGTCAATGCCTCTCCGCCGGAAAAAGCTGCGGTCAGATCCGGGTAGAGTAACGCGCCTGCAATGGCAAGGGCAATAAATTCACTTGTCTTGAACTTTCTGGCTGCTGTGATTGCCAGGAACATCGGCAGGAAGGTAAATACGCCATCCGCTGCCGCGTAAAGAATACGGTAGGTTCCCATATCCGTACTGAGTACACCGAGTGTTGTTAAGAGGATCAGGATACCCTTTAACATACCGGCTCCGCACATTGCTGCAAGAACCGGAGCAAAGATACCGGAGACAGTCTCCATAAAGGTGTTTACGAGGTTTTTCTTTTCACCGTTTCCAGCGTCTGCTGCATCTCCGTCCTGGGCTTTGATTCCGGTATGTTCCAAAAGTGCTGCATACACATCACCAACATGGGTACCGATCACTACCTGAATCTGTCCGCCACTTTCAATGACAGAAATCACACCACTGATTTGCTCTAATCTTTTTTTATCAACCTTGTTCGTATCCTTCACTTTGAAACGAAGGCGGGTTGCACAATGAAATACAGAATTTACATTTTCTGCACCACCGATATTGGCAGCAATTTGTTTTACCAGATCATCATAATTTTTCTTAGCCATGTTTATCCTCCCTTTTATTTACTGGCTTGTGTTTGTTTGTTGTATGTACTTTAACATCGAAGGAAATGTCCCTCAATCCCCTTTGGTTTTTTCTAACTATCGGAGAGAAAGGAACAATTTCGAACAAAAAATATAAGAAATTTTTGTATAATAATCACATGGCTTTTAAAGAAAATTTAGTAAATTTAAGTATAAATGTATTTTGTTTTATCGAATACGCTGTTGCCTTCCTGCATGCGGGTCCGATAATACACCCGGATAATTTCCGTCTCCTGATCGGCAATATGACGCATCAGATGTTTGATGGCCGCCCGATGTCTTCTGGTATGGGTGCCCTTCACGATCGTCAGTTTTAAATCCGAAAGATTCACCGGTGGTACCGCATCAAAACCAATGAGGGAAATATCCCTCGGTATCCGCACATGGGACTCCTGCAGTGCCTGCATTACGCCAAGGGACACCATGGAACTTTCGAGAACGTAAGCAGTCGGCCGGTACTGGCTTTGCTCCAGGGTCTTTAACATATTTTCATAGACTTCCTCATAACATTTTCCCAGACGAATAATCCGATTTTTGGCGATTCCGCAATCCCTCTTATCCATTTCTTGAAGAAAGCTTTCCCTGCGCTCTACAAAATTAAATATATCAATGGACTCCGCCAGATATACGATTTTACTGTGCCCCCGGTCCACCAGATAGTCCACACATCTCTGAATTCCTTCAATATTATCAATGAGATAACTGTCAATGCCGAGATCATAAAAATTATTATCTCCTACCACAATGGGAACACCCAGTCTGGAAAAATAAAGAATATCATGTTTATTCATCTCAGCCCCCATGAGATAAATACCCTGAAGATTCTGTTTTTTCCACTCATCCATATATTGATCCAGGTCATGCACCCTTTCATCAAATCGGACGAAGGAAAAATCATAGCCTTCTTTGGCCACCATTTTTTTCAACTCTTCGAAAAAAGGATCATAGCCCTGTTTCTCGTTGTTAAAATCGTCTCGATTAAAAATAATTCCATGCTTGATGTACTGGAGCATGAGAATCAACCCTTTTTTCTCTTTCGGAGCTTCAGCTCTTTTCCCGTAATATTCCTCTTCCTTTGCTCTGAGATACTCCTTCACCCGCCTTCGAGTCGCCTCACTGACTCCGGGACGTTCATTCAGCACCAGGGATACCGTCGCCTCGGAAAGATGGAGTTCCTTTGCAATATCCTTTGACTTAATCTTCATTCAAGCTCCTCCTGATGGTAATAATAAGTATGCTCTACTTTGTTTTCAGGATTCTTTCCGGTGTTACAATGTAATCTACAGGCTTGTCATAAATTTCCGCAGAAACCGACGAAATAATCTGAAAGTCATAGGCAAGGGCAATTTTCACCAGATTATCATGTTTTTCCAGGTATTTATCATAGAAACCGCCGCCATAGCCCAAACGATTTCCCTGAGGGTCAAAGGCAAGGCCCGGCATGAGAATCCATCCTGCGTCTGTTACCGGAGCAGCGTTTCCAACCGGCTCCGGTATACCGTAAGCACCGCTCACACAGTCAGATAGATCTGAAATCTCATAAAACTCCATCTCGGCGCCCTGGACCTTCGGCACAGCGACCCTTTTTCCTTCTTTCAAAAAGGACTGTATCATCTGCCGGGTATCCAGTTCCGAGAGATAGGACATATAACAGTACATCCATGTTACCTGTTCGAATCCAGGCACTTGTTTAAGCTGCCGCAGACAGTCTTCTGCCGCCCTTTCCCGCTCTTCCCAGGTGAGGGCATTGCGCTTTTGTTTCATTTTTTTTCGTAACGTATTTTTATCAATTATTTCCGGCATACATTTTGCCTCCGATTAAGTTATTTGCATCACATGAATTAAGAGCAGCCAGGCAAGACCATAGTAGGTGATAACTGCCACAAGGTCATTTACCGTTGTGATCAGCGGTCCGGATGCCACTGCCGGATCCACCTTTATCTTGTGGAAAAACATAGGAATCAGGGTTCCCACCATACTGGAGATCACCATAGCTACCAACAGGGCAATCCCCACACAGCCGGAGATCAGGAATGCATGACCGATTGGATTGTGCTTGAAAAGAAAAACATACAATCCGATAAAAAGAAATGCCAGAATCCCCAGAAACAGACCGTTAGAGAAACCGACCCGCATCTCCTTTACCACAAGACCCATCTTCTGGGTTGTAGTCAGATTTTCATCCATCAGCACACGAATAGTAACCGCCAGAGACTGGGTTCCCACGTTACCTGCCATGTCGAGAATCAGAGACTGAAAGCACATGACGATCGGAAGCACCGCCACCACAGTCTCGAAAATACCGACCACAGAAGAAACCGCCATTCCAAGAAACAGTAACACGATCAACCACGGAAGTCTTTTTTTCATACTCTCAATGGTAGTTTCTTTCAGATCTTCTTCGGCGGTCAGACCAGCCAGCTTCGCATAGTCGTCTCCCATCTCTTCGTCTACCACTTCCACAATATCCTGAGCAGTGATGATTCCGACAATGGTTCCGTCTTCCCTGAGAACCGGAAGAGAATCTTCGGCATAATCCTTGATTCTCTCAATACAGTCACTGATATGTTCATGATCATGGACATATGGATAGGATGTGGAAACGATATCCATTAAGGAATCTCCCTCTCTTGCAATGATCAAATCCTTCAGGTCAATTGCCCCATAAAATTTTTCTTCATCATCTACCACATAAATAGTAGAAATATTGTCATGTTCTCCGGCCTGACGCACCAATGCATGCATTGCCTGGCGAATCGTCAGATTATTTTTGATTACCACATAATTCGTTGTTATGGTACTTCCGATTTCATCATCGTCATAGGAAAAGATCAGCTGTACATCCTTACTGGACTGGTCATCCATCAATTGAACCAATTTCTCCTGGGTGGAATCATCCATCTCTTCCAGAATGTCAACAGCATCATCAGAGTCCATGTGGGAAATCACTTTCGCTGCACTTTCCAGCGGAATTTCCATCAAATACTCATCCGGATCCTCGATATAAGTAAATATTTCAGAAACAAGCTCCGTTCCGAGAACCGGATAGAGTCGCTTTCTTTCTTCCGGGGTCAACTGTTCCAGCGCACCGGCAATATCATTTTCATGATAATTGGATAGATGCTCCATCAGCTCATCTTTCGTAAGCCCACTGCGGATAATCTGTACCAGCTCTTTTACATAATTTGGTTCTTTTAAAATTTCTTTTTCCATGATTGCCTCCATTTCCATGGAAAACGGTGCATCTTCCCAGAGGATTATCTAAAAATGAAAAAACACCGTCCTCCATAATCCCTATCTTTAACTTCGGTTACCGGTTGTGAAGTATAGGAATTACCGAACACGGTGGTAAAAAGGCAATCAAAAAAGAGCGCAATCTAATCGAAAGGAAATTTCACAACAGAATGCGTCCATAGTATCGCTCTGTTATTACCACCGTTAATGGTACTTCGTCCCGTACTATCGCAACTGTCCATGAAATTCACCTCCCTGTGATTGCAGCCTTATCGGCTAATTTTCTTTGAATTTCTTTCCATATTTTTCACCAAGGTTAGTGATTGAACCATCCTTTTCTTCTATGGAAATATTATTGAGAGACCCCCGAAGATTCCTGCGGATCGCCTGGATATAATCCTGACGCAGCTTCTTCTGCTCCGCAGCCTCTTCCGGAGTCAAACCTTCATTCTTTGACTTGTGATATAACTCATTAATACGATCAATATCTTTTTGATTCATTTAATATATACTCTCCTCATATGTTTCAAAATGTTCTTTGACATTATACGAAAGTTTTGTCCATTTGTAAACCTAGCAAATGAATTCAAACAGAAATCTTTTCTGCCACGGCTTCTGCCATCTTAATCCCATCCATGGCTGCCGATGTGATCCCGCCGGCGTATCCGGCACCTTCTCCACATGGAAATAATCCCTCCAGATTACTCTGACCGGACAGATTTCTTTCGATTCGCAATGGAGATGAGGTTCTGGTTTCCACCCCGGATAAAATGGTGTCTTCCCGGTTGTATCCGTGGATTTTATGTCCGAAGGCTTCCATTCCTTCAAGAAGGGATTCCACCACGTATTCCGGCAGACATTCCCGCAGATTGGCAAACTGACTCTGCCCTTTCATACAGGAGGTGAAGTCTCCAAATCCCTGACTGATCCGATTTTCTCTGAAATCTCCGTATAATTGCATCGGAATCCTTCCATTGCCGATGCCATAGGCCAGCTCTTCATAACGACGCTGGAACTGAATACCGGCTAATGGGCTCTTGTCTGCAAAATCTTCAGGCGTCACTGTGGTGATGATGGCACTGTTGGAGTTTTTGCTGCCACGGTCATGATAGCTCATGCCGTTGACACAAAGCCGTCCTTTTTCCGAGGAAGAGTTGACCACATAACCGCCCGGGCACATGCAAAAAGAATAGATACCTCTCCCGTTTTTACACTGATGGGTTAATTTATAGCTGGCAGCGGACAGAAACTCCGGATAGTCTTTCCCATACTGGCTCTCGTTGATCATGTGGGCAGGATGTTCCACCCTCACACCGATGGCAAAGGATTTCGGTGTCATAGAAATGTTCTGCTCATAAAGCATGGAGAAGGTATCTCTGGCACTATGGCCGATAGCCAAGATGACATTTTCACAAGGCCATTCCTGCTCTTTTCCATCTTTCTTAATTCGAATTCCGATTAAGCGATCCTCAACGCCAATCGGATTATCTTTTTTTACAAGACCCGTCACCTTTGTTCCAAAATGAATCTCCCCGCCCAACCGCAGAATTTCTTCCCGAATGGATGCCACCACATTTTTCAGGACATCGGTTCCGATATGGGGCTTCGCATCGTAAAGAATCTCTTCCGGTGCACCATGGGCTACAAATTCTTGCAGGACAAAACGATTTCGTCCAAATTTATCTTTTACGAGAGTGTTCAGCTTTCCATCCGAAAATGTCCCGGCGCCGCCTTCGCCGAACTGTACATTGGATTCCTCATC
>JALERO010000042.1 GCA_022764265.1 Eubacterium sp. | reverse complement strand
AGTTTCCTTAACTTGACATTCGCTCCACGGAAAACCTGCATCGTCTGAATCAGATGTACAGCAACCTCACGCTTCATCGCTATCATGTCACACAACATCTACTATTATACACGTATCAGCATAGAAATCAAGTGTTTTTTTTATAAATTTTTATTTTTTGTTTTGGGGTCAGAACTGGTGAACAACATAGGCTCCAATTTTCTAATAAGTTCACCAGTTCTGACCCCATTTATTGATCTCTTCTTCCAGGAAGGCGCAGGCGGTATCCCGCTCTTCTATCGTCAGCGGAATATTTCCGTAGATTGCCTTCTGGCGGATCCGATAACATTCTTCAAATGCTTCCCGATCCACTTCCGGATCTATCTGTTGTAATATTCTAATCAAAGTATCTTTCCGTGATAGATCCGGCAGGGATTTATTCTGCTTCCGTTCTTTCGCCAGTCTGCGACGAACCACAAGTAGGAGTTTTCGGTAATACATCGTCACGCAGAATCCGTAGTCCTCCGACTCCTTCCATCGTCGTTCTTCTTGCATCTGCTTCTGTCTCAGAGCAAAAGCCCGAACCACAAAAACCGAAGCGAGCAAAATAGGAGATAGCAACCATAGTTTTCTTTTCCCTGTGTGTTTTTGTGTTTCTTCTATATTAATAAGGGATTCCTCCACATTCCCACTGTCATCAGACAGTTCTGTGGTATCCGCTGTATTCGAATTCTGTTTCGTCTCCTGTTTTTCATCGGATGAATCCGCAGAAGCTGTCTTTTCGGTCTCTTCTTCCGATAATTCTTCGGCCTGACTGCTCTGGCCTACCGCGGGATCATTCAACAATTCGAGATAGGAGATTCCCATCTTTTCTTCGTATTCCTCCAGTACTTCCACAGGTATCCATCCGGTTTCTTCCAGATAAATCTCCGGCCAGGCATGGGCATCTTTTTCTTTTACCGTAATCGTTCCTGATGAATCCGGCGAAGACACAGCTTCCTGTGTGACAAGATATCCCTCCACATATCTGGAAGGGATTCCGTAGTATCGGAAAAACATGACTGCCGCTGTGGCATATTGTACGTCAAATCCCTTTTTCTCTTCTGTCAGAAACCAGTTAACGAAGGATTCTCCTTCCGAAATCGCTCCGGGTTCCGTCACATACTCCAGATTCTCTTTCATCCATTTCCGGATTTCCCTCAGTACAGACAGGGCAGATACCCCTGCATTCGCCTTTTTCTTACCAAGCAGACCAGCCACAGCCTCTTTTTCCTCCCTTGTAAGCATAAGGCAGGTGGTGTAGACATACTCGCTGTAAGAATCATTCTTCCTGTCACTGACCGCAGAAGAATCCTGCGAGCCGCCGACAGCCTGTGCCATACATTCCCAGGATGCACAGGAGTAATTACCTGCCCCCGTCAGACCTGTGGCATAATAATTATCTCCCGTTCCATATACCGCCTTTTTCTCATCTTCAAATGTACCGGCACCGGTCGTACATTCATAAGGCAGATACAGATATCTCCGGCTGGCTCCGGTATTTTGAATATCCAGAGTGTTCTTTAAAATACCATCATATTTTCCGGCAGTTTCTGCCAGATCATTTCTTCCATCTGACTGCCAGTACTGGGGAAATGTTCCCTGACGGTTGGACCAGGCATTGTTTTCAAACACGGTACCGGTAAATCCGCGCAAATAATATACCGATGGCTGTTCCATCCGAATAGAAAGTGCTTCTTCCTCTCCACGCTCCTGGCTTTTGGCTTTCTCCATTTGGCCCTGGGGCAAAATCTTTTCATTCTCATTATAGCGCCATTGCTCCCACTGTTTCCGAAATCCTGTCCATCCCACATTTTCCGACACCTTACTAAAAGAAAGCAGCAAAAGCACTGCTCCCCCGGCCAGCAAAACACCGGCCTTGAAGGATGGTACAAACAATGTCAGCCAGCAAAGGCATAGAAAAATCAGACTGACAATTCCCGGCATCCAGCCGGTTCTCAAAAGGAGTAAAAGAGCCAGCCCTCCCGTCAATCCAACCAGAAGCAGCTTCTTTCTCCCCAAAACAGCAAATAACAAAAATAATCCAAGAATTCCAACGATCAGACATAAATATAATCCGGGTAATTCTTCTCTCATCTCAAAAAAACGCCCAATGAGAAGTCCTTTTTCCGTAAATGCCTGATAGAGCTGCTGATCCGGAGAGACCGTTTTATTCCAGGAAATACAGTCCAGCCAATAAAAAATCCAGAAAAGCACTCCGAAAAAAGAAGCGAGAAAGGCACGAATTCTGAGAAAAAGCTGAGATTCATCCCTGATACGTATTGATAAACTGGATTCTTCTTTCTTCATATGGCAAGTGCTCCATTTCTGATAAATGTTCCATTTTCTTCTTCTCTTCGTCCCTGCTCATGACACAGAACCACCAACGACAGGTCTCCCATTTTTCCAGGGCAGGCAAAAAGGTCTCTTTCTTTCCTTCCCGAAATCCGGTGCGCAGCAAAAGCTCAAAGCATTCATCCAACTGCCCCAGATAGGCAATCGGATGAAAATTCCAGTCCCCTGTGTTTCCATCCTTCCAGCAAAGGATGTGGGGCATATTCTGTTCTGCCAGCCATTGGGAGACCGAAATATATTCCTCCATCAGTCGGTCCAGAGCGGCGGGTGCTTTCATTTCAACCGTCGTCTCCAGAAATATCACCGGAATATAAGCGGCAGGCTCTCCCAGCTCTTTCACCATATATTCCTCCGTCTTACCTGTCATTTTCCAGTGAATCTGCCGCAGGGAATCTCCTTCTCTGTAAGGTCTGACGCCCTGATAAAGGGAAGTGTCAAAGCCGTGCAATAAAGCAATTACACCTTCTCCTTCTCCGGCACTTTCCTTTTGTAAAGAAATATCCAGAGACAATTCTTTCGTATCAGGGAGAATCATGATCTCCCTTCTCAGAGAAACGGGAATGATTTTTCTTCCTATTCCAAAAAGGCCAAATAATTCGATTCTATTTATTGTAATTTCCAGAATTCCCATATTGGAAGAGCTGATATCAAGAGGTGCGATTCCTTCTTCTCTACCCATAAGATGAATGGTCAGAGAAAAATCAGAAGTCTCTTCTGTCATCTGATTCCTGATCGTTCCGAAAGTTCGTCCAAAAAAAATCGGCAGACGACCGGGCTGATTAATCAAAAATACTCCCTGTATTTTTTGCCCTTTTCTTCCTGACATGGGAAATCGCAGGGAACAGGGAAGGGTTCCGGGAAGGCTACAATAATATAATCCTCCGATAAAGGCAAAAGTAAAAAGGACAATCCCCATTAAGAGTCCTGTTTTCTCACCGATCAAGGCCAGAAGGACTCCCAGCAAAATGACAGCCGCCAGCCCGGTGATTCTTCCGGTTTTCATTCTGTCCTCCTGCGGAGAGTTTTATGAGACATCTTTGCTTTTTCAGATGGCTCCCTCTCCGGTACAGGTACGGTCTCGCAAATATCATTGATGATCTTTTCCACATTCTGAGCGGTTAATCTCACCCTCGATTTCAGGACAAGCCGATGACGAAATACATCTCCCACACAATATCTCACATCTTCCGGCGTCACATAATCTCTTCCTGCCATGTAAGCACTGGCCTTTGCCATCTTGCAGAGGGCAAGGGATCCTCTCGGACTGATTCCCAGTACGATCAGCTCATGTTTTCGCGTCGCAGCAGACAGCATGGCAATATATCGGTAAATCAATGGGGATACATATATTTCGCTGACTTCTTTCTGAAGCATCAGCAATTCCTCCATGGAGAGAATCTGTTTTACTTCATCCAGTGGATTGCCGGTGCTTCGGTCACTCATAAGCCCTATTTCCGCTTCCAGATCCGGATATCCCATGGATAATTTCACCATAAAGCGATCCAGCTGAGATTCCGGCAGGGTCTGGGTTCCGGCCGATCCCACCGGATTCTGCGTTGCAATCACAAAAAAAGGTGCAGGAACCTTGTGACAGATTCCATCCACGGTTACCTGTCCTTCCTCCATCACCTCCAGAAGCGCCGACTGAGTTCTGCTGGAAGTTCGGTTAATCTCATCTGCCAACAGAAGGTTCGTCATAACTGCCCCATCTCTATATACAAATTCATTTTTTTCTTTATTAAAATAGTAAAATCCAACTACATCAGAAGGCATCACATCGGGCGTAAACTGCATCCGCCGATAATTTAATCCCAATGCTTTTGAAAAAGCGAGAGCCATAGTTGTCTTCCCCACGCCGGGAACGTCCTCTAAAAGCACATGTCCTTCTGATAAAATTGTCATCAGGATTTTTTTGATCACGTCTTCCTTGCCCATGATCACCCGATTGATCTCAGACATGATTTCTTTTGTTTTATTCATCATTTATTATTTACTTGCCTCCATTAATTTTTGCGAAATCCAATGCGTCATGAAAGTTATAACATTCCACATAACGGGTTCGGGAAACAGATTCTGTACCATTTTTCTCAAGGGTCAGGGTTACAATAATCACATTGGGCGGATAATCATCCGACCTGCGAAAACTCAGTTCCTTTATATCATACCCCATATATGCATTCTCATCGTATTGCCAGTTGACAGTTTCATAACGGGTCACCTTTTGATTCCCCTCTTCGTTTTCACTCACTACCTCATAATAATAAATCAAAAGCTTTTTTTCATCAACTGTTATGTAAATATGACTTCCTGTCCGGTCATATAAATCAATTTTTTTGTTATCATCTTCAATCTTCAGGGTGGCAGTATTCGGATTCTCTTCGTCTGTAACATAGGCGACCCCGACCTGTGCCCCCTCAATTTCTCCACTGATTTTGTCCAGAAGAGTATCGGCCACCTGATAAGCCTGATTCATATCGCGAATATCATGATATACTCTCATTGAAATAATGAGCATCTGGCTCACACCGGCTACCAGCAGGGAAATCAGCATAAAACAAACCACCAGCTCAATGAGAGTGGTGCCTTTTTTCTCTTTTCGGATTGCCCTCAACCTATTGCCCATCCATTTCATCCTTTCCTTCTCCATTCTCTGTCTGTGGCATAACCTCGATAAAATATCTTGACAGCCCTGTTGTATCATCCGTATATTTTTTTAATTCGCCCTGAGACAATGGAATTACAGTGCCTTCTGACGGATTCTTCCAGTCCTCTTTCAAAGATAACCGACCGGAAATCAGCGTCTGCTTTTCTTTATTTTTCTCCTGATAGTATTCAGAATTAAAGGTTTCCATGTTTTCCATCACCTTCTGCGATCTCTGAAGAATTCCCATGGAAAGGGTAACTACCTTTCCAAACATGGTAATCATCAGCACAATGACCAGGAAAGCTGTCAGCACTTCCACCATGGAGGTTCCATCTTTGGATTGAAGACTTTGTAATATCTTTTCCATAATCCCCCTCCTAATTCCGTTCGGATAGGCTGAAGGTCCACTTTTCATTTTTTCCTACAGCATTATTTTCTGCGTTATAAGGACTGTCTATGATCAATGTGTTTTCGTCCATATAACCCGTCACATTTTCTTCCACACTGAGATCGTAAACAGAGGTTATGATACCCTTCTGCTTTCCTCTGGCACAGGTGACCTTAACAATCACCGAGGTTCCCCCTCCCTTTTCTGCACCGTCTTCACTCTCCCAGTACATTTCCACAGAGACATTCTCCAGAATACTGCCCTCATCATGATCGCCATCAAAATCCAACTTAAAATTTCGGACAGCAGTTGCAGCAGAATGTCCCTGTTCTTCCTTATTATAATAAGGCCAGTTTGTCTGCCGGAGATGGAAGCGAAGATAAAACCATAACGGATTATTTCCCTCTTCAGCCGCTTTCTTCATCTCTTCAAAGCTTTGAAAATTCACTTCCGAACCGGTAATCTCCCGCTCAATCTCCCGGCTCACGCTTTGGGCCATCTCTTTACACTGCTCCACATTTTTCTGTTTATTCACCGTTGCCAAAAGGGAATAGGAGACCAAAAGGAGGGAAAGACTCAGCACAATGGCTACCATCATCACAACAATGGCAATCAGAATCGCAGCACCATCTTTACTTTTTACGCATTGTCGCAGAGAAGTTTTCTTTTTTAAGATATCTCTTTTTCTCATTGCTGTCTTGCCTCCATTGTCAATTCCACCTGACCGGACTCCTCATTATTTCTGCGATACCAGTGGGAAATTATTCCACTTTCATAACCTGTTCGATTATTCTGCTCCGTTACCAAAGGCTGAACGGATACTTGTCGTGTATACAGATCTGCGTTTTCTTCAAAGCCTTCCAGAACTCCATTTACTTTTTCTGCATCCGGAAGCTGAAGAAGTAAATAGCTTTGACCATCTCTTACTCCCAGCATCAGGAAAGCTGCTGTCTGAATCATATTTTCCCGGTTTCCGGCACTTCCTGCCACTTTTCCGATGATTGGAAGAAACAGTTTTTCTCCCGGGCGGAGATGACCCAGTAAATGACCTTCGCCACCACCCGACAAATTGGTTTCCGACCAGTTCTCTCCCGATATAATTCCTACAGCCGGATCCGTCGTCGCAAACATAACATCAAATCCGTCGCTGGTTTTGTGGAGTGTGATCCGGTCTGCATACCACGGGGTTGCATTATTATTATCAAAAGTAAGGCTATCTTTGCCTTTTCTGACCATCCGGATTCTATATCCGTCTGCGTGGGAAATCGAATCAAACTCCAGGGCTGTCTGGTAAACCGGAAGAGCTGTTTCACTTTCCTGATCCATTTTCCCATCTCCATTATAGAATAAAAGATTTACTTCTTTGCGAAGGGCCGGCGTTTTTACCTGTATTCCCGGAATTTGAATCCAGCAGTAATTTTCCGTCTCTCCATCTTCATCCTCATCAGACCAAGGAGAACTGATTGCATTGTCGGAAACACTCCTCATGACGATCTTCAGCCATTTTCCTCCATAGTCCTTCAAAGCTTCATGTTGGAGAACATATTCTGCCAGATCAAAATCTCCACTCATTTCCTGCGGAAAAGCTTTCGTATAAAGAGTCGCCAGAGCGCCTTCATTCCAGCATCCGTCCTTTTCTTCTTTGTGATCTCCATCCGATTGCACTTTGGACAAATCTCCATCCTGCCTCTGAGCAAAAATTGCCGCCGCAAGCTGATAATTTCCCTGAACATCCTCTTTCGATTCTGTACTTTGATAAGTCATCTTCATCCCATTATCTAATTGTTCGAGGGTCACAAATTTATCTTTATCATAGGCCATCGATTCATCTGCTTTCAGACAAGAGACCTCAGGCACATTGAGCTGTGTCTCATTTTCATCCGAATACTCAACCTCATATTGATAATATTGTTCATTTGATGATGCATTCAGGCTTATGCGCTGTTCTCCCGAATCCGTGATTTTGATGTTTGTCGGAGCAGTCGGCGCATCCACAGTCTGAGTCACATTGGCATTGATATACGGATCATCCTGTTGATAAATCACATATCGAAGATTATCCTTCTCATCTCCACATGCTATTAAACTGTTATCCTGTTTTGCTTCCTCCCGATTAAATAAATCTAAAAGACTTCTGGAAAATCCTGAAATTCCCAACTGAGTATTTTCATCTGTCATTAGTCGGAACGTTTGATCCTCATTGGTCTCCTGTCTGCACTTATTTCCGATTCCAGAATCTCGGTCCTCATTTTTACCGAAGTCTGATTTTAAATCCTGATTCCCGTCATTAACAAGGTAATAGTTATTTTTCTCTTTCAACCCCGTCTGATTTACGAGGGGAAATCGAAGATCAGACAGGTTAAAGCATTCTTCTACCGTCACATTTTGGGTCAGATTATTTGGCGCAATGCCATTCAGATTATCATAATCTCCCAAAAAGGCATATCCGTAATTTCTGCATCGAATAATCGTTGACCTGCTCGATAATCTATCAGAAATCGCAGTGATGCCACTGTTGGAAACTCCTTCTCGGATCAGTCCGGTATTGACACAATCTTTCAAAGATAACAAAAGGTTATCATTTTGACTGTATCCGACGATTCCTCCACAGGAATGATTTGAAGAGCCCCATATTTTGCCATGATTTACACATCGTTCAATAATGACTTCTTTTGTTGTTTCATAAAAACAGCCAACCATTCCGGCACATCCCTGATCTGCTCTGGTCAGGATCGTTCCGTAATTCACACAATCGGAAAGAGTCCCCCCACAACCTTTCCAGACACCGATCATACCGCCACATCCTCGATATCCATCAATCGTTCCATAATTTTCACAATATTGAAGCTGATACTTTCTGCCGGCTGTCATTTCCATTCGCCCGACCATACCTCCGACGCCATTACTTTCATCGGAGTTATTTACCACTGTAGCCCGGTTTTTACAACGGGAAAGTCCATTTTCCCCTTCCTCATAACCGATAATTCCTCCGCATCCGTAATTCTGAGCATTCTGCGGCGCAAATACCAGCCAGTTCTTTCCGGTTTCCACATCAGACACGATTCCTGTGCTTTTGTTATATCCGACAACACCTCCCACATTTCCTCGATAATTCTCCACCAACAGAGTGCTCTCATTGACAGAAGCGGTATCGATATTTTCTATTCTTCCACTATTAATACCTGCCACACCTCCGGTATATCCATCAGTGGTCCGTCTGTTTCCGGTACCTACATAAATTTCAGCATTCCAATTGTTTATAGATACCGTCTGACCCATTTCCGAAGACGAAGCACTGTCAAAATGAGGATGATATTTTTCTTCACCACCTCCAAAGGCCACCTGCCGGATCACTGCATCTTTTTCATTTACTCCGGCAATTCCTCCAACGATTCCTTTTGTGCCATATGCCTGAACCTTTCCTGACTGAATTTCCGTTCCGGTAATTTCTCCGAAATTTTCCGCAGTGATACCACCCACATAATTTCGACCAATAATCTTTTGGTCGTTAAAAATTGTATTCCTTATGATTCCTTTTTCTTTGTTAAGTCCGGTGATTCCGCCTACATAGTCCATCGTTCGGGAACCGGTATCAGAAACATAACAGTTTGCCACCTGTCCTTCATTGACTTCACAGATTCCACCCTTGTAAGTTCCCTCAGTCGTCACATCATTTCCTGCATCCTGATTCCGGCAGCTGTCAATGACTGTATTCTCATTGACTTTTCCGATAATGCCACCGGCATAGGAATACTTAAAAGAGTTTCCTTCATAATCCTTCCGTTTCGGCTGCTCTTTTTCATTCTCCACTGCCACCGTTGCTTTTACCGGTGTAAGGTTCACCACATTCTTTACGGTAAGCTTCGTGTCTGCAGCATTATAGCCGATCACACCACCGACATAAATCCCGCCTGTGATACCTCCAAGTTCAGTCTGCGTATCGCTGTCATCCTCTTTTCCCTGAATTATCATAGAATATTCAGACGTGCCAAATTCACTGAAATCATTGTGGAAATATTTTTCTAAATCTACGATTTCGGATAAATCTCTGACTTTACTCAAATCTTCCACCATTCTTCTAACGGATTTCATCAATTTATCTGTATAATTCTTCTTAAATTTATTTCCATTCAGCAACTGACTGTAACCGATAAAACCGCCTGCAACGGCTCCCTTGGCTGTGAGCTTTCCATGGAAATCGTCACTGTAAAATACCGTATTGATATTTTTATCAGTCGGCACAATGTTTCCACCGATGGTACCGCCCACACAAAACTCACCTTCCACCTGATTTGGATTGGATTCCAGATAGTGTCCTTCCTCTTCTCCTGTTAGAAGGGATTTTGAAGCATTAAAACCGGCGAAACCGCCCACGAAGGATCCGGTTCCTTTCACATAGCCACCGATCACCTTCAATTCAGTGATCTCTCCATCGATATCATTGTATCCCACAACACCGCCGACAAAATGATTACCCGTCACATTACTCTCGATGGAAAGCATTTTATCTCCATGAATGGCTCCATTATTATATCCAGCAATTCCTCCGGAAAAGTCCGCGACAAAAATCCCGGAATCCGAAAGTGTACGGACAGCAGTATTATTCGGCACCGTAGAATCGCAGTTTGCAATTTCTCCTCCAGTTTTCGACGAGTCGTTTTCGCCTGCATTCCATCCAGTAATTCCACCGGAATATTCTCTCACGGCTCCGACAAATCCACGGTTTTTCCAGCCGGAAATCAGACAACCTGCCTGATTCATGCCGGACACACCGCCAACGTAATAATTACCCAGAACATGGGCCTCATTGACTCCGTTTTCTCCGCCGTCAACAATCACAGGTTCATTATCTGTGCTCTCACAATAGCCGATGATGCCTCCTACATAGCGATTACCGAGGATATAACCCTCCCGGTCTCCATATTTTCGAGTGGTACAATTGCGGATGATCCCTCCTTTATTCCAGCCGATAATCCCTCCGATACAACTTCCTTTCAGGCCATTTATTTCTTCATTCTCGTCGACTTCCAAAAGCTCCTGTAATTCTTCTTCTGAATACCATGGGGAGCTGGTACAATCAGATAAAAGAATGCCTCCGCCTTCCGCATCACATTTTCCGACAATGCCACCTACAGCAAGCACTTCATTCTCCATTGCTCTGATCTGCCCGTAGTTTTTACAATGCTTCACCGTAATTGTAGCGGTTGTTTTCTCACTGCTCAGATATCCGAATATTCCACCGATTTGCCCTGATTCCGTCTTCTTATTTCCGTTTCCTTGTCCATTATTCTGATGGTTTCCGTTATTTTTTCCTGTGTGATCAGAAATGCCGCAGACGCAGGCATAATTTTCCAGCTCCTGATAGTGAATTGAGGCCGTTTCCCCTGTTTCCGTTTTCTCATCGGAATCTGTTTTCTTACCGGAATTATGCTTTTTGTCTGAATCTGACTCCGCAGAGAAATCAACGGTTCCGGCAATACCTCCCACATTCTGACTGCCGGTTATGGTACTTTTATTACCAGTATTTTTCACGGTAACTTTATCCAGTGTTCCCCGGTTTATACCGCAGAAAGCACCCACATTCTGACTGCCGGTCACTGTAATGTCATCCAGTGCAAAGTTACGAAGCGTTCCTTCGTTACACAAAATCAGTCCGGCAGCTTCCTGTGTCTCCACAACGACTTTCAGTCCCCGGATCGTATATTTTCCTGCACCCTCACTCTCCATCACACTATTGTTACGCAGTAGTCGGATTGCAGGAAAGCTTTCTATTGTTTCCTGTCTGCTTTCTGCTCCACTCTGAAAAAGGGCATGAGAATCAGACTGGAAGGTCTCCCAGTCTATATTTTCTTCTAATTGATAGGTTACGGAGTTCATTTCCCGACCGTAAATCGTCTGTAAAAGTGTTCCGTATTTATCCTCACCAAAATCTTCAATATATCGCATGTTATAAAGATGTCTGGCATTCTTCAGAGCATATTGAATCTCCGTCTGTCCGGATTCTCCTGCATTCTCGCGATAGGAACCAAAATATGTATTCTCACTGTTACTCTGTTTTTTTGCAGATGTCTTATAAAACTGACCGGAGGCTTTTACCGTACAGTAAATGTCTTCCGTAATCACTCCAAATCGATGAAAACTTAATGTATCTGCAAATCCACCGAGATATCCCCCGAGATCGGTGGTTGCTTCATTGCCAAGAATCATCTCATAATCTTTTATATAAGAAGCAAACACTTCGCTGGTCGCATCCAGGTCAGCGGCATCCAGCACAACGTGGATCATCGGTCTGGAATTGCCAAGGCTTCCGTATTCCACACTTGTCCACGCAAGGATCGGGAAGCTGGCTGTGGATGTCTTTGTGACAGATTCCTCTCCCTCATAGGTATAGCGTGTCACATCACAGCGAACGGTCTCTCTCGCCATTTCATTTTTTAACTTTGAACCATCTACGGAAAAGGAAAGAACCGGACGTTTTGTGATTTTATCATGGATTGTCAACTCATAATTCAGCTCTCCGATTTCTGCCTTTTCCACCACAAAAGACAGATTGAGGGTCTCTTCATTATTTAGCCTTATTTCGGAAAGCGAAGGTTTTTCTACTCGATTGCCGGTTGCCTGGGAAAGACAATCCACACCGTAATATCCGACCATTCGCTTATTTCGGAAACCGCCCTCTCTGCTGCGGATACTTGCTGTACCCCTTCTACCGCCATCCTCATCGGTTCCATAAGTGAAATTTGTCTTCTTATCACTGTATAAAACAGAAAAGACCTGTCCCTCCTCCGGTGCCAGCTCAATACAGACAGTCGCCTTCAAAATGGCAGGGTCATACAAATAAGAATAGATCAGATCGTAAATGGCAGTTTTTTCTTGTTCCAGCAAATCAGTTTCTTCTGATTTATCTTGCATATAGAGGACATAGTCTTCTGGCGTAACGATGACACTCACGATATCTCCCTGATATCGATGGGCGTTGGCTCCCTTATTCCGGCTCTCCGGCCAGATATCTTTCAGCGAATATACCTGCCCCTGCTGTCCCGTGAGTTCTCCACTCTCAATCAGATCATCAATGGTGCGGGCATTTTCCAGCTTTTCAGACAGTTCTTCCAGCTGGCCGCTCTGGGCATATTCCGTCAGTTGATTCTCTGCTGCCACAAATAAGGTCCTGGCATACTCATTCTGTCTCTTGAAATTTGTCCAGTCCACCCACTTGATAATTCCAAGAATCAGTCCGCCGGCCATGATCAGCACCAACACCATCACAACGATCACCTCAACGGTGGTAAAGCCCTTTCTTCTGTTGTTTTCCCAACTGCTTCTATCCCTCATATACGCTTCTACTTTCCTTAGATATACTGTTCCAGATCCTTCCGGTCATTGGTATAATTCATAGCTGTCTGCATGGTAATTTTCTGCTGTCTTACCAGCCGCATAAGATCCATGTTCAAAGTGTGCATTCCTGCCGCCGCACCGGACTGTAGCACACTCTGCATCTGATGGGTTTTATTTTCCCGGATCATGTTGCAGATAGCATCGGTTCCCAGCAGTATTTCTGTTCCGGCAATTCTCCCGACACCGCCCCGAAGAGGCATGAGACATTGGGTGATGACCCCCTTCAACACGCCGGAAAGCTGTGTTCGAATCTGATTCTGACTGCCCGCCGGACAGGCATCGATAATACGGTCTACTGTCTGGGCGGTTCCGGTGGTATGGAGCGTGGACAATACAAGATGTCCCGTTTCCGCTGCAGTCAGGGCAGCCGAAATGGTCTCATAATCTCTCATCTCTCCTACCAGAATGATATCCGGATCCTCACGAAGAGAGCTGCGGAGGGCCTGTGAGAAGTTGGGTACATCCTGCCCGATCTCCCGCTGATGAATCAATGCTTTTTTCCCTTCATAGACATATTCAATGGGATCTTCGATCGTAATAATATGAAGGGGCCTGCTCCGGTTCATCTGCTCAATCATCGCTGCCAGAGTTGTTGATTTGCCGCTGCCGGTGGGTCCGGTGACCAGAATCAACCCCCTTGGTTCCTCCGTCAGTTCTCCAATCTTTTCCGGCAGACTTAATTCCTGGAGAGATGGAATCCGGTCAGGAAAGAGCCGGAGAGTTGCCGCCAGCTTTTTCTGCTGCCGGAACACATTTACTCTGAGACGCCTGCCCTGATCCGTCTGAAGAGAAATATCGATATCTTCTCCGCCAAACAGCCGATTTTGTTCTCCCTCTTCCAGCATTCCGAGAATCATCTCCCGGGTTTGCTGCTCTGATGGCTGTAATGGTGCCTTTACCAGACGCCCATCCACACGGAACAGAATCTCATTTCCTTCTGTCATATGAATATCGGAAGCTCGCATTTCCCGAGCCGCCTCGATGATTTTTTCCATATCTGTCATCTTGTCTCTCCCGCATCTATTCTTCGTAATAGGCTACTTTTTTCATTTCTTCCATGGTGGAAAGTCCTTGCTCCACCATCTCAATTCCGTATTCCTTCAACGTTCTCATATGCTGCTCTTCTAGTGCGTAACGCCGAATCTCCTCCTCAGGGACACCCTGGCTGATCATCCGTCGAATCTCTTTATCCACCAGAAATATCTCATGAATCGCTACCCGGCCTCTGTATCCGGTATTATTGCACATAGGACAACCCTTTGCCCGCCGGATTCTTTTTATTCCCGGATGGAGAATTCTTCTCTCCTCCTCTGTCGGTTCCGACGCCTCGGCACATTCCGGACAGACCTTCCGCATCAGTCTCTGGGCGATGACCCCCACCAGAGAATTGGATACAATGTATGGTTCCAGACCCATATCTTCCAATCTTGCCACAGAGGATACTGCATCGGAAGTATGCAGAGTGGATAACACCAGATGTCCTGTTATGGCCGCTCTGGAAGAGATCATTGCGGTTTCCGTATCGCGGGTCTCCCCTACCATAATAATGTCGGGGTCCTGTCGGAGCAATGCACGAAGCCCCACTTCAAAGGTGAGCCCTGACTGATTATTGACCTGCATCTGATTGATCCGGGCAAGATTTTTCTCCACCGGATCTTCAATCGTCGAAATGTTTACCAGGCGTTTTGAAAGTTCCTCCAGTATCATATAGAGTGTTGTCGTCTTACCGGAACCGGTGGGACCGGTAAAGTATATGATTCCGTTGGGTGACTGCAACATTTTATTCAACTTCTCACAGTCCTCTTCCTGCATTCCAAAGCTTCCGGCGTGATCGATCGGCATATTTCCGGCAAGAAGTCTCAGCACTGCCTTTTCCCCAAATACCGTCGGGATCACGGAAACACGAATATTAATATTATCGCCTTCTATCTTCATACGGAAATGGCCGTCCTGCGGGATTCGTCTCTCCGCAATATCCATGCTGCCCAGAATTTTTATTCTGGCGATCAATGAGGAATGAAGGCTTTTCTGTAACGTAACATAGTCCACCAAAACTCCGTCAATTCGAAGCCGGACCATGGTTTTATTCTCAAAGGGCTCAATGTGAATATCAGAGGTATTGGTATTGTAGGCCCGGTTGATCAGACGGTTTAGGAGATTAATGATTGGAGTATCGTCATTTCCATCCTCCTCAAGCTCCACCTCTTCTTCCTGTTGAAAACTTAAATTGGCAGTCTCAGCTGCCTGCTTGGCACCTACTTCCGCATAATAATAATTGATGGCACGGGCAATTGCCTTCTGTGTCGTGAGACAAATCTGAAGCTGCATCCCCGTCACCTGACGGATATCTTCAATCCCATAGAAATTCAGCGGATCATTTACCGCAAGAATCAAAACTCCTTCTCTTTCTTCCAGGGCAATCATCCCATATTTCTCGGCAAGAGAACGTGGCACCTTCTCCACTGCACCAATCTGCACATCCACCGAAGAGAGATCGATGACCGGATAGTTCAACCTTTTGCCCAAAGCATGCAGAAGCTTTGGTTCATCCAAGAATCCCAGTTCAATCAGAGCAGTTCCGATTCTGGTTCCCCGGTGGGATTTCTGATAAACAATGGCTTCCTCGATCTGTTCCTCCGTCACATAACCGGATTCTTTTAAAATATCTCCAAGTCGTAATGTTCTGATATTTTCTTTCATTGCTGCTGTCCTCTTTCACCGTCCATATATTGCTCCAGATTCTCTGCCATATAGACAGAAACCTTGATGGCGAGGGTATATTCTCCGTCTTTCTCTGCACTACTTCTCTGCCAGAGAATTTCATCCACCTGCATCTTCGGTTCTTTCTCCTGACAGGCATCCAGCACAGCCTGAAGTTTACTTCGACTTCCGGTCATGCTCATTTTCACCTCAACCCGATAAAGTCCGTAAAAAGCAGAATCCTCCTCACTGTCTTCCTGCTCTCCCTCTCCGGTGCTGTCTCCCCTCAGCATTTTGCTGTAATCCGGCAGGTTCGCATACTCTCCGGTCTCCGGCATATTAATATCAATATCCTTCATGATAACACCCTTATCAAGGGCAAGTCGGGTCATCATATTTTCCGCTTCCATACTGGTCATCACCGGAAAATAATTTTCCGAAAGACTTGAAAGACGGGCTCCTGCCTGCTCCCTGTCTAATTTCATAATATCCAGCTCATTAATTTTCCGCTGGTTTTCGTCCATGATGGCTTTCTCCGTCTTTAGTTCCTCTGAGAGTCGCTTCTCTGCCTTTTTCATAGGGTATAATATACCGAAGCCGACACCGACGATCAGGAGGAATACAGCCAGTCCGACCAACAGTTTTTTATCTCTTGGTGTCAATGTAATCTTCATCCTAATCCTCCTGTCTGTCTGCCATAGTACAATTTACCTTTACGCTCCAGTTTCCATCCGAATCCTGTGTATATCCCGTATAACGCACGGCTGCAAATATATCTCTCTGGCGGAGCTGATCGGCAAACTGATGGATTCGCTCCACCCGGTCAGCACTGGTATCAAAGCTCAAAGTTCCGCCGTCAGCATTATAGCTGCTGATCTCCACCTCAACCATATTGTTCACCGCACAGGCAGCAACGATCTGTTCTGTCTCGCTGTCCACCCTCGGATAATCCAGTATGCGGCCGGTTAATTGCTCCATTGAATTCCCAAATTCCAAAGATGCATCCCGCTCGATTTTTGTCTCATCATAAATCCGGCAGGACTCCACCACATCCTCTCTGGTATTAAATGCCTGCACCTGTTTCAGCTTTATATTTAAATATAATATCCGAATTCCCACCACGGAGACTGCCACAAACATCACAGCCGCGAGGGCAGCAACAGGAAGAAGTTTTCTCCTCTTCTCTCTGTTTTTCTTCTCCTTTTCGGAATTCATCACTTTATGTACAAGAGATCCTCTTTTTTCCCTTTCCTCCAGCAGTCCTCCGACAGCCACTGCACAGGAATGAAATTCTGCCTGAATATGACTGTCAAAACGAATATTATTGCCGGCAGTCAAAATATTTATAACTAAATCCGGATTGATTCCTTCCAGAACTTCCGTATACATCTGATAATCTTGTTCCGACAGACCCCCGATCATCACATCTCGGACGGCTTGCTGCAGGTTCTGCGTATGGGCAAACTGCAAAATGTTGTTAACCGAATGGGAGATTTCCATCACATAATCCAGGGTTCCCGGATCCGAAAATAATCTTACCCTGTCTGAAAAAATAATTTTCCCTTCCGCAACCAGGAAGTTCATCAAAACCATGTTATCCACGAACTGTATAATACCGTTTCCACTCTCCACCAGCTTCATGAAATCCAGCAGATGAACCGCCGCACCTCTGGCACTCTGCACAGTCTCCACATGAAATCCCGCTCCGGAAAATAATTCCACGTAATCTCTCAGAAACTGCCCTTCTGCCTTCATGGCAAAAACGCTTACCTGCTTTGTTTTTTTATCCGGCTCTCCAATGGTAAAAAACTGATACACCGGATCCATGATTCGTCCCACATTTGCAAATTCCCTCTGGATATATTCCTGCATTTGCTTTGGTTTCAGGATCGGCATCTCCATAATCTTTTGATTAAACTGAGTACTGTCAATCACCAGATGAATATCGCGGGAGGAAATGTCATATTTCGCCCAGATTTTTTCAATCAATTGTATAAATGTATCTTCATCTGTTATTGTACCATTTAAAATACAACCATTCCAGTCTTCTTCTTCATAAACTGCTCTGACATAAATCCGGCTGCCGGTCTGCTCTCCCTCCACAACCCGAACATATCGATTTGACATATATAAGATCAGCATTCTACTTCTACTCCTTCTCAGCTCATATTCGAAAGTGCATCATAGGAACCATACAGTGCACTAAATACCGCAACCATCACAAAGGCTACAATGACTCCCATCACGATCAGCATCACCGGCTCCACAAGAGATACCATCTTGTTGATGGCGATATCCGCATCAAATTCCAGGGAATCTGCAATGGACAGCAGCATCTTGTCAAGGCTTCCTGTCTCCTCCCCCACACGGATGGCATCGGGCAGTTTCATCACAAAACCATCTATCATCTGCAAACCATCACTCAGATTATTGCCCGCTTTTACGTGGGTGATCACCTGATCAAACTGGTCATCAATATATTCGTTACCTGAGGTTTTTCTGGCAATTTCCAGTGCCGTCATAATAGGAATTCCGGCTGAATACAGAGAACTCAGGGTTCTGGCAAAACGGGAGGTACAGATCACCTTCTGTAATTTCCCGATTACCGGCAGGTGAAGAAGTATTTTGTTCCATTGAATCTTGACAGTTGATATCCTAAGTAGTGCCTTCCAGCCAATCCACAATACCAGAAATGCGATCAGTACCACATACCAGTATTTTTGCATCACTCCGCTAAGACCATACAGAATCCGGGTTGACAGCGGAAGCTGCTCCATCTGATCAAATAGCTCCTGAAATTTCGGCAGAACAAACTTGGTCAGAATCAAAATAACCGCCACGATCATAACCGTAAGAATCTTCGGATATATCAACGCAGAAGAAATCTTCCCCTGAAGGCGATGTTCTTTTTCATATAATTCTGCCATCTTCAGAGATACCTGTTCCAGATTCCCTCCGGTCTCTGCCGAGCGGTACATATGAATCATCAGATCCGGAAAAACTCCTCCCTGCGCTTCCATGGCTTCCGATAGGGAAATACCCTGCCGAATCTTCGCCAACATATCCTCATAAACCGCCCTCTCTCTCGGTTTGACGGATTCCTCTCTGGCAATGATGTTCAAAGCCCGCACCAGCGTCACTCCTGCACCTACCAGAGTGGATAACTGCCTCGAAAAGTCCGCCAGTACTCTGGCTTTAAAAGGTCTTTTGGTATTTCTTCTATCTTTTTTCTCTTTTGCGGAGATCAAAAACAGATGTCCATCTTTCAGATTCTGATGGAGTTCCTCCATATTGGCGGCCTCCATGGTGCCGCGCACTTTTTTCCCTTCAATTGTCTGTGCTATATATTTATACGTGGCCATGTCGTTCCTCCCGCCAGTTAAAATAATCCAATATACCAGTTGATTAAAGTCTGTCCGTAAATCAATCCGATTCCCATGCCCAGGCAAAGGAACGGGCCGAAAGCAAAATGCTCTTTTCTTTCTGCCTTCCCGGTGAGCAGCAGTCCGACTGCCCAGACACCACCGAATAGAAATCCAAGAAATGTGGAGACTAACGTACATTTCCACCCCAGAAAGAGCCCACAGGCAGCCATCAGTTTAATGTCTCCCCCGCCAAATGCCCCGGGAATCAGCATCGTCAGCACCAGCATGGGAACGCTCACACAGAAGGCTCCCACCAGTCTCTCCGCCATTCCTGGTCCCGTCATGGTAAACCATGAGATTAACGCCAACAAGACCATGGCCAGATGACATCCATCTGCAATCTCCATGGTATCTATATCAAGAAAGGTAACGACGGTCAAAATTCCGTAAAAAGCAAAGACCGTCAATGCCATTTCCGTTCTTTCATATTTATACATACAAAACAGGAGGGTTAATCCTCCGAGAATCTCCACCAGCGTATCTCTCACACCGATGCGACTCTTACAGTA
>JALERO010000040.1 GCA_022764265.1 Eubacterium sp. | reverse complement strand
GGGAAGAAAAGATGGAATCCGATTATCTGAAGGATGAGATGATCAAGCTGACACCGGTAGTAGATCCGAACGGTTCTGACTCCGCCCGTCTGGATAATACACTGGAATTTCTGGTGATGAGCGGCATGCCTTTACCGCTGGCTATCATGATTCTGATTCCGGAACCATGGCAGAACAATGAGAGCATGAGCAGAGAAAAGAGAGATTTCTATCAGTATTATGCAACCATGATGGAACCTTGGGATGGTCCGGCTTCCATTCTGTTCTCAGACGGAGATATTATGGGAGCGGTTCTTGACAGAAACGGACTTCGTCCTTCCCGTTACTATATCACCGATGACGATCAGCTGATTCTTTCCTCTGAAGTCGGTGTTATGGATTTTGATCCTACCCATATCGTGAAGAAAGAAAGACTTCATCCTGGAAAAATGCTTCTGGTAGATACCGTAAAAGGAGAACTGATTGATGATGAGGTTCTGAAAGATTCTTATGTGAAGAAACAGCCTTATGGTGAATGGCTCTCCAATAATCTGGTACATTTGACAGATCTTAAGATTCCGAATGTGGCAGTGGAAGAATATGGCTATACAGAAAATAATCGACTGATGAAAGCCTTCGGATATACGTATGAAGATTTAAAAACATCGATTTTACCGATGGCATTGAACGGAAGCGAAGCCATTGGCGCCATGGGAACCGATGTTCCGCTGGCAGTGCTTTCCAAGAGACATCAGCCGTTGTTTAACTATTTCAAACAATTATTCGCACAGGTTACCAACCCTCCGATTGATGCGATTCGTGAGGAAATCGTCACCTCCACCGCCATCTACATTGGAGATGAAGGAAATATTCTGGAAGAAAAAGCAGAAAACTGTCGCGTATTAAAAGTAAATAATCCGATTTTGACCAACACGGACTTATTAAAAATTCGTCATGCCAAAATCCATAATATTGTAACCAAAGATGTTCCGATTACCTACTACAAAGGAACGGATTTGGAAAAAGCGATTCAGCATTTATGTATCGCAGTGGATCAGGCTCATAAAAATGGTGCGACCGTTGTCATTCTGACAGACCGTGGCGTGGATGAAAACCACGTGGCAATTCCGTCTCTGCTGGCAGTTTCCGCGGTCCATCAGCATCTGATTCAGACAAAGAAGAGTACATCGGTAAAAATCATTCTGGAAAGTGGAGAACCAAGAGAAGTACATCATTTCGCAACCCTCCTTGGCTACGGTGCCTGTGCAATTAACCCTTACATGGCACAGTTCGGAATCAAAAAGCTCATCCAGGATGGCCTGCTGAAAAAAGATTATTATGCTGCAGTCAATGATTACAATAACGCAGTATTGCACGGTATCGTCAAAATAGCATCCAAGATGGGTATTTCCACCCTGCAGTCCTATCAGGGGTCCCAGATTTTTGAGGCAATCGGTATTAGCAAAGAAGTCATTGACAAATACTTTACCAATACCGTAAGCCGTGTGGGTGGTATCACATTACAGGATATTGCAGAAGATGTGGATGCCCATCATTCCAAAGCCTTTGACGTGCTGGGATTGACCAATGATTTGACTCTGGACAGCGAGGGAAGCCATCAGTACCGCAGCGGCAAGGAAGAACATCTCTACAATCCGCTGACCATTCATACTTTGCAGTCCGCAACATGGACAGGAAATTATGAGACCTTTAAGGAATATACAAAATTAATCAATAAAGAAGAGGATCCGGTGAGCCTCCGTGGTTTGCTTGATTTCAATTATCCGGAGAAAGGCATTCCGATTGAGGAAGTCGAACCGGTGGATTCCATCGTAAAACGATTTAAAACCGGAGCGATGAGCTATGGTTCCATTTCCAAGGAAGCCCATGAGACGCTGGCAATCGCCATGAACATGATTCACGGAAAATCCAATTCCGGTGAAGGTGGAGAGGACCTGGAACGATTGACTGTCGGACCGGATGGACTCAATAAATGTTCTGCCATCAAACAGGTGGCATCCGGACGTTTCGGTGTCACCAGCCGTTACTTAGTCAGCGCAAAAGAAATTCAGATTAAGATGGCTCAGGGAGCAAAACCGGGTGAAGGTGGACACTTGCCGGGCGGAAAGGTTTATCCGTGGGTAGCGAAGACCAGACATTCCACCCCTGGTGTGGGATTAATTTCACCGCCACCGCACCATGATATTTACAGTATCGAGGACTTGGCACAGCTGATCTATGATTTAAAAAATGCAAATAAAGATGCACGTATTTCCGTAAAACTGGTATCCGAAGCCGGTGTGGGAACCGTCGCAGCGGGTGTTGCCAAAGCCGGTGCACAGGTTATCCTCATTTCCGGATACGATGGAGGAACCGGTGCTGCACCGAGAAGCTCCATCCATAATGCCGGTCTTCCGTGGGAACTGGGTCTGGCAGAAACCCATCAGACGCTGATTCGAAACAATCTTCGTAACAAGGTTATCATCGAGACCGACGGTAAGCTCATGAGCGGCCGGGATGTTGCCATGGCAGCGGCTCTTGGAGCAGAAGAATTCGGATTTGCAACCGGCCCGCTGATCACCATGGGATGTGTCATGATGCGAGTATGTAATCTGGATACCTGTCCGGTAGGTGTTGCAACCCAGAATCCGGAACTGAGAAAACGGTTCAAAGGAAAACCGGAATATGTGGTAAATTACATGAAATTTATTGCACAGGAACTGAGAGAATACATGGCAAAACTGGGTGTCCGCACCGTCGACGAGCTGGTAGGACGCACGGATCTGCTGAAAGAACGCCCAACTGCCAAAAAATATCATCTGGATTTGTCCTGTATCCTGGATAATCCATTTGTGGATAAGAATCGTCCAATCTGCTATAACAAGAAAAATGAATTTAACTTTGAACTGGAAAAAACGTTGGATGAAAAAGTGCTCATGACAAAGCTCAAAACAGCACTGGAGAAAAAACAGAAGAGAAGTATTTCCATTGATGTGGGCAATACAGACCGTTCCTTCGGTACTATTTTCGGTTCAGAAATCACCAAGAGATATTACAATACTCTGGAAGATGATACATTTACTGTACAATGTACCGGAGCAGGAGGACAGAGCTTTGGCGCATTTATTCCAAACGGTCTGACACTGGAGCTGGTCGGTGACAGCAATGACTATTTCGGAAAAGGCTTATCCGGCGGTAAGCTGGTGGTCTATCCTCCGAAGGGAATTAAATATAAAGAAGATGAGAATATCATCATCGGTAACGTAGCCCTTTATGGAGCAACCAGCGGCCAGGCATATATCAACGGTGTTGCGGGAGAACGTTTCTGCGTTCGTAACTCCGGTGCAACGGCGGTTGTCGAAGGTGTCGGTGACCACGGTTGTGAATATATGACAGGAGGTAAGGTTCTGATCATCGGTAAGACCGGAAAGAACTTCGCAGCCGGAATGAGCGGCGGTGTTGCTTACGTACTTGATGAAGACAGTGATCTGTATCTGAGATTGAACAAAGAAATGGTTTCCTCAGAGCCGGTGGTATCTAAATATGATGTTATGGAAATCAAAGACATGATCACAGCCCATGTAGCTTATACCAATTCCGTAAAAGGAAAAGAAATTTTAAATAACTTCAGTGAATACTTGCCGAAATTCAAGAAAATCATTCCTCATGACTATAAGAAAGTTCTCATGAAGATTTCCGAGATGGAAGGAAAAGGATTGAGTCTCGAACAGGCACAGATTGAAGCATTTTATGAGATTAAGAGAGGATAGGAGGGGAGCGCTATGGGAAAACCAACTGGATTTTTAGAATTTGAAAGAAAAGAAAGCGTCGGTGAAGCGCCTTTAAAGAGAATTAAACACTTTAATGAATTTCACACTCCCCTGTCCAGAAAAGAACAGGAGATTCAGGGAGCAAGATGTATGAACTGCGGTGTGCCGTTCTGTCAGTCAGGAATTTTGATCAAAGGAATGGTAACCGGATGTCCTTTAAACAATCTGATTCCGGAATGGAACGATGCCACCTATAACGGAAACTGGGATGAGGCCTTTTATCGACTGAGAAAAACCAATCCATTTCCGGAATTTACCGGACGCGTCTGTCCGCACCCTTGCGAGGTGGGATGTACCTGTAACATTAACGGTGATCCGATCAACATCAAAGAAAAAGAATTAAGTATCATCGAGAGGGCTTATGAACGAGGTCTTGCAAAGCCGGAGCCGCCGGCTGCAAGAACCGGCAAAAAAGTGGCAGTGATCGGTTCCGGACCATCGGGACTTTCCGTGGCTCATTATCTGAACATGCGCGGACACTCTGTGACTGTCTATGAGCGCTCCGATCGAATCGGTGGTCTGTTGATGTACGGTATTCCAAACATGAAGCTGGAAAAAGAGTACATCGACCGAAAAGTCAATATCATGAAAGAAGAAGGTGTTGTGTTCAAGACAAATGTCAACGTGGGAGTTGATGTGAAGGCCACAGACCTCAAAAAGGAATATGATGCGATCGTTCTTTGCTGCGGTGCTTCCAATCCGCGTGATCTGAAGGTGCCGGGAAGAAGAAGCAAAGGAATCTATTTCGCGGTAGACTACCTGAAGGCAGCTACTAAGAGTCTGCTGGATTCCAACTTTGCCGATAAAAAATACATCGATGCCAAGGGAAAAAATGTGATGGTAATCGGTGGTGGTGATACCGGTAACGACTGTGTGGGAACCTCCATCCGTCTGGGCTGCAAGAGCCTCATTCAGCTGGAAATGATGCCGAAATTACCGGATGAAAGACAGCCGGATAATCCGTGGCCGGAATGGCCTCGTGTCTGCAAGACCGACTACGGTCAGGAAGAAGCCATTGCCGTATTCGGAAAAGACCCTCGGGTTTATCAGACAACCGTCAAGGAATTTATTGCCAATGAGCAGGGTGAAGTCTGCAAGGCAAAACTGGTGAAACTGGAAAGCAAATTTGACAAAAAAGCTGGTCGCAACATCATGGCAGAGGTTGCCGGAAGTGAGTACGAGGTGCCTGTGGATCTGGTACTGATTGCAGCAGGATTCCTCGGAAGCCAGCCTTATGTAACCAAAGCCTTTGGTGTAAAGACCAATGAAAGAACCAACGTAAAAACAGAAGCCGGCTCCTACAAAACAAATGTAGAAAACGTCTTCACTGCAGGTGATATGCACAGAGGACAGTCCCTGGTTGTATGGGCAATCAGGGAAGGACGTGACTGTGCGAGAGAAGTAGACCTGTCATTAATGGGATACTCAAATCTGTAAAAGGATGGCGCATAGAGCGCAGCCTTGGGATTCAACCATAAAGAAATCCGCCCACATAACATTCTTCACTCTATGTTATGTGGCGGATTTCTTTTATTATATATGCGCCTTATCCCATCCTTCCAGAATTTTGATGGAGGAACTGGTTCCGATGCGGGTTGCTCCGGCATCGATCATGGCAGCGCAGGTTTCCCAGTCGCGGATGCCTCCTGCCGCTTTCACCTGCACTTCGGAGCCAACGGTTTCTTTCATCAGGCGGACATCCTCCACGGTGGCGCCGGAAGTACCGAAGCCGGTGCTGGTTTTGATGAAGTCCGGTTTTACTTTTTTTGCGATTTCGGCGACGGCTTTGATTTCTTCCTTGGTGAGATAGCAGTTCTCGAAAATGACTTTGATTAATACCTTGTGTTCCCGGCAGACCGCGACCATCTGCTGCATTTCTTCTTCAATATAGGCGAGATTGCCACCTTTTAATTCTCCGATGTTTATCACATAATCGATTTCATCAGCACCATCTTCGATGGCTTTTTCCGTTTCAGCCACTTTGATTGCAATGGGAGTCTGTCCCAGAGGGAAGGAAATGGCGGCTCCCACGTGAATGGATGTTCCGGACAGAAATTCTTTACACCATTTAACGGGAGAGGAATTGATTGCTACCATGGCGGTATTTAATTCCTTTGCTTCGTCACAGAGTTTGCGGAAGTCTTCTTTGGTTGCATAGGCTTTTAATAAGGTATGATCGAACATACCGGCTAATTGTTCTCTTGTTATAGTTTTGCTATTCATTATTATCGTAATCTCCTTTTATGTCACATCGAATTATTTCAACTGCAAGTCAATCTGAAAATCGGCATATGCGCCGTTATAGCTGGCAATGGAATATTCAACCGGGCGATCAGCAGGATCTTTCCCAAGGGTTTTGCTGAACATGATCGGCTCATTTTCATCCAGTTCGAGATAATCTGCGATTATTCCGGTGGCTTTTTCCGCTTTCAAATGCCTTCGGACAGTTTGAACCGGATGGCCGATGGACTCCAGTGTCTCATATAAGGATTCTTTCTCCATATCATGCCGGAGAAGAGATCGGCACGGCTCATAGGGCAGCCAGGTTTCCAGATAAACGATTGGGATATCGTTACTGTAACGCAGTCGAATCAGGCAGATTAAATCATCGGTATTTAATATTTTGGCGATTTCGGGATTCGAGCACTTCTCAAACTTTAAGACCTTTGTCCTGACAGTACCCTCAGATCCCAGCTCTTTATGGAATGTGGTCAGTTCGGTAAGAAATTTGTGAAAGACCTTCGGTCTGGTAACGATGGTTCCGCGGGAACGCTGCCTTTTAACATATCCTTTCGCTGCCAGTTCTTTGTAAGCCTGACGGATAGTCGGACGGCTGATTCCCAGCGTCTCCACCAGTTCTTCTTCCGGGGGAAGTTTATCTCCCTCTTTATAGGTGCCATCTTTAATCAGCTTCTCAATGTAGGAATACAGCTGAAAATATAATGGGATGGCAGAATTTTTATCAATAAGGTTTTCGTTGAATAGTTCCATAAATACGCCCCCCTTTTCTCATAATGTAATATTGTAATTACAAAGATTGATTTAATATTAATTTATAGAGATAGATTTGTCAAGGGTGAAAGTAAAGATTGAAAATAAGACCCCATTTATATTATAGTTAAGAAAACGTTGGTAATATAGTCAGGAGGAAAAGTTATGGCACGAGGGTTTACATTAGAGGTTTGTGTGGATAGCGTGGAGTCGGCGATCATTGCCGCTGAGAATGGAGCGACCCGTCTGGAACTATGCGGTAATCTGGTCATTGGCGGAACCACTCCCAGCCTGGAATTGTACCGGAAGGTGCGCCGTTGTACTGGAGTGGATGTAAATGTACTGATTCGACCGCGATTTGGAGATTTTCATTATACAGAGCATGAGATGAACATTATGTGCAGGGAGATTGAAAGCTTTGCGGCAGAAGGAGCGCACGGAGTGGTCATAGGAGCGCTGAATACGGATGGAACCCTGGCATTGCCGCAAATGAAAGAGATGATTCAGGCCGCCGATTCCTGTCATGTGACTCTGCACAGAGCCTTTGATGTGTGCCGGAATCCGTTGGAGATTCTTGAGCAGGCGGCGGAGCTGGGGATTGACACGATTCTCACTTCCGGGCAGGAGGCAAGCTGTATGGAGGGAAAAGAACTGCTGGCGAAACTGATACAGGAAGCACCGAAAGGTGTCGATATTTTAATCGGTGCCGGTGTGAATGCGGAAGTGATGGAGCAATTACTTCACGATATGCCGGCAAGACATTTTCATATGTCCGGGAAAAAGGTGCTGGACAGTGAGATGACCTGGAGAAATCCGAGAGTCAATATGGGACTGCCGGGAATCAGTGAATTTGAAATATATCGAACCGATGGGGAGCAGATTCGCCGAGCGAGAGCGATTTTAGAAAAAGTATGAATTACCCGCCGCTTAGTGTTCTGCGCGCTTGAAGCGGGGGAATCCTTCTGAAATGTTGACTCAATTCGGCGGATAGTATATCATAAAAGGGATACTTTTTGAGAGGAGTCATTTTATGAAGATTATTTTGGCATCCGGCTCACCCCGAAGAAGAGAACTTCTGGAACAGGCCGGATATGAATTTGAGATAGAAGTCAGCGACGCAGATGAAAATATTCAGGCCGATGATCCGGGAGAGCTGGTGGAACAATTATCTTTCCGCAAAGCCGATGCGGTGGCGAGGAAACATTTGCAGGAACAAGCGTGTACGGTGATCGGAGCCGATACCGTCGTGGTACTGGACAGAGAGGTTCTAGGAAAACCCAATGGGGAGCAGGGTGCCGTTGAAATGTTGAAGGAATTATCTGGAAGAACCCATCAGGTCTATACCGGTGTTTCTCTTTTCCTGATCAAAGATGGAAAACTTACTGCCAGCCAGAGCTTTCATGTGTGTACCGATGTTACCATGCGCCCGATGTCCGATCGGGAGATCGCCGATTATGTGGCAACCGGAGAGCCGATGGATAAGGCGGGGGCTTATGGCATACAGGGAAAAGCAGCGGTGTTTATCTCCGGAATTCATGGGGATTATTATAATGTAGTAGGACTGCCTGTGTGTGAGACGGTACAGCAATTACAAGGTCTGTGGAATCGGTATAATTCATGAAGAAAAGAAAAAGAATCAAACAAAAAAATAGAATATCCGGTATTACAAAGCGATTAAGGATTGTCCTTTGTATGCTTTGTGTGCTGTCACTTCTTCCATTGTCCGGTTGCGGTGTACAAAATCGGAACGCCGATGATTCGGAGGAGACGGTTAAGATCGTTACATCCTTTTATCCGCTCTATATCATGATGATGAATCTGGCGGATGGCATTTCCGGAGTGGAGATTGATAATATGGCGGAGCCGCAGACCGGATGTCTGCATGACTATCAGCTTCGCCCCAGAGACCTTGTCTGTCTGGAAGGAGCCGACGTTTTTCTGGCCAATGGCGGGGGAATGGAAGACTTCCTGGGAGATGTGCTGGAGGCGTATCCGCATCTGAATATCATTTATGCCATGGACGGGCTGGAAGAAAGTGATCTGCTGGAAGGCCATGAACATAATCATGAGGGAGAAGAACATGACCATGAAGAAGAACATGATCATGAGGAAGAAGTTAACCCCCATACCTGGATGAACATGGAGCTGTATAAAAAGGAAATCGCTTATATTGCAGATGCGCTGTCGGAGATCGATCCGGATCATCAGGAGGAATATGAGGCCAATGAAATGGCTTATGCAGATAAAATTGATACGCTGATAGAAGAATATGCAGAGCTCGAAGAAAAAGAAGAGAAGCCGGGATGTGTACTTCTGCATGAGAGCTTTGTCTATCTGGCAGAAGAATATGGTTATCCGGTGATGGAAACGCTGGATGTGGAAAAGGACAGCGGCTTTTCTGCCAAAGAAATCAAAGATCTCATCGATGAGGTCCGGGAAGCCGGAAACGGAGTGATCTTGTCCGACAGTCAGTATTCCGGAAACATCTCGAACCTGTTGGCGCAGGAGACCGGCATGGAGCGATATGCGCTGGATTCAGGGGTCAGCGGAGAGTACGAAAAAGATGCTTATTTGAATAGTATGAGAAAAAATCTGGAGGAATTGAAACGTGCGGCGGATTAAACCGAAATTATGTGGAAATCACTGTACAAAAGTGGAACATGTCAGTGTGACCCTGGATCAGAATAACATTCTCGAGGATGTGAATTTCCACCTGTATTGTGGGGAAATGCTCACGATCATCGGGAAAAATGGTGCGGGTAAATCAACGCTGATGAAAGCTCTGTTGGGAGAGATTCCATATAAAGGGAAAATTTTATTTGAAGATATGAGAAATGGCTATAAAAGTCGTCTGAAAATCGGCTATGTGCCACAGCATCTGGCTTTTGACAAAAATAGTCCGACGACGGTTTATGATTTTTTTGCCTCCTGCATCAGCCGAAAACCGGTCTGGCTGTGGAAGGATAAAAAAGTGTATGCGCGGATTCAAAAGGAATTGGAGCGCTTTCAGGCAGAGAATCTCATCGATCAGTGTCTCGGAGATCTGTCTGGTGGAGAATTACAGAGAGTACTGTTATCCGTTGCCACCTGCCCGATGCCGAACCTGCTTTTGCTGGACGAGCCAATTTCCGGGATCGACCGCAATGGAACCATGCATTTTTATGAATTGCTGGACCAGTTGAAACGAGAGTATGATTTGTCAATCTTGATGATCAGCCATGATCTGGATTTTGTATATGAATATTCTGACCGGGTACTTTTGCTGGATAAAAATGTGGTGGAAGAAGGAAGACCGGAGGAAGTATACAAGACCCAGGCATTTAAAGAAACCTTTGGGTATACTACCTATCACAGAATGGAGGAGTAAGATTTAAATGTTTGAATATGAATTTTTTCGCCATGCGTTTCTGGCAATACTTTTGATTACTCCCCTGTTTGGAATACTGGGAACCATGATCGTTGACAATAAAATGGCATTCTTCTCCGATGCCCTTGGTCATTCGGCGATTACCGGAATTGCCATCGGTGTGGTATTGGGGATGAGTGACACCACCCTTTCCATGATTATTTTCGGGATTGTATTTGCCCTTTTTCTGAACTGGATCAAATATCGAGGCAAAGCCGGAGCGGAGACGATCATCAGTGTGTTCGCTTCCTGCGGCCTGGCTATCGGCCTGGCGGTGTTATCCATGGGTGGCAATTTTTCTAAATATAATTCATTGCTGATCGGAGATATTCTGAGTATTACCCATCGGGAACTCATTGGTCTCGGACTTGCCTTTGTGTTAACCGGTGTATTCTGGATATTTTGTTTTAATAAACTGCATTTTGTGAGCATTAACGCATCTCTTGCCAAGAGCAAGGGGATTCCGGTACGGCTGTATGACAATATGTTTGTCATTCTCATGTCTGTTATTGTCATGCTTTCCATCAAATGGGTGGGACTTCTCATCATCAATGCCTTGCTTATTTTACCGGCGGCTGCCGCAAGGAATCTTGCCCGTTCCATGCGGAGCTACCATCTATATTCGGTGCTGATCGCGGTTTTCTGCGGTATTTTGGGGCTGATTTTATCTTATTATACCGATATCGCCACCGGACCGATGATTGTGCTTCTGGCATCAGCAGTTTTTTTTCTTACCTTTCTGAAAGGCAGGTAAAGAAGGGGATAGGTATGATTGATTTTAAACAGAGGACAATTCAAAAAATTGCAGGATGTGCAGTTATAGTAAGCGTTATTGTGCTGCTGTTTCTCTTGTTCGCACAGCAAAACAGAGAGAGGATTTTCCGTCAGAATGAAAATTATGTGCAGGACAGTACGACACAGACCGCAGCCAGGATTGACGATGTTCTTTTGCAGTCGTTGGATAATATAGAGATGATGGCATACTGGTTTGGAAAGTCGCTGGAGTCTCCTGAGGTTACTGTGGAGGATCTGCAGGAACTGACAGAGAGTTCGGATTTTGATTATGTTCGTTACACCGATAAAACGGGAAATAATATGGCCGCGGATGGAAGAACCTCGGATGCCAGAGACAGAGAATATTTTCTGGAAGGAATGGCCGGCAAGACCGGAATGTCCATTACGGATAAGTCGCGTATTACTACGGAACTGTTGGTTAATTTCTATACACCGCTTCGCTATAAAGGGGAAATCATAGGTGTTTTGCGTGGCGTTTATCTTGCCGATGATCGGATGCGCGAATTGCTGAAATCCTCTTTCTTTGGCGTGCCTTCCTCCTCTTTTCTGTGTATGGCAGATGGATCGCTTATTGCGCAAAACGGTGAGTCTGAAAAATTTACGGAAGAACTGAAAAGCTATCTTGCGGATGATAAAAAAGGCAGAGAAGAAAACGGGGAGATAATTCTCAAGGCTCTGCAGACGGGGCAGGCTACAGGTTTTACCTATCGTATTGACGGGAAGAAAGGAAATGGTTACGTCACAAAGCTTCAGAGCAATGACTGGTATCTGATTCAGACCTTTCCTACCCAGGTAACAGGACAAATGTATTGGGAGGCCAATAAAGCCGGTGTGATTTTTGAAGCCGCATTGATTGCATTGTTCTGTCTCTACATTATGTTTCTTCTGATAACAAACCACAAACAGAATAAAAAACTGCTCAATGAGAATCGTGATATGAATTATGTGATTCAGAGTCTTCCGAAACTTTATGAAAGGTTTGTGTTTGTGGATCTGGAAGAGAGAACCTATCGATATATCCTTGATAAAGCTCCGATTCACGGAAAGATCCCTGCGGAGGGAGACTATAAATTATTTGAGAACTATATTCTTGATTCGGTAGAGAGAGAAGAAGACAAAAATCAGATGGGCTGTTTTATGAATCCCGAAAATATCCGTGCCAATATGAATGAATCCGTCACAGAACTCAAATATGAATATCAGTCTTCCGAAGGATGTGATGAATGGCGACGGGCGTGTATTATCTGTCTGGAACGGGAAAAGAATATTCCTACAAAGGTCCTTTTTACCCGGCAAAATATTTCCGATGCAAAAAGAGAAGAAATTGCAAAACAGAATGTTTTGAGGGAGGCAAAGAAGGTTGCGGAAGAATCCAGTAAAGCGAAAAGTACATTTCTTTTTAATATGTCCCACGACATTCGTACACCGATGAATGCGATTATCGGATTTGCCAATATGGCGGAACAGAAGTTAGATCAGCCGGAGCTGGTCAGAGACTATATCCACAAAATCCAGAGATCCAGTGATGTTCTTTTAAAAATAATCAATGATGTCCTGGATCTGGCACGAATTGAAAGCGGAAAGACTTCCCTGTATTTTACACCAAGAAACCTTTTTGAGAGTATTCATGGCGTGAAGGATATGTTTGAGGAGGGCATGGAGAATACCGGGCTTTCTTTTATCACAAAGGTACATGTCCAGAATCCGTATGTACTCTGTGATGACCTGAGAATCAACCAGATTCTGATTAATCTGTTGAGTAATGCCCGCAAGTTCACACCGGAAGGCGGAACGGTCTGGTTTGAATGCAATCAGATCAGTGAGGGGCAGGATGGCAAGGCAGAGTATGAGTTTATTGTCAAAGATACGGGAATCGGCATGAGTGAAGAATTCCTGACGCGTATTTTCGATGCCTTTGAAAGAGAGCGAACCTCAACGGTCTCCGGTATCCAGGGAACCGGTTTGGGGCTCAGCATTGTAAAAAAACTGGTGGACATGATGGAGGGCACCATTGAGGTGAAGAGCAAGCTGGATGTAGGAACGCAGATTTGCATTCATCTTCCATTGGAAGTTATATCAAAAGAGGAAATGCTGATTGAGGCTGAAGATGATTCTGAGAATGCAATTTACGCAGGAAAAAAAGTACTTATTGTGGAAGATAATGAGTTGAATCGGGAGATTGCGAGGGAACTGCTGAGATCCGAAGGATTTATTATAGATGAAGCGGAAGACGGCAGAATTGCAGTGGATAAAGTATCCAAGTCTCAGGTTGGAGATTATGACTGTATCCTGATGGATATTCAGATGCCGAATATGAATGGATTTGAGGCGACAAAAGCCATCAGACAGCTGGAGAATCCAATCCTCGCCAATATTCCGATCATTGCCATGACGGCCAATGCTTTCGAAGAAGATAAAAAAGCTGCCATGGATGCCGGTATGAACGGCCATATCGGAAAACCGATTCATATGGATAAAGTGAAACGGGAGATTCAGCGAGTGCTAATGGGATAACGGGGTCGGGACTTGTGAACAACACAGACTCCGGTTTGCTATGAAGTTCACAAGTCCCGCCCCCAGTTAGTCGTTAGTCCAGTTAGTCAATGAATTAATTTTGTAAATTATATTCATTTATTTGTAATTATTATTCAAAAGATTGGATGAATTCGAGGAAAAATGAAAAATGCATTGAATTATTATTCATAGTCGTGTAATATATAAGGAAAATTGTAATCGCGAATCTCGGAGAGGATTCGTGAGCGAGCTGCACAGCAACGAAGTTGCCTTCCTATGTGCAGCTCTGCTATCCGCCGGAGGCTCATCTCAGTAGGGGATTTCAACTCGCTACTGAGGCGAATAGGCCCCTCCTTATTGTTCAATACATTTGAGGAAGGGATATCCCCTACTGAGATGACTTTTCTGAAGCCAAAATTCAGGAAACCTCACTGGACTAACATAATCTTGACCTTAAAGGAGGTATACATATATGAATAATTATGAGATGACAAATGTAGAAAATACAGAGATGCTGGAAGAAGAAATAGATACTCTGGAACATGAGTTGATGAAGAATCATCGTATCAATCCGAATCTTTATGTAGAATACGATGTAAAGCGGGGATTGCGTGATTCTGCCGGTAAAGGTGTCCTTACAGGACTCACGGAGATTTCCGATGTGTGTGCTTACAATCTGATAGAAGGCCGGCAGATTCCTGCTGAGGGTAGGCTTTATTATCAGGGAATCAATGTGTATGATCTGGTCAAAGGCTTAAAAGGAAGAAAATATGGTTTTGAGGAAACAATTTACCTGTTAATGTTTGGACGTTTGCCAAATAAGGAAGAACTGGAAGTGTTTGCGGAGATTATGTTTGACCTTCAGAATCTCAGCGGACGGTTTGTCCGTGATGTGATCATGAAGGCATCCAATGAAAATATCATGAATTCCATGCAGAGATGTATTTTGACTCTCTATACATATGATGAGAATCCGGAAGACATTTCCCCGGGAAATGTAATGCGTCAGTCGCTGGATCTGATCGCGAAGTTGCCGCTCATTGCGATTTACTCCTATCATTCTTATCGCCATTTCCGTAAGGATGAGACCTTGTTCATCCGCAACCCGGAGAAGGGGCTTTCCTTCGCAGAAAATATGCTTCTGATGCTGCGTCCGGATAGACAATATACAGAATTGGAAGCGAGAGTTCTTGACATTGCCCTGATTCTTCATGCAGAGCATGGTGGTGGTAATAACTCAACGTTTACCACTCATGTTGTAACCTCGTCAGGAACAGATACATTTTCTTCTGTGGCAGCGTCCATTGGATCACTGAAGGGGCCAAGACATGGTGGAGCGAACCTGAAAGTTCAGAAAATGTTTGACGATATCAAAGCACATGTGGAAGACTGGACCAACGAAGAAGAGGTGACAGCATATCTTCAGAAGATTTTAAATAAACAGGCCTTCGATCGCAGCGGTCTGATCTACGGTATGGGTCATGCAGTTTATACTCTGTCCGATCCTCGTGAGGTCATTTTAAAGAAATTTGCCAAAGCCCTTGCAGAGGAAAAGGGGTTGACGGATGAATTTAATCTCTATGAACTGGTGGAAAAGATTGCGGGTCGTCTGATTCCGGAGCACAGAAAGGTGTTCAAGAGCGTCTGTGCCAACGTGGATTTCTACAGCGGATTTGTGTATACCATGCTTGGTATTCCGCAGGAATTGTTCACACCGCTGTTTGCCATTGCACGTATGCCCGGCTGGAGTGCACATCGTCTGGAAGAACTGCTGAATGCCGGTAAGATTATTCGTCCTGCTTACAAATATGTTGGAAAGCATGTAAATTACATTCCGTTTGAAGAACGATAAGAATAATGGGGTCGGGACTTCAAGTCCCGACCCCTGTTTGCCGGACTGGAAGGTGAAAAAATGTCTTTTGAAAATAATATGGAAGCTCGTGAACAGTATGATAAATTTCTTAAGCTGGGAAAGAAAGAGAAGGATTCTCTTCCGGTGCTGGATATCATTTTAAAAGAGAAAGAGGAAGAGATATCCGGTGAGATGAATCTGGGCGTTGTATCGATTCCGCTGGAAAAGGTAATCGGTACCAAAACCGAAGGTAGAAGTACTTCTTTCAGCCACAGCTTCTATCCGGTGATGGAAGAACATTCGGAGTTTGCCGGCAAGTGGATGCATCTGTACCAGGCGCATCTGGAGGAAGGAATTCGTGATCCGATAAAGGTCTACGAGTACATGAATCGGTTTTATGTACAGGAGGGCAATAAAAGAGTCAGTGTTTTAAAATGTGTCGGAGCAGTGTCTGTGATGGCGGAAGTAATTCGTATTCTGCCTTTCCGGTCAGAAGAGAAAGCCAATAAGGTATATTTTGAATTTATGGATTTTTACCGATTATCCGGAATCTATGATCTGGAACTGTCCGAAGAGGGAGCCTATGCACATGTACAGAGATTGATTGGTAAGCGGCCGGATGAATCCTGGACGGAAGAGGACCGGCGGGATTTTTGCTCGCTATATTATCAGTTTGAAAAAATTTATCTGGGATTTTTAAAAAGCAAAGAGATTAAAAACATAGGAGATGCATTTTTGACCCTCCTGTATCTCTATGATTACAGAGAACTTCTGGATTCTGATTATGCTTCCCTCAAAGAGATGATAAAAAAATCCATGGAGGAGCTGAAGCTTGAAAATATACCGGAGCTTCAGATGGAGCCAGGGAAAATTCATGAGAAAAAAAGATCGATCCTGCCTCATATTTTCCCGACCAATACTTCTGTCCTTAAAGTGGCTTTTGTGCATGAGAAGACGGCGCAGACGTCTTCCTGGACCTATGCCCATGAATTGGGAAGAATGCATCTGGAGGAAGTTTTTTCGGAGCAGATTGTCACAGCCACGTATGAAAATGCCACGGAGGATACGGTGGAAAAAATCCTCGAGCAAAGTATTTCCGATGGGAATCAGCTCATTTTCACCACCTCACCGCTTCTTTTAAAAGGCAGTCTTCATGTGGCAATGGAACATCCCGATGTAAAAATTCTGAATTGTTCCCTGAATACTTCCCACAAATATATACGAACCTATTATGCCCGGATGTATGAAGCAAAATTTCTTATGGGAGCGATCGCGGGAGCCATGACGGAGAACGGAAGAATCGGTTATCTTGCAGATTATCCAATTTATGGAATGACGGCGAATATCAATGCCTTTGCACTGGGAGCCAAAATGATCAATCCGAGAGCAAAAATTTATCTGGAATGGACCACTCTTCGGGGAAGAAATCCCTTTGAAGAGTTCCAGAAGAATGAAGTTACTTGTATCTCCGGGCAGGATATGATCATTCCGAAAATGGCGTCCAGACATTTCGGACTTTATCTGGACCGGGGCAATGATCCGGTGAATCTGGCGATGCCTGTATGGCACTGGGGCAAATTTTATGAGCAGATGATTCATAAGATCATCAACGGTGCCTGGAAAGAAGATGAGACTCGGGAGGCAAAGGGATTAAATTACTGGTGGGGGATGTCTGCGGAGGTGATTGATGTAATCTGCTCCAAATATTTGCCGATCGGTACTGCCCGCCTGGTGGAATTGCTGAAAGAAACGATCCGTTCCGATACCTTTAATCCCTTTTCTGGTGTGCTGTATTCACAGAAGGGCATTGTTCAAAAGGATGAGAAGAAGGTACTGGAGCCGGAAGAGATTATTACGATGAACTGGCTGGCAGAAAATGTGATCGGACAGCTGCCGGATATCCGGCAGTTGACGGATAAAGCAAAACCTCTGGTGACAGTGCAGGGAATTAATGGAGGAAACCAATGAAAATTCTGGTGATCAGTGATATGGTGTCGCCTTATTACTGGGATTTTTTTAATAAAAACAAATTAAAAGATATCGACTGTATCATTTCCTGTGGGGATCTCCATCCGGAATACCTTTCTTTTCTGGCCACTTTTGCCCACGGCCCGGTCTTTTATGTCCGGGGAAATCATGACGGAATGTATGACAGAAAACCCCCGGAAGGTTGTATTTCCATCGAAGACCGGATTGAGGTGTTTCAGGGGATCCGGATTTTGGGGCTGGGAGGCTCCATGCGCTACCATCCGAATCTGACACATCAATATTCGGAGAAAGAAATGCGAACTCGGGTCAGGAGGATGAAACTGCCGATTATGCGCAAAAAAGGGTTCGATATTCTGGTATCTCATGCACCTGCCAGGGGATTGGGAGACGGTGATGACCTGCCCCATCAGGGCTTTCAGATATTTCGGAATATGCTTGATGCTTATGAACCGAAATATTTTATTCATGGGCATGTGCACCTTAATTACAATTCTGGAGAGCAGAGATGTCGGTCTTACGGAAAAACAACCATTATCAATGCCTTTGAAAGATATGTGTTTGAGTATTAAATAATGGGGTCGGGACTTGTGAACAACACAGGCATCGGATTGCTATGAAGTTCACAAGTCCCGACCCCGGTTTCTCCGACCCCAGTTTCTCGACCCCCAGTTTTGCCAACTATATGGAAACGTTTCCGGGGGAATGAACAACACAGGCATCAGATTGCTATGTAGTTCGCAAGTCTCGACCCACGGTGCTTCAATGGTGCTTTTGTACAATTTTTATTTAATAAATTGTGCAAAAGGTCAAACTTGTAAAAAATGCATAAAAGCTATTGATTTGTTAAGTAAAAACGATTATTATGAGTATAAATAAAAATCTTATTTTTATCCGGTTGATTGGAAACGTTTCCAAAATCGGAGCCAAATAAAAAAGGAGGAGAATTTTTATGAAAAAGAGATTTTTATCCCTGGTACTTGCAGGTGCACTTGCAGCAACTATGTTAGCTGGATGCGGAAGCAGTAATTCAGGCGAAAGCTCAACAGCAGCAGAAGATGGTGGAGCAAAAGGTTCCGTATACTATCTGAACTTCAAACCGGAACAGGATGAACAGTGGCAGGCACTGGCAGCATCTTACACAGAGCAGACTGGTGTAGATGTACAGGTGGTTACTGCAGCTTCCGGTAACTATGAAACTACTCTTATGAGTGAGATGGGTAAGAGCGATGCTCCTACATTATTCCAGGTAAACGGACCGGTTGGTCTTGCTAACTGGAAAGATTACTGCTATGACTTATCCGGCAGTGATATTTACAGCCACCTGACCAGCGACAGCTACGCATTAAAAGATGGCGACGCAGTTGACGGTATCGCTTACGTTATCGAGTCCTATGGACTGATCGTGAACAAAACTCTTCTTGAAAAAGCAGGCTACACTGTAGAAGATATCAAGTCCAACGAAGATCTGGCTAAGATTGCAGCAGATATCACAGCTCGTTCTGAAGAGCTCGGATTCTCCGCATTCTCATCCGCTGGTATGGACGGATCCTCTGACTGGAGATTTAAAACTCATCTGGCTAACCTTCCAATCTACTATGAATATCAGGCAGATGGAATTGACAGCACAGACGCAATCAAAGGTACATATTTAGACAACTACCGTGCTATGTGGGATCTCTACATCAACAACAGCACAGTTGATCCTTCCGAACTGGCAGCTAAGACCGGTGACGATTCCCGTAACGAATTCCTCGCAGGCGAAGCAGTATTCTTCCAGAATGGTTCCTGGGAATATTCTAACTTGGTAGGTGATGGATTATTTGCAGAAGATGAACTGGAAATGATTCCGATTTACTTTGGTGTTGACGATGCAAATCAGGGTATCTGTACCGGCACAGAGAACTTCTGGTGCGTAAACAGCACAGCAGACGAAGCTGACATCCAGGCTACACTTGATTTCATGAACTGGTGTGTAACTTCCGAAGAAGGAACAAAAGCAATGGCAGACGACATGGGCTTCACCATTCCTTTCGATACCGCTCAGGAATCTGCTAACATCTTTGTAAAACAGGATGCAGCTCTCACAGCAGCAGGCAAGACTCCGGTTGCATGGAACTTCAGCACAATGCCATCTGAAGAATGGAAAGATGGTGTAGGTCAGGCATTAACTGCTTACGCTGCAGACCAGACAGATGACAATTGGGAAGCAGTGAAATCCGCATTCGTTGACGGATGGGCAACCGAATATCAGCTGGCTAACCAGTAATATTTGATAAATCAGTATATTAGCATAGCAAACAAATCATACATTTATTTTTCATTATCCTTATTGATTGGACAGGCGGGTTCCTGCCTGTCCTTTCTTTAACCCAAAATCAGGAGGTTTTTATGGAAAAAGCACTGAAACGTTACTCTCCATTCTTCGTCCTCCCAACACTTGTGGCATTTATCATCGGCTTTGTCATTCCATTTTTTGAAGGAATGTATCTTTCCTTCTGTCAGTTTACAACCGTATCCAATGCCAAGCTGGTAGGATTTTCTAATTATATTCAGGTCTTTAAAGATGCAACCTTTAAAGATTCTTTTGGGTTTACCGTTGCATTTGCAGTGGTATCCATTCTCTTAATTAATATTATTGCTTTCGGTCTTGCATTGCTGCTGACCAGAAAGTTAAAAGGAACTAATATTTTCCGTACAATTTTCTTCATGCCAAACCTGATCGGTGGTATCGTTCTCGGTTACATCTGGCAGATTCTGATCAACTGTGTATTATCTTTGGTTGGACAGCCTCTGCTGGCTCTGAATTCACCGGCTGGTTACTGGGGTCTGATCATCCTGATGTGCTGGCAGCAGATCGGTTATATGATGATCATCTACATTGCAGGACTTCAGAATGTACCGGATGACCTGATCGAAGCAGCGCAGATTGACGGAGCTTCCTCTCTGAGAACGCTGTTCAGCGTTAAGCTGCCGATGGTTATGCCATCCATTACGATCTGTGTATTCCTGACTCTGACCAACTCCTTTAAGCTGTTTGACCAGAACCTGGCATTGACCGGCGGTGATCCAAATCATGCAACAGAAATGCTGGCTCTGAATATTTACAATACCTTCTATTCACGTGCAGGTATGCAGTGGAAGGGTATTGGACAGGCGAAGGCTGTTATCTTCTGTATTATCGTAATCGCAATTTCGTTAATTCAGCTCAAAGCCACCCGTTCAAAGGAGGTACAGCAATAATGAAAAAACGTGCAAATTTTATCAATAAAATCTGGGTTGTCCTCTTGACACTGCTTTCGTTATTATATGTGTATCCGATCGTGATGATCCTTTTAAACTCTCTGAAACAGGAGAGAGCAATCAGCACGGCAAGCGCCTTTAAGCTTCCGACAGCTGAAACTTTTGCAGGACTGTCCAACTATGTGGATGCAGTGTTATCAAAAGGATTTTTGCAGAGCCTTGGGTTCAGTTTATTTATCACTCTCACCTCGGTTATAGCAATCCTGATCTGCTGTTCCATGTGTGCATGGTTCATTACCCGTGTAAAAAATAAATTTACACAGGCATTATATTATCTCTTCGTATTTTCCATGGTAGTTCCATTCCAGATGGTTATGTTTACTTTGGCGCAGACTGCCGACTCCTTACATCTGAATACACCTTGGGATATATGGGTAATTTACCTCGGCTTTGGTGCCGGTCTGGCCGTATTTATGTTTGCCGGATTTATGAAATCCATCCCTCTCGAAATCGAAGAGGCATCTATGATTGATGGATGTAATCCTCTTCAGACCTTCTTCCTGATCGTTCTTCCGATTCTGAAACCGACCATGGTTTCCGTAGGAATTCTGGAAGCGATGTGGGTATGGAACGATTATTTACTGCCAACACTGGTTCTTGATATCAAGAAATATAAAACCATTCCGATGCTGATTCAGTATTTCCGCGGAAGCTACGGAAGAGTCGAAATGGGACCGATGATGGCAAGTATTATGCTGACCGTTATCCCGATCATTATCGTTTATCTTGCCGGTCAGAAACATATTATCAAGGGAGTTGCTGCAGGAGCTGTTAAGGGTTAAAATAGATACAGCAAATGAAAGGCGAAAATACTTATGACGATTAAAGATATTGCACGGGAATCCGGATATTCTGTCGGAACCGTATCGAGAGCACTGAATAATTCCCCTGGGGTTTCTGAAAAGGCACAGAAACGGATCATGGAAGTGGTGGAGAAACATCATTTCCGGCTGAACAGCAATGCCAGACATTTAAAAAAGCAGAGCAAAGATGGTGTTGCCATCATTATCAAGGGAACACAAAATATGCTTTTTGCGGCAGTGGTGGAGCAGCTTCAGGGGCTGATCAAACGAAATGCCCATGCCTGTACCATTTATTATATCGATGAATATGAGAATGAGGTAGAACAGGCCATCCAGATCTGTCGGGAACGTCATCCCGAAGGGATTCTGTTTCTGGGAAGTAATCTGAATTATTTTAAGCAGAGATTTCATGAGGTGGAGGTGCCTTGTGTGCTGGTCACCAACTCCGGAGCAGGACTTAATTTCGACAATCTCTCCAGTGTGACAACCAACGACCGGGAAGCAGCCCATTATGTGATTGAGCATTTGCTGTCCATGGGACATAGTCATATCGGAATATTAGGGGGCAATATGGAATTATCCCATGCAGCCTATTCTCGATATGAGGGATGCAAAATAGCTTTTGAGGAAAATGGAATAGCTTTTGATAAAGAAAGGCAGTATGAGGCGGCAAACTTTTCCATTGCCGATGGATATCAGGCCATGGAGCGTCTGCTTAATAAAATGCCGGAGATGACAGCAGTCTTTGCGGTTTCCGATGTGATGGCGATCGGTGCGATCCGGGCCATACAGGACAGGGGACTTCGGGTTCCGGAAGATATATCTGTGGTAGGATTTGATGGTATCGATATAGGTCGTTATATGAATCCGCGCCTTACAACCATTCGTCAGCATAGAGAGAGCATTGCTCTGAAAAGTGTGGAAATATTATTAAATCGTCTCGATGAAGAGGCACCTGCCGTTCATGAGGTGGAACCGTTCCATCTTGTGCCGGGAGAAAGTGTCTGTAAACATTAATGGAGGATTATCAATATGGCAAATATTAGCTTTAGACACGTTGAAAAAACGTATGATAACGGTGTGACCGTTGTTCCGGATCTGAATCTGGAAATTGAAGATAAAGAGTTTATCGTTCTGGTTGGACCTTCCGGCTGTGGTAAATCAACTACACTTCGTATGATTGCCGGTCTTGAAGATGTAACCGGAGGCGAATTATATATTGGCGACCGTCTGGTAAATAACGTACCGCCGAAGGATCGTGATATTGCGATGGTATTCCAGAGCTATGCTCTGTACCCACATATGACTGTATACAGAAATATGGCCTTTGCCCTTGAACTTCGCAAGGTACCTAAGGACGAAATTGATAAGAAAGTAAGAGAGGCAGCTCGAATTCTTGAGCTGGAGCCGTATCTTGACCGTAAGCCGAAAGCCCTTTCCGGTGGTCAGCGCCAGCGTGTTGCTCTGGGAAGAGCGATGGTTCGTGATCCGAAGGTATTCCTTCTGGATGAGCCGCTGTCTAATCTGGATGCGAAGCTTCGTACCGAAATGAGAAGTCAGATTTCCCAGCTTCACAAACGTCTTCAGACTACATTTGTTTATGTAACTCATGACCAGACAGAAGCTATGACCATGGGCGACAGAATCGTTGTAATGAAAGATGGTATTATTCAGCAGGTGGATACACCGCAGAACCTTTACAATTCTCCTTGTAACATGTTTGTGGCAGGATTCATCGGTTCTCCTCAGATGAACTTTGTTACTGTGAAGGTTGAAAAAGCAGCAGACGGCTTTGAACTGGTTTACGGAAAATGCCGTGTTCCGCTGAAAAACGAAGCTCTTGCTCCATATGTCGGCAAGGAAGTCGTAATGGGAATTCGTCCGGAAGACATTTACGTGGAAGAAGAGGGCGATGTTGCAGTTCTTGATGCAAAAGTGACTCTGGCAGAAATGATGGGATCTGAAATCTATCTGTATTTCACTTATGAAGGACAGAATCTGATAGCCAGAATTCCTTCTGATGTGGAGGTTCAGGCAGATGATACCATCCGACTGGCACTGGATGAAGAGAAAGTGCATGTATTTGATAAAGA
>JALERO010000035.1 GCA_022764265.1 Eubacterium sp. | reverse complement strand
GATCCCAGTACGATTGCTTTGTTTATTCAGACAGCCAGTCAGTATGAGAGCAAGGTTTATGTAGAGGTAGAAAATAAGCGGGTAAACGCAAAGAGTATCATGGGAATGATGACATTGGGTTTACCGGCAGGTGAAGAAATTACTGTGATTGCTGATGGCAATGATGAGACACAGGCCATTGAACATATCGATAAATATTTAAGTAATGAAAATTAATCTCAAGGCAGCTGCCACACCATCGTTCTCGTTGGAGAGAGTGATACAGGCAGCTGCCTTTTTTGCTGCCTCAGATGCATTTTCCATGGCAATGCCGAGACCTGAGATGCGAAGCATATCTGCATCATTGTCTCCATCTCCAAAGGTGATACATTCTTCCGGAGAGAGATGTAGCAATTGAAGCAGATGAATGAGGCGATTCCCTTTTCCTGCATTGCCGTGGGAGATTTCAATCATATGATCATTGGAAGAAGTGATGTGAAGTTCCGGATATTTCGGACATAAAATCTGACGAATTTCCTGATTGATCTGTGCCGAAGGAACCAGAATGTCCATGCTCTCAATTTCATCCTGATGCCGGAAAATGAACTCCGGCATATTTTCTACAGGAATCCGGGTAGACTGTACATAATTAATATGTTGTTCCTTTGCCCCGAAAGAAGTGGGGAATTCCACATATTCCCGGCTGGCATAGCCTTGTCCGGAAATGAATACTTCCAGAGGATACAGTGCAGCGTAAGAATGCACAAGTTTCTGAAGCTGTTGGGCCGGTATAAATAGCTGATCAATATATTCAAAAGGATGAATGCGTATCAGAGCAGCTCCATTGGATGTGATGGCATATTCAATTCCCGGAAAATCCAACAATTCCTGCGGAAGGGAAGTATAAGGACGACCGGAGGCGATGACAATGTGAATCTTTCGTTCAACCAGCGTCTGGAGAACAGAGCGGGTTGCAAAAGACAGGGTACCGTCATTTCTTAAAACTGTGCGATCCAGATCAAAAGCAACCAGGCGGTACGGCACCGCCCGGTTTTTCTGTTTAATATTCGGATGATGGAAGATGGATCTGGTATTTTGCCAATCTGTATTCGAAATCATAATATTATCTCCGTTTCTATTTTAAGGTATCCGGATGAATTCCATAATAACTGTACAATAAATCTTCATCCAGACTGAGAAGTGTCCAGTGACCATCCGAGATACCGTAAACAATCGTTCCGGTGGTCTCCGTCTTAGGTGTGGTCTCCCGGGCTTCCTCATACCATTTATACAATAATTCGGCAAGGTCTTCTTCCTCTTCATCAGTGGAAGAGAACATGGAAGAAAAGAGTTTTTTCAGATTATTCCATAAAGAAGAATTTTCATTTTGATTCTCAAAAAAACGTTCTGTTAATGTTTCCGGCAATTGAGTAAAATCAATATTTTCTGTGTGAACCGTAACCGTACAGGAACGATAATCAGCTGTAATGTCGGTGATTTCATAAGTTGCGGAACGGATAATCTCATTGCAGAGAGAATCGGCATCAATTTCTATATCTCCGGCTTCCAGAATCTCATCCCAAATCTGTTCATCCAGAAGCTGCTCCAACTGATTCTGAATAAACGATGGAATGTCCGGATTCTCTTTCAGCTCGTCCGGAAGATAAGAAGGATCCACGGAAGAAAAATCCATCTCGTGAGCCATAGAAAAAATCTCCTGAGTGGCCTGTTCACAATTCTTTTTGACGAGGCTGATGTAATAATTGTATCCGATGATTCCTCCGACAATCAAAACAAACAAAAGAATCAGCAGAACAAAGGGCCATTTCCTCCGTTTCTTTCTCTGATGCCTGTAATGGGAGGAAACAGGGGTGTAATCGGCATTGCCCAGAGGCATCCCGCAATTTTTGCAGAGAGTTTCCTCTCCGGTGTATGGAGTTTGGCAATTTGGACATGTCATGGGCACTCCTCCTTATCGTAGTTTGTTGAGGTTTTTTCTAGTATAGATATTATTTCGAAAGGTGTCAAGATTCCGGTTTTTTTGTTTTTACCTGATTCCATTTATTATGGACAGATTGAAAAAGAAAAGTTAGAATGGTACATATATAGAAACAGGAAAAGAGATGAGGATACATAATGGGAAATCGAAAAAAAAGAATGACTTTACTGGGTGTGGCTGTGTTGATGCTGCTCCTGATTGGATGCACCGGACTGCTGATTTTCAGTCGTAACCGCAATGAAAGCGGACAGCCACAGAAAAAGATTGGGACGGTTTATATGACCATGAATAATCCTTATTTTGAGGTGATTAACGAACAGATAAAAGCCGTTGTCAAAAGCAGGGGAGATGTGGTGGTGACCAGAGATTCCGCCATGGATGCGGATATGCAGGAACGGCAGATTGATGAATTGATTGAGGAAGGTGTGGATGCACTTCTGGTCAATGCGGTGGACTGGAAACAGATCGGATCGAGTCTGGAGAAGGCGGAAAAAGCAGGAATTCCTGTGATTGCTGTGGATACGGAAGTGTATGATGACTCTGCTGTGGATGGAACCGTTACATCTGATAATTATAATGCTGGAGTGATTTGTGCGAAAGATTTGATGAAAAAAAGAGATTCCGGAACCATTTTGTTTCTGGTGCAAAATACCAACAAATCTGCAATGGACCGTATTCAGGGATTTCAGGACGCCCTGGCGGAGGCTGGGTGGAAGTATGAAAATGCAGGGGAGCTGGAGTGTCTCGGGCAGTTGGAGGTTGCACAGCCTTTGGTAGAAAAAGTACTTCAGGAACGTCAGGATATCGATGTGGTGATGGCACTCAACGATCCGGCTGCGCTTGGCGCCATGGCAGCCATGGATGCTGCCGGAATGCTGTCTGATGTGCTGGTGTACAGTGTGGACGGTACACCGGAAGCAAAGACCATGATTTATGAGAAAAAAATGACGGCAACGGCGGCTCAGTCCCCTATGAAAACAGGAGCGACGACGGCCCGGATGCTTTATGATATTTTGGATGGAAAAGAAATTGATAAAAAGGTTGTTCTTCCGGTCACTTTAATTACGGAAGAAAATGTGGATCAATTCAGTCTGACCGGATGGGAGTAAGAGAAGGTTATGAAAAAAGAAAAAACTACAAATTCCGAATATTATTTAAAGCTGTGTTTCAGGATGATGGGGGTGCTGAATTTTATCATCGTACTTTTTCTGACCCTGACCATTGTGCTGACACAGTACAGAATCGCTGAGTCTCAGAACGCCAGAAGCTTTCTGTCAGAACTCATGATGGTTCCGGAAAAGCCTGTGATTCG
>JALERO010000237.1 GCA_022764265.1 Eubacterium sp. | reverse complement strand
GCTCATCGTATTTGCCCTGTATGCTCCGGTCAAGGTGGAAAATATGATCCTTGGCGGAGGCATTATAAGAAGTGGCGGCAACACAAAAACCATTATGATTATTGATATTATTGGCACATGGTGTATCGGAATTCCACTGTGCCTGCTTGCAGCATATGTATTCAAGTGGGGAATTGTTGGTGTTTATACCTTGCTTACCACGGAGGAATTATTCAGGCTTGCTGTATCGTTAATTATCTTTAGAAGGCGTAAATGGATAATTAGTTTATGCTGATTTACTTCTTTCGGGATTTTATGGTGGTTCAGTTGTCAAAACAAAAATCTAAGCTTTTATAATGAACTGATATATATAACTGGGTACCCCGGAAGGGAAACATCTGGTTGCAGTTTTCATGTTGCCATAACCGTGATCAATCCCGATCACCATAATTGTCTCGTTTTTGTTTGTTTTCATCATTCTCATAATCATATACCTCGTTCTTTTCTGTTCTTATCGTATCAACCACTATTAATACTTACATGAATTGATACGATAGATTATTGATTAATTGGTTATTTTATAATTCATACTTGATTACATACATTATTTATTGTCTCGGATAAACCGATATTGGATTTTCCATCACTGGTTTTCCGTTGGGCTGAAGTACCCATATCGGATTTCCCGATGAACTGATATCCCAATATGGACAATAATTACAGTATCATCGGATTTTATTTATCTTCTAATCATTCTCCTGCCCTAATGGAACCTCCCGGATAATATACTCTGTATCCGTAAACATCCCATACTCGTTTCTAACAATATTTCGCTGCACATATCCATGGTGTTCCAGTTCTTTGATTGCAGACCGGACAGAATCAATTCCATCCCTGTTCAAAGATGCAAGTCCTTGCATATTATAATTCCGGTCATCCGGCAGACTCAGCATCAGAGACAACAATCCCTTTGCCTTTAATGACAGGCTCTTATTTTTAAAATGCTGGTTACTCATTACTGTATAATTTTTGTTCGCTCCACACGAAAAATCTGTGACATTATATCTCACTTCCTTTCTGCAAAAAGAAAAAGACGCAAGTCATATTTTTTATGACTCACGCCTGTCTTTATATCTACTCCATTAACCAATAAAGTTTCTATTCTTTGTCTGGTTGTGCAGCTTCCATTGCCTGATATTCCCTTTTTAACTCTTTCAGTAATTCTTCTTCTGAAGGAAGATATAATTTATATTTTGAAGCAAAAACCTGTGTTTCACCTTCTGGCAATGTATATCGTACAACTGCATCACTCTTATCTGCACATAACACAATTCCAATCGGCGGATTATCTCCTTCGTTCATCAATTCTCGTTCATAATAATGCACATACATTTGCATCTGTCCTAAATCCTGATGTGTCAAATCACCAATCTTCAAGTCAATAAGGACAAAACATTTTAAAATATAATTGTAAAAAACAAGATCTATTCTAAAATGGCGTCCATCAAACGTAATTCTTTTTTGCCTGGCAACAAAAGAAAATCCTCGTCCTAATTCCAATAAAAACTTTTGTAAATGTGTAATAAGAGCCTGTTCCAAGTCACTTTCATAAAAATCATCATTCGAAGACAATCCAAGGAATTCCAGCACATATGGATCACGAATAATATCCTCCGGTGTTTTTCCCTGTTCTAATGTTTGAATCTCCTGTGCAACATTTTCTTTATTTTTACTGGAAAGCAGTCTTTCATAAAAGAACGTGTTGATCTGCCTTTCCAGTTGCCGCGTACTCCATTGAGACTTTACTGCTTCTTCCATGTAAAACTGTCGTGCATTTTCATTTTCTACACGCATTAAAAGTCGATAATGCGTCCAACTCAATTCGCTACGCAGCGCGTAGCTATTTGGGAACGTCAGATAAAACTGCCGCATATTTTTCAGATTTGCTACCGTAAAACCTTTTCCAAAATCTCGTGTCATCTGATTCGACAGTTCCTTGAGCAATCCTGTTCCGTATTCTGCACGTTCTTCTCCGTTTTGTTCTTCAACAATAGACTTTCCAATCTGCCAGTAAGCTTCCACCATGGCAAAGTTGGCAGTCTGATAAACTTTATTTCTTGCATCTGAAAGTATTTTCTTAATTTCTCCATAAAACGCTTTATTCATCAGAAAGCCCTCCTTCCTGTTAACAGTGATAATATTGCAATTTTTCAATCCAAAATTACAAACTGATATTTCTATTTTACCCTTTTTAGACCGTTCTGCCTACTGCAATTTTATATTCTTATACAACAATGAGGTCGCATTCCACGACCTCATCACATTCATTTAGATATAAATCAATTCCTTCAGGATGATCTCTTCCGCAATCGCTCTGTGCTGATTGGCAGCTCTTACCCATGCCATCTGATCTTTCTCCTTATCCGGCAAAGGCTCTTTTTTCTCTAGCTGTTTCAGAATAATTTCTTCCCGTTCTCTGGCTGCCTTGTCTACTTCCAGAAGGTGTTCCCCTATTGTATCCTGTAAAAGCATCACCTGATAAGTTGAATTTCGATGATTCTTCAGATAATCTCTGCGAAGAAAACCATACTTGCCAAGCTGCTCCATCTGCTCACCGGATTTATAGGTGAGATTCGGGATCAGATATCCATTTACATTCGTATACGATAATTTCATTTTATTAGCACTCTCCATTTCTCATCATTTTTTGACCACAAATTACGACATTTACGACAAATCTGACACTGCTTTACAATACCAGACAAAATGACTGATGCCCCGGAAAGCCTGTAAAACA
>JALERO010000216.1 GCA_022764265.1 Eubacterium sp. | reverse complement strand
GTTTCCTTTCTTCGCGGTTATTCCATTGCTCTCTCTTTCGGTTAAACAGCACATGAGTGAAATCCTTTTCCAGAATGCTGTCCTTTTTCTCCACTTCCTCTTCCAGTAGATTCCGGACAATCATCGGATTCTCTTTTACATTTTTGTACTTCCGATTTTTCATCCAGATCATATCATCCCACTGGAAAGATGACATATCGAATGTTTTGGATGCGTTCTCGGTGGTTCTCTCCTGATATACTCCATAGGGATCTGCTTTTTGTAAAACAGTTCCCTGCATCGTTTTGATTTCAAATTTATAAAATTGATTCAGTTCCGCATTGGGCAGAAAAATCTCAAAAATTCCTGATTTCTCCAGGCGATTCATTGGATAAATCAATCCATTCCAGAAATTAAAATTGCCAACCACACTCACTCGCCTGGCCGACGGTGCCCACACGGCAAAATACAGACCTTCCACACCATTGATTTCCATCGGATGACAGCCCAGCTTTTTATATGAATTCAGCCAGCATCCTTTCATGAAATCTTCTTCTTCTCTCTTCGTAATCTGACATGGAAAATCATAAGGATTATAATTCGTGTAGGTATTGCCATCCCGAAAGGTCATCTCAATCTGATAGGAAAAAGCATTCTGTCCCGGCACAAACAATGCAAATACCGGTAGCCTCTCCACAGAATCCATCTCATAAATCTCTCCGTGATCCGCAATGACTTTCATGCTCACTGCATCGGGATGAAAAGCGGCAATCACCTGCCCTCCCTTGACATAATGCCTACCCAGCAGATTTTTAGGAGAAGAATAATTTCCGTAAACCAACTCCATGACCCGATTTTGTTTCATGATTTCACCAATTTCAAACCTCATCGCTTCACCCCCTGTTCGGCTTACTCATAACTCAAGTATAATTTTTTGCAAATAGAAAGTCAATAAAAAGCATCAGGCTTTTCCGAATTCGGAAAGAATCAATCCTTCATTTCTCTCTAAAGTCATACCGATACTCCAGCTGTTGATAAAGAGCAGAAGTGGTCTTCCCTTCAGATCCTTAATTTTCTTCATATCGGAAGTTCCCTGTAATTTATCCAAATTAATATCGGTATTTTCTATCCAGCGAATATATTCATATGGCAGACCTTCCAGACGAATGTCCACGTTATATTCATGTTTCAAACGATAATTCAGGACATCAAACTGCAGTGTACCGACAACTCCCACAATGATTTCCTCCATTCCGGTGTTAAATTCCTGAAAAATCTGGATGGCACCTTCCTGGGCAATCTCATTGATTCCCTTGATGAACTGTTTTCTTTTCATGGTGTTGACCTGACGCACTCTTGCAAAATGTTCCGGTGCAAAGGTAGGTATTCCTTCATAGGTATATTTTTTCGGTGAAGTGGTGATTGTATCTCCGATGGAAAAAATACCCGGATCAAAGATTCCGATAATATCTCCGGCATAGGCCTTTTCGATCATTTTTCGTTCGCTGGCCATCATCTGCTGCGGCTGGGACAAGCGAACCTTTTTCCCTCCCTGCACATGGAAGGCATCCATTCCTGCCTCAAATTCTCCGGAACAAATTCGCATGAAAGCGATTCGGTCTCTGTGCGCTTTGTTCATATTCGCCTGAATCTTAAATACAAAGGCTGAAAAATCTTTTTCCTCTATCGGATCAACGGCTCCCTGATCGGAAGTTCTAGGCAGAGGAGATGAAGTCATTTTTAGGAAATGATTGAGGAAGGTCTCCACACCAAAATTCATCAAAGCCGAACCAAAGAATACCGGGGAAAGCTCTCCGGCATCCACCTGTTCCTGATCAAATTCGGCACTGGCTCCATCCAGCAGTTCAATTTCCTCTGTGAGAACATCCATCGCTTCTTCCGTCACATACTGACTGATTTCCGGATCATCCAGAGCAATCTCTTTCATAATTCCCATACGGGTTCCCTTCATAGTATCCTCAAACAAATCAATTTTCTGGCTGGCCCGGTCGTAGACGCCGGCAAACTGTTTGCCGGATCCGATCGGCCAGTTGATCGGGCAGGTCGGAATTCCAAGTTCTTTCTCAATTTCATCCAGAAGATCAAAAATGTCTCTTGCCTCCCGGTCCATCTTATTGATAAATGTGAATACCGGAATATGACGCATGGCACAAACCTTAAACAGCTTTCTCGTCTGGGCTTCCACACCTTTGGAAGCGTCAATCACCATCACCGCTGAGTCAGCTGCCATCAGGGTTCGATAGGTATCCTCCGAGAAATCCTGATGACCAGGTGTATCAAGAATGTTAATGCAGCATCCGCCATACTCAAATTGAAGAACCGATGAGGTAACAGAAATACCTCTTTCTTTTTCTATATCCATCCAGTCCGATACCGCATGTTTTGCCGTCGCTTTTCCTTTTACAGAACCCGCCTGATTGATGGCTCCACCATATAAAAGAAACTTTTCCGTCAGTGTCGTCTTTCCGGCATCGGGATGGGAAATGATCGCAAACGTGCGTCGTTTTTTTATCTCTTCTATTCTGCTCATTTTTTCTCTCCTGTGGTAATCTATCACTCATTATTATTTATTCAAGAACGCCTCGGCGTTCTTGCTGCGAGATGCGCGTCATGCGTTAGCATGACAAATTTCTAATGCGCATCTCTGCAATCCGCCGGAGGCTTAACATTTCAGAAGGGGATTGTCA
>JALERO010000211.1 GCA_022764265.1 Eubacterium sp. | reverse complement strand
ATGTAAAAAAGGAATTCTTGACAATATCAGCTTTACGGTAGAAGAGGGAGAAATGGTGGCGATCATGGGCCCTTCCGGCTCCGGCAAATCCACGCTGCTCTATCAGCTTTCCGGTATGGATACCGCCGATTCCGGCGAAGTGTGGCTGAAGGATAGGGAAATCTGCTCTTTATCCGAAGATGAAAAGGCAAAACTGCGACTGGAAGAAATCGGATGAGCTCTCCAAAGTAAATGAAGGAGGAACCACCATTCTTATGGTAACCCATGACAGCAAAGTGGCAGCCAGGTGCGGAAGAATCCTTTATCTGCTGGATGGAAGAATAGTGGGAGAATTATCTTTGAATTCTCAAGTGGAAAAGAAAGAACGAGAAGAAGCCGTGATGCGATGGCTGGAAGAAAAAAGGTGGTAAGGTAAAGTGTCAATATATTTCAGCAAAATGACAGTAATTTTCAGGTGGTATATGTTAAAAATGGTGCTATAATATAAACAGTATAAAACAATATGTTAAGTATGCCATTTTATGGCATCAGCTATTTACAATAGTAATATTGGGAAAGGGGAATAAGTCATGATAAAATGTAACGGCATGGACCGAGATGATTTCATCCATGAGCAGGTTATGAAGATTGTCCAAGAGAACATGGAGTTTACAAACGTTGCTCGCCAGAAAGCAACCAAGGCTTCCGCTTCCGCATCCTCCACCGGAGAGACAGTGAAAGACCCGAAAGCTTCTTCCGCGACACAGGGTTCCTGGGACAGCACAAATACGCCTGGCGGTGTATCTGCTATCGCAAAAGAAAAATGGAATGTGAAGGAGATTGCAGCGATGGTAACAAAAGTGTTGGTTAAGAACGGAATCGAGTTTTCCAACAAACCATTACCGGAACCGACCACCATTTCCGCATCGACACAGCCGGCATGGAAGACAGGTGAGGAGGCAGCGCCAAAGATGTCTGCATCCACTCAGGCCATATGGAAGAAGGATGAGCCTCGTAAACCATCCGCATCCACACAGGCAGGCTGGAAATAATAATTGAATCATAAAGGCAAGCAGGCAGGGATATTTGTGTAATATCCCTGCTTTTTGTTATTACTTCATTGTATTTGAGAAAAAAACAAGGTATGATAGAAGTAATCAGAACAGGAGGAATGTGGTATGCTGAAAAAGGTGGCAATTGGTGCCCAGAATTTTGGTGATATTATTGAAAAAAATTGTTTTTATATAGATAAGACTTCTTTTATCAAAGAATGGTGGGAGAGTGAAGATGTAGTCACATTAATCACCCGTCCTCGCCGGTTTGGCAAGACCTTAAATATGAGTATGCTGGAACATTTCTTTTCTGTGAAATATGAGAATCGAGGGGAATTGTTTGAGGGGCTTAGCATCTGGCAGGAACCAAAATATCGTAAATTACAGGGAAGCTACCCGGTAATCAGCTTGTCATTTGCCAGAGTAAAGGAAAGTAATTATTCAGATACCAGAGAGAAAATCCGTGAGATCATTCGTAATCTTTATGTTAAGTACTCTTTTGTGAAAAACAGTCAGGTTATGACAGAATCTGATCGAATGTATTATGATAAGATATTAATGGGAAAAGGCGGGAATGCAGAAGAAACTTCGGCATTATATCAGCTTTCTGATTTTCTAAATCGATATTATAAAAAGAAAGTTATAATTTTGTTGGATGAATATGATACTCCGATGCAGGAAGCTTATGTTGGAGGATATTGGGATGAACTGGTGGCCTTTACAAGAAGCTTGTTTAATCCAACTTTTAAGACAAACCCATACCTGGAAAGAGGGTTAATGACAGGGATCACCAGGGTGAGTAAAGAATCTGTTTTTTCAGATTTGAATAACCTGAAAGTGATTACAACAACATCGGATGAATATGCAACCGCTTTTGGATTTACAGAAGAAGAAGTATTTTCTAAATTGAATGAGTACGGTTACTGTGACCGGGAAGCTGAGATCAGGCAGTGGTATGATGGATTTATTTTTGGTAAACAGACTCACATTTATAACCCATGGTCGATTACAAACTTTCTGGATACTGGAATTATTGCAGCCTATTGGGCGAACAGTAGTTCAAACAACCTTGTGGCAAAATTGATTCGTGAAGGCAGCCAAAAGGTTAAGGAAGAATTTGAGATTTTATTGAACAGAGGAGTGATTCGTTGCCCGTTGGATGAACAAGTTGTCTATGATCAGCTCGATTCTGATGAGACTGCTATTTTCAGTTTGCTTTTGGCCAGCGGATATTTAAAAGTGATAAAGAAAGAAAAAAAGACAATTGCAGGTAAACGGGAAATGTACGACTTGACCTTGACCAATGCAGAAGTAGAAGACATGTTTTATGATATGGTAAGAGGATGGTTTCGAAAGGTTGGAGTAGAATATAATGCTTTTGTGAATGCACTTCTTACAGGGAATCTTGATGCAATGAATGATTATATGAATGATCTTACAGAGCAAATGTTCAGTAGCTTTGATACCGGAACAAAGTGTTCCCGTTCACAACCGGAGCGATTTTATCATGGTTTCGTCCTTGGATTATTGGTAGATCTTGCGGATCGCTATCATATTACTTCAAATCGAGAAAGTGGATTTGGAAGATATGATGTGATGATGGAACCATTATGTGAGGAGGATGATGCTTTTGTGTTGGAATTTAAAGTGTTTAATAAACGGAAAGAATCCTCTTTGGATGA
>JALERO010000187.1 GCA_022764265.1 Eubacterium sp. | reverse complement strand
CGTTTTGATAAACTGACTTCCCATGATATTACATATGTGGGCATTATTCAGACAGCCAGAGCATCAGGACTGGAAAAATTCCCAATGCCATACGTACTGACCAACTGTCATAACTCACTTTGTGCCGTTGGAGGAACGATCAATGAAGATGACCATATGTTTGGTCTTACCTGTGCAAAGAAATACGGCGGAATTTATGTTCCACCTCATCAGGCTGTTATCCATCAGTTTGCCAGAGAAATGCTGGCTTGTGGCGGAGCCATGATTCTTGGTTCTGATTCTCACACCCGTTACGGTGCTCTTGGTACTATGGCCATGGGTGAAGGTGGTCCTGAACTGGTAAAACAGTTGTTAAATCAGACCTACGATATCAATATGCCAGGTGTAGTTGGCGTATACATGACCGGGAAACCAATCCCGGGTGTCGGCCCGCAGGATGTGGCTCTTGCTATCATTGGAAAAGTATTCCAGAATGGTTATGTAAATAATAAAGTTATGGAATTCGTGGGACCTGGTGTGGCAAACTTAAGCGCAGATTTCCGTATCGGTGTGGATGTTATGACAACAGAAACCACCTGTCTTTCCTCCATCTGGAAAACAGATGATACCATTCGTGAATTCTATGAGATTCATGAGAGAGCAGCGGATTACAAAGAGCTGGCTCCAAAAGCCGTTGCTTACTATGATGGCATGATCAAGATTGATCTCAGCGAGATTCGTCCAATGATCGCAATGCCATTCCATCCAAGCAACACTTACACCATCGAAGAGATGAATGCAAATCTGATGGATGTTCTGGAAGACTGTGAGAAGAAAGCTATGGTCAGCCTCGACGGACAGGTAGATTTCACTCTGAAAGATAAAGTTCATGATGGAAAGCTGTATGTGGAACAGGGAATCATTGCCGGATGTGCCGGTGGTGGATTTGAAAACCTTTGTGCAGCAGCGGATATTCTGAAAGGAAGATCCATCGGACCGGATGAATTTACCTTAAGTGCGTATCCGGCAAGTACTCCGATTTTCATGGAATTAGTGAAAAACGGTGCCGTAGCTGATCTGATGGGAGCCGGTGCAATCGTGAAGACTGCGTTCTGCGGCCCTTGCTTTGGTGCCGGAGATACACCATCCAACAACGGTTTAAGTATCCGTCATTCCACTCGTAACTTCCCGAACCGTGAAGGTTCCAAGTTACAAAATGGTCAGATTGCCTCTGTTGCCCTGATGGATGCCAGATCCATTGCAGCAACTGCAGCAAACAAAGGTTTCCTGACACCTGCAACAGACCTGGATGTGGAAATCAAAGGAAAGAAATATTTCTTTGACAGCAGCATCTATGCAAACCGTGTCTTTGACAGCAAAGGCGTGGCAGACCCTTCCGTAGAGATTAAATTCGGACCAAACATCAAAGACTGGCCGGCAATGAGTCCGTTACCGGAGCACATGATTCTTAAGGTGGTTTCCGAAATTCACGATCCGGTTACCACAACTGATGAGCTCATTCCATCGGGCGAGACTTCTTCCTACCGTTCCAATCCGCTGGGACTGGCTGAGTTTACCTTATCCAGAAAAGATCCGGCTTACGTGGGACGTGCGAAAGAGGTAAGAGAGGCACAGAAAGCCATTGAAGCGGGCAAATGTCCGGCAGAGGCACTGGAAGAGTTGAAACCGGTATTCCAGGCAATTCATACGCAATATGAAGAAGTGGACAATACCAATGTTGGTATCGGAAGTACCATTTTTGCTGTGAAACCAGGTGACGGATCCGCCAGAGAACAGGCTGCTTCCTGTCAGAAAGTTCTTGGCGGCTGGGCAAACATTGCCAACGAATATGCGACAAAACGTTATCGTTCCAACCTCATCAACTGGGGTATGTTGCCATTCCTGATTCCGGCAGGTGATTTACCATTTGCGAATGGAGATTATCTCTTTATCCCGAATGTGAGAGAAGCCGTTTCCTCAAAAGCAACCGAATTCAAAGCATATAAAGTAGAAGACGGTGGCCTCAGGGAATTCACTTTAAATATGGGCGAACTTACCGATGATGAGAGAGAAATCATCCTGAAAGGATGCCTGATTAACTACAATAGAAGATAAAAAACTGTTACGCTAATGAGCGTTGCATCAAGACTTAACTATAAAGAAATCTGTCACATAACGTCATCACTCTATGTTGTTATGTGGCGGATTTCTTTTTTTCTTTATCTATACCATTTTCTCGAACTATTTTTGTGTTTGTATGATAAAATGGGTTTAAAAAATCGCAACTAATCGCAAGTGGAATTGTTGCGAAGAAAAAGATAAGATAAGCGCGTGAGGTGAAAATATGAGAATTCCCACATCAAAACGATTACAGGATATTGTTCGTCAACTGGAGGAAAAAAGCTTTGTGAAGGCTAAGGATTTATCGGAGATGTACGAAGTCAGCATGGAAACCATTCGAAAGGATCTGGTGTTTCTTGAAGACAAAGGAATTGCCAGAAAGGAATATGGCGGTGCCTCCCTTGTGGCCACTGGAGTGGAGAAAAATCTGGAATACAGAAAAAGCCGGGAAGATGAAAAGAAGGAAATTGCCCGCTATGCGGTAAATCTTCTTCTGGACCATCACAGTCTGATCCTGGATTCCGGGTCCACCTGTCAGGCATGTGCCTCCTACATTAATTTAATTCCTTCTATAGATATTGTCACAAATTCGCTGAGTGCTTTTGAGCAGTTGAACGGAAATATTCATAATGTATTTTTGACCGGAGGCAAAAAAAGAGAAAAAAATCAGTCTTTGATTGGAAACTGGACTGAAAAATATCTGGAAACCATCCAGGTAGATATCTGTCTGCTGGGCACTTCCGGAATACTGGGAAGCAGCGGACCGACAGCCCATTCCTATCAGGAGCTGAGTGTCAAAAAGAGGATGATACAGCAGAGCGATCTGGTGTTTGTACTTGCAGACAGCAGCAAATTTCTGGAAAAAGGGTTTCATTCGGTTGCCACCTGGGAAGAAATTGATGGAATCATTACAGATCATAACCTCTCATCGAAACTATTCAATGAATACAGTAAAAAAGTGCCGATTTTTGTGGCTGAGGAGGAATGAGAATATGAAAAAGATTGTAAAAATATTACCTTATTATGAACCGAGAATGTGGGGCGGCGGAGAACGCCTGCAGAAGGAATTTCATTATGAGACAGATGTGAAACCCCTGGGAGAAGTGTACAATGTGGTGGCGCTTCAGGGACATGCGGACTGTGTGGTACCGGAATTGAACACAACCTTATCCCGCCTTTATGTCGATAAGCCGGACTGGTTTCAATGTGATACTGCACAATTACCGGTTCGGGTAAATATTTTGGACCCGATGGAGAAACTCTCCATCCAGATTCACCCGGATGATACATTTGCTCAGAAATACAATGGAGGACGAGGAAAGCCGGAAGCCTGGGTCATTCTGGATACCTCAGAGGATGGAGAAATTCAGTTCGGTCATTATGCGAAAACCAGAGAAGAATTTATAGAGAAAACGGAAAAGAAAGACTGGACCGGGCTGTTGAGATACCGAAAAGCAGTGAAAGACGGATTCATTGATATACCGAGTGGAACTCTCCATGCCATCGGAAAAGGAGTATTGACTTACAATATTTCCAGAAATGCGGATTGCACGTTACGATTATATGATTATGATCGTGTGGATCCATCCACAGGTAAGAAACGAAATATACAGCCGGAGGCTGTTTTTGAAAATGTAAATGTGCCGGATACTTCCACCGGATTTGTGCTGTATCCATCTTCCAGAGAGCTGGGCGTGGATGTGACAAGATACTGGGATCAGCCGGGCTTATACACATTAATTCGCTTGCAGGTTAAGGATACCGGAAGATTCCGTCATGATAGATTTGCCTTTTATACCTGTGTGGACGGGGAAGGAGAGATTAACGGGATTCCAATTCGCAAAGGAGAAACAGTACTTGCCCCTGATGGAATCGGCTGGTTAGAGCTGAAAGGAAATCTCGATTTATTTTTAGCTTCTTATGGAAATGAAAAAATGTAAATCTGAAAATGAAGAAATGTGAATCAATGAGTGGTATGGAAGGATAAGAGCAGGAGGAAATAAAGAATGAAATTACAATTGGCTCTGGATGATATTACGTTGGAAAATGCTGTTAAGCTGGTAGATGAAGTGCAGGATTATATTGATATTATTGAAATTGGAACGCCCATGGTCATCGAATATGGCATGAACATCGTTCGAACTATGAAAGAACATTTTCCGGAAAAAGAGATACTCGCAGACCTGAAAATTATGGATGCCGGCTATTATGAAGCAGAAGAGGCATTGAAAGCCGGGGCAGATTATATCACAGTCCTCGGGGTGACCGATAATCTGACGGTAAAAGGCTGTGTTGACGCGGCCAATGCTTACCATGGACAGGTGGTGGTCGATATGATCTGTGTTGAAGATCTGGAAAAACGAATTCAGACCATGGAAGAGCTGGGAGCCCATTTTGTTTCGGTCCATGTGGGTGTGGATCAGCAGGCCGCGGGTAGGACGCCATTGGATGACCTGGCAATCATGAAACAGGTAGCAAAAACTGCAAAAATCTCCGTGGCAGGGGGAATATCCAAAGACACTTTGTCAGCCTATAAAGAATATGAGCCGGATGTGATCATCATCGGTTCCGGAATTACCCATTCCGAAACTCCGGCGCTGACTGCCAAAATGATCCATGATATGATGTAACGCCAAGACAGGAGGAAGCTGGATGAAATCCGTTGTTGATATTATTTTAAAAGAATTGGAAAACTTAGCGAAAGAAATTCATCAGGAAGAGCTGGAAACCGTTTGTGAGATTATGTGTTCGGCCCAAAAAGAAGGGAAAAAGATATTTCTGGCAGGTGCAGGACGAAGCGGCTGTGTCGTTCGTGCCTTTGCAAATCGGCTGATGCACTTGGGATTTATCTGTCATTTTGTGGGAGAGATTACAACACCTCCACTGAAGGAAGGAGATATATTATTTGTATTATCCGGTTCTGGAAGAACGGAATCTCTGGTGAAAATGGCAGAAAAAACAAAGCAATGTCATGGTCGTATTCTAACAATGACATTACAAAAAGATGGAGAAATCGCCAGAATGGCAGAATACAGTATTGTACTGCCGGGAAATACCAGATTGCAGAAGGATGAAGGATATACTTCCATGCAGCCAATTGGTTCGAATTTTGAACAATTGAGTTGGTTGACCTGTGATGGATTGATTATGATGATGAGAGATCAGTTAAATCTGACCAATAAAGAAATGCTTGCGCACCATGCGAACTTAAAATGAAAAAGTGCCTCCTTTTTGCTTTATAAATCTTCATGTAAATATTTGTATTAAAGTTTATATTAATATTTACATGAAGATATATAAAAACGAATATATATTTACAAATGTAAAAATAAAAAGAAATAAAAACAAAAATATATCAATAAAAACAGAAAAAATTGAAATATTGTAAAAATAAATTCGGTTTTTATATTGACAAAGTAATAGGCAGGCTATATAATCAAGGCAACAACAAGACATAATATTCTTAAGCAAGAAGCATGATAATAATCAATTTCTTTTGGGAGGGAAATGAACATGAATGAGATTTTAAACCTGAGTATCAACGAAATGCCACAGACCGAATTTGATTGTTCCTGTGGACGTCACCACAACTTTAGTGTACATGATATGTGCATCCGTAAAGGTGCCATTGAAGAATTACCGAAGATGGCAGCACCGTTCAAAGATGGCAAGATTCTGGTAGTATTTGACAACAATACATATAAGGTTGCCGGTAAGAAAGCTGTTGAGCTGTTGAAGAATGACGGGTTTAATGTGAAAGAACTTCTTTTTGATACCGGAGATGATATTTTAATTCCGGACGAGAAGACGCTCGGAAGAATCGTTCAGGAACAGGATCTGGATGTGAAGCTGATGGTTGCTGTCGGTTCCGGTGTTATCAATGATTCTGTGAAGTTTGTGACATCTCGTACCGGATTACCTTACATTATCGTTGCAACAGCACCTTCCATGGATGGTTACGTTGCTGATGGAGCGCCAATCATTTCTCAGGGATACAAATATTCACCGGTTGCGCATCTTACTTATGGATTGATCGGAGATACGGATATTTTACAGACTGCACCGCAGGATCTGATTCAGGCAGGATTCGGAGATGTGGTTGGCAAGATCACTGCCATTGCCGACTGGGATCTGTCCGTGAAAGCCAATGGTGATTATCGCTGTGATACCTGTGTAACTCTGGTTCAGAGAGCGCTGGATAAATGCTTCTCCACAGCAGAAGGACTCAAGACAAGAGATGCAGAATCTCTGGGAGCACTTCTGGAAGCGCTGACCCTTACCGGAGTTGCCATGGCCCTGGTTAATATTTCCCGTCCGGCTTCCGGAGCAGAGCATATGTTATCTCATTTCTGGGAGATGGACTTTATTGCAAGAGGACTGAATCCAAATCATCATGGTATTCAGGTTGGTGTTGCGACACCGGTAATTGCCCGATTCTTCGAAGAGATGGCAGATTTGTTACCGGAAGGAACCGGAGCTCTTTGCCCATCCGCAGAGGAAATCAAAGCTCTTCTTGCAAAAGGTGGAGCACCGACCAGTCCGAAGGAGATTGGAATTGACAAAGAACTGTTCCGTCAGAGCCTTCTGAAAGGATATACCGTTCGTCCTCGCTATTCTATTTTACAGTTTGCAAAAGACAAAGGACGTCTGGAGGAAATCGCTGAGAAGATCACAGAAGAGATTTATGGTTAAGAGGTAGAGAGTATGTTAAAGAAAGAAGATGCTTTAAAGGGTGTGAAGCTGTTCGTCCTGGATATGGACGGAACCGTTTATCTGGGAGATCAGTTGATTCGGGGTTCTCTGGATTTTATTCGTGAAGTGGAAGCTTCTGACGACCGTGAGTTTATCTTTTTTACCAATAATGCCTCCAAGGTGCCTTCCATATATGTAGAGAAACTTCATAAATTGGGACTCGATGTGGACGAGAGCAAGATTGTGACCGCCGGTGATGTATGTGCCGAATTTTTAAAGGTAAATTATCCCGGAGCCAGAGTATATTTGAATGGAACTCCATTATTGGAAGATAACTGGAAAGCAAAAGGTATCCAGCTGGTAGAAGAAGATCCGGATGTGGCAGTTCAGAGCTTTGACACCACTTTAACTTATAAAAAATTGGATCGAATCTGTCATTATGTGCGAAACGGAGTTCCGTTTATTGCCACTCACATGGACACAAATTGTCCGACAGAGTACGGATTTATGCCGGATTGCGGTGCCATGTGCAGCCTGATTGCTGATTCCACCGGTGTGAAACCACATTTCCTTGGAAAACCATGGAAAGAAACTGTGGACATGATTACAGAAATAACCGGATATCAGCCGGAAGATATGGCATTTGTCGGTGATCGCCTTTACACCGATGTGGCCACAGGCGTGAATAACGGGGCGAAAGGCTTCCTGGTTCTCACCGGAGAAGCTACCATGCAGACTGTAGAAGAGTCTGATGTGGAACCAACTTGTATCTATGATTCTCTCGACGAGATGCGGAGATATCTATAATAACGTATTATATAAATTGTTATCACTGCCGGCAGGAGATGTCGGAGAAAGGAGTATTTGCTATCATGAAAATCGTATTTGGATGTGACCCAAACGCAACAGAATTTAAGAAACAGTTAATGGAGTATGTAGAAGGCCTTGGTCATGAGGTGACCGATTTCGGAAGCGATGACCCGATTTATGCAAATGTTGCAATCAAATGTGCGCAGGCTGTAGCAGCAAAGGAATTTGACCGCGGTATTGTGGTCTGCGGAACCGGTATCGGTGTATCCATTGCAGCTAACAAGGTAAAGGGGGCTTATGCAGCTTGTATCCATGATGTTTACCAGGCACAGAGAGCGGAGCTTTCCAACCATGCAAATATCATTACCATGGGTGCCCAGGTTGTGGGCATTGAACTGGCCAAATGTATGGTAAAGGAATACCTGTCCTGCACATATGATCCAAACAGCAGATCCAAAGATAAGGTACAGAGAATCGTTGATTTCGAAAATGAACAGTAGAAGCGAATTAACTTGAATTATTAATGATAGGAGAATATTATGAGATTTTTTATTGATACAGCAAAGGTGGAAGATATCAGAAAAGCAAATGACATGGGCGTGATTTGTGGAGTAACCACCAACCCTTCTCTCATCGCAAAAGAAGGAAGAGATTTTAATGAAGTGATTGCTGAAATCGCCAGCATCGTAGACGGTCCGATCAGCGGTGAAGTAAAAGCTACCACAACAGACGCAGAAGGTATGATTGCAGAAGGAAGAGAAATCGCAGCAATCCATCCGAATATGGTTGTAAAAATTCCTATGACAGTAGAGGGATTAAAAGCCTGTAAAGCACTGAGTGCGGAAGGAATCAAGACAAATGTGACTTTGATCTTCAATGCAAACCAGGCTTTGCTGGCTGCAAGAGCAGGAGCTGCTTATGTTTCTCCATTCCTCGGACGCCTCGATGATATCAATGTACGTGGTGTGGATCTGATTTCTGAAATTGCACAGATTTTTGCTGTGGCAGGAATCGACACCCAGATTATCGCAGCAAGTGTCCGCAATCCGATTCATGTAACAGACTGTGCTCTGGCAGGTGCTGACATCGCAACGGTTCCTTACAAAGTGATTGAACAGATGACAAAACACCCTCTGACCGATGCGGGAATCGCCAAATTCCAGGCAGACTATAAAGCAGTATTTGGTGAGTAATTTCTTGCCGGAGAGATTCTTTCTAATAAAGCAGAGTGATATATCAGGAGGAAGACATGAACAAATTAGAACTTCAGAAAATGGCCAATGAAGTGAGAAAAGGCATTCTGACCGGTGTCCATGCGGCAAAAGCCGGACATCCGGGAGGTTCCTTATCTGCGGCAGAAGTTTTTACATATTTATATTTTGAAGAGATGAACATTGATCCGAAGAATCCGGAGGATCCGGATCGTGACCGCTTTGTCTTATCCAAAGGACATACGGCACCGGGACTCTATGCCACGCTGGCTAATCGTGGATATTTTCCGGTGGAAGATCTGCTGACCTTACGACAGATCGGTTCTCACCTTCAGGGGCATCCATGTAAACAGCACACTCCAGGAATTGACATGTCCAGTGGTTCATTAGGACAGGGAATATCTGCAGCCTGCGGTATGGCGTTAGCCGGAAAGCTT
>JALERO010000149.1 GCA_022764265.1 Eubacterium sp. | reverse complement strand
ACAAACTCCTTCGGAGAAATTCCTGCTTCCTGAGCCTTTAATTCAATCTTCTGTCCGTGTTCATCGGTACCGGTCTGAAAACGAACATCATATCCTTCTTTTCTCTTAAATCTTGCAATCGCATCGGCCAGTACGATCTCATAAGTATTTCCGATATGTGGCTTACCGGATGTATATGCAATTGCTGTGGTAATATAGTATGGTTTCTTGCTCATATGTGCCTCCCATTTTTTATATAATTTTACTAATTTCTCTCTCTTTTGCATGTAGAAAATACGTATTTAATTATTATAGAATAAATACAAATATTCGTCTATGGTCAAATTAGCAAATCTTCTTTCCTTTCCCTTGTTTTTCTTCATTCAAATGCTATAATTTTACCTGGAAATCATAGAATGTATCATCCCCATTATTAAGTAAAGGAGTATTCGGAATGAAACAAAGGCACCAAAAACATGCTATCATCTTTTCCCTGCTGACGATATTTTTGTCTATTATCGTTCTGTCCGGCTGCCGTAACTCCGGTTCATCCTCCTCTTCCGGGAGGGATTTTGATACGTTTATAAACTCCTGTTTCAAAGAATATGTTTCTTCGGACATCGTCACTTTGCACTTCAACCTTTCCGACCCGTCCGCCTTCGGAATATCGGAAGATGTCCCGGTTTCTTATGGTGATCTGTCTTACGAGGGCCTGAAAGAAAATTGTGAACAGGCAGGGAAATATCTTTCCGAGCTGGAAAGCTTTGACCCAAAAACCCTCTCTGACGATCAGCAGCTTACCTGGGAGCTTTTTAAAATCTATCTGGAGCAAAATGCGGAGTCAGAAAAGTATATTTTATATCAGACACCTTTCGGAACCAACGGTCTCCAGTCCCAGATTCCAGTCACCCTCTCGGAATATCGTCTCGATAACGAGAAGGATGTAAAGGACTACCTCGCTCTGGTCAATCAAATTCCCGAACTTTTCGAACAGATTTTGTCATTGGAAGAAGAACGCCGAAAAGCGGATATTATCTCTCCGGATTTTATCATATCCAATACCATCGATCAGATTGATCAGTTTCTGTCAGGTTCCGAAGAAAATAATCTTTTAATCGAATCTTTTGAAGAAAAAATTAAAAATGTGGAAGGTCTCAGCGTTGATCAGAAAAATACTTACATCAAAAATAATCGCTCTCTGGTCCGGCAGGTGGTTTTCCCGGCTTATACCTCTTTGAAAGAATCCCTTGAAAAATATCTCGGTACCGGCACAGAGCAAGAACGCCTCTGCCAATATGAACACGGAACCGATTATTATGAACTTCTGTTAGCTTCCAATGTGGGAACTGACATGTCTCCGGAAGAGTGTATTTCTTCACTGGAAAATCAGCTTCAGACTGCCATTGCTGACATCACCGCTCTGACAAAGGAAAACCCGGATCTATATACAGAATACCTCTCGTCCGAACCGAAGCTGAGCGATCCCAACGAGATACTGGAAGAACTGAAATCCGATACCTATATTGACTTTCCCGAGCCACCGGAAGTATCCTATACCCTAAAAAAAGTGCCGGATGCCCTATCCTCCACCTCTGCCTGTGCCTTCTATCTGGTTCCGCCTATTGACAGCACAGCAGAAAATATCATTTACATCAATCAGAGCCGTGTTAACAGCAGAGAACAATTCTCTACCCTGGCCCATGAAGGATATCCCGGTCATCTGTACCAGACGAACTATTACTTATCCACCAACCCTTCCCCATTACGACGACTCCTTCGCTGCGACGGTTACGATGAAGGCTGGGGTACCTACGCCCAATTATACAGTTATCAATACATGGAATACAAAAATACAGACAGTGAAACCACCGGGCAGCTGCAACAACTATACTATGATAATGATGTTTTGTCTTTATCATTGTCATCTCTCAGCGATTTATACGTCAATTATAAAAATTACGATTTGGATGCCCTGACCGATTATCTGTCCACCTATGGAATTACAGAAGAAAATGCAGAAAAAATCTATCAATATGTCATCGAAAACCCTACCACCTATCTCTCCTACAGCATCGGCTGGTGCGAACTGACCGATTTAAGGGATGAAATGGAAAAACAGCTCGGAGACTCCTTTGATATAAAGGAATTCCACCAAGCTGTTTTAGATACCGGATCCTGCCCATTCTCCGTCCTAAGAGAAAAAATGCAGTCTACCAATTAAAAAATCCTGCCGTAT
>JALERO010000147.1 GCA_022764265.1 Eubacterium sp. | reverse complement strand
CGCCGGAATTATATATTATATTTTGAGAGGAAGTCAGGATAAATAATGACATAATGGGGGGAGTCGATTGAGGCTCCCCTTTATGTATGGTTATATTATTTCCGGTAAATCCATAATTTTCGATGCGATTTCCTGTCCTGCCGCAATCAGATCTTCCCGGCAGGAAATGGTTTTGGGAGTGTATATCTCATATTGGATATTGTCAAGTGCCGCCTCGAAGTTTCTCTCAGGTAAATATTGTAGGAAAAGCTTGCCGGATGATGTGCAGTAGTAAGGCAACGGTGAATATAACTGTGCAATGATCCGATAGTAGCTAAGTGGCGGCTGCATTGTGAGTAAGAAGCCCGTTGACTGCCAGCGTGTTGACGATTCCTCTTACGGTATTAATATGTAGATTCAGTTGTTCGCTGATTTGGGAAAGAGAGAGACTGGGGTATTCTTCATTAAAACAATTGAGAATGTTGATTGCCTCCGGCGCACTGATCGATCTTGGCGGAGATGCGGTTAACGGAATCAAATTAACTGCATACTTCTCTGAAAACTCTGACAGTGCGAAGAGCCAGGAATTTGTTACAGCTTATCAGGAAGAATATGGCGAAGTTCCAGGTACATACGCAGCGTATGCATATGATGCAGCTCTGATCGTTATGGATGCCATTGAAAATGCCGGCGAAGACCGCGCTGCTATCAGAGATTATATGTCAACAGTGGAAGGATTCGAGGGAGCAACCGGTACAGCTACCTTTGATGAAAATGGTGATGTGATCAAAGCTCCATTGAGAATGGAAATTCAGGATGGCAAATACACGATCGTAGAAAAATAAAGTAACCAGTGAACGGATTTAACGGGAAAGGGTGTTTATTTCATGTTTACCCAACAGTTAATTAACCTTTGGAATTTTGATTCTCGTACTTATTTTCCGACCATCAGGACTTCTTGGTAAAAAACATGTAGATAAGGTGTAGGAGGAGAATATGAAAAGACTCAGTAAATATAAAAATATTGCAGCAGTCCCCGGAAGTGTTCTCCTGGTGATTGCTCCGTTTATTATCACCAATTCCTATTATCTGTACATAATGGTTTTGATTGGTGTCTATATTATTTTAAGTTTAAGCCTGAACCTGATTACAGGTTATACAGGTCAGCTTTGTCTGGGCCATGCAGCATTTTATGGAATCGGTTCTTATGTCGGCGCATTGCTGATGTTGAACCTGAATGTGAATTTCTTTATCGCATTGATTGCCAGTGCGGTGATATCCGGTCTCTTCGGCTTAGTGCTCGGTATCCCTACTTTGAGACTTCGAGGAGATTATCTTGCGATTGTAACCCTTGGATTTGGTGAGATTGTGCGTCTGGTCTTTGTAAACTGGGCGGATGTTATCAGAGGGCCGATGGGACTTCCGGGAATTCCGAACCCTTCTATTTTCGGATTCCAGATTTCAGGAAGAACAGCTTTCTACTATCTGATTCTTATCCTGGTTGCGCTCACATTGATTTTCATGAGCCGCCTGACCAATTCCGGTTTCGGTATGGCAATGCAGACGGTAAAGGCAGATGAGATCGCAGCGGAATCTATTGGTATTTACCCTGTAAAATATAAACTGATTGCGTTTGTTATTTCTTCCGCAATGGCAGGAATGGCAGGATGTTTCTACGCATCCTACGTATCCTATATCAGTCCGACCACATTTGTTTATAATACATCTGTAACGATCCTTGCCATGGTTGTACTTGGCGGTCTGGGAAGTCTGGCCGGTTCTGTGATCGGAGCTGTTGTGCTGACCTTGATTCCGGAAGTACTTCGTTTCATCAGCGATTATCGTATGCTTATCTTTGGAGCCCTGATGGTTATCATGATGATCTTCAAACCAGAAGGATTCTGGGGTGTCAGCAAACGTGTGAAAAATATTTATAAAATAAAGGCAGGAGGTGGGTGCCGTGAGCGAGATTCTAAGAGCAAATAATGTGTCTATGGTCTTTGGCGGCCTGACTGCCGTTGACAGTGTCAATCTCACAATGAACGATAATGAGATTCTATCTCTGATCGGACCGAATGGTGCGGGAAAAACAACCTTTTTCAATATGCTGACCGGTGTCTATAAGCCAACAACAGGAAATATCATTTTCATGGGAGAGGATATTACAGATCTGAAGGCATATCAGCGTGTGGAAAAAGGTATTTCCAGAACCTTCCAGAATATTCGCCTTTTCTCAGAGATGACTGTTCTGGAAAATCTTCTGGTTGCTCATCCGAAATGTAATCAGGAGAATCTTGGAAAGGTTATTTTTGGTGGCAGAAAGTTAAAAACCGCAAGACGTGAGATTGTAGAAGAATGTGAACAGATTCTGGAGGTCGTTGGCCTTCAGGATAAGAGTGGTGAACTGGCAACCAATCTTCCTTATGGTAAACAGCGTTTATTGGAGATTGGACGTGCGCTGGCAACCAATCCGAAGCTGGTACTGCTGGATGAGCCGGGTGCCGGTATGAATACCGTGGAAAAGAAAGAGCTGTCCGATCTGATTTATTATATGACAGAGAAGATGGATAAAAAGGTTCTGTTGATCGAGCATGACATGAAGTTTGTCATGGGAATTTCAGACAGAATTGTGGTTTTGGATCACGGTGAGCTGATCGCTGACGGAAAGCCGGAGGATATCCAGAAGAATGAACAGGTGATTGAGGCTTATCTTGGCAAAGGCAATAAATGTACATATTTTCTGAAAGAAAGGAAACAGATACGTGGAGGCAAATAAAAATCATTTAAAGGAAATGATAGAGACCCTTTATTCTATTTCCGAACCATGTGAAGCTGGTGTTCAGCGACAGAGCTATTCCAAAGCCTATCGCCGGGGTGTGGACTATATCAGACAGAAGATGGATGAAATCGGTCTGATTACAAAAGAAGATCAGGTGGGAAATGTGTTTGGAACTTTGGAAGGCAGGGAGTCGTATATGCCGTGTCTCATGTCCGGATCCCATCTTGACACGGTGCGTTGTGCCGGTGCGTTTGACGGGATTGCGGGAGTCGTCTGTGCCATAGAAGCAGCCAGGATGATCAAAGAGAGCGGGCAGCCTCTCCGTCATCCCTTTACAGTAGTCGGAACCATTGGAGAAGAAGGCACTCGCTTTGGACAGGTTCTTCTGGGCAGCCAGTTTATGACAGGCATCTTTGGAGCAGAACAATTGGATATTCTGAAAGGCGTGGAAGACGGGAAAACCCTTAGACAGGCCATGATAGAATATGGTCTGAGTGGCGATGTGAACAAAGTTTGTATCGATAAAGATGCTGTCTGTGCAGTGGTGGAGCTCCACGGAGAACAGGGACCGGTGTTGGAGGAAGAAGGAATCGATACAGAGCATTTTTGCGGGAGAGCCACCATGACAGCCGGTCAGTTAAACTTATCCCCCGGCAGTTCCAACTGCATTCCCGGAAAATGTGTATTCACCCTGGATATTCGATCCGGAGATGGGGATATTTTAAAAAATATACTGAAAAAGGTGGATTTCTGTGCCCGAGAGCAGGAAAAAGCGGGTATGGAAGTAGAAACAAAAACATTAAGCTACCGAGAACCTGTATTAATGGATGAGAAATTACAGTCAGAAATTGAAAAAAGCTGTCAGAAGTTGAATCTGTCGTATCGATATCTGGACAGTGGGGCGGGCCATGAGGTCACACCGGAATTTTATCTGTCCTGTTATGATATGGGAAGAAGTGATTTCTTCACAAGTGAAGACATTGTAAGTAAAGATCAGGTGGAACAGAATTTTACAGACTGTGTATTTGCCAATACCTGGATGAA
>JALERO010000103.1 GCA_022764265.1 Eubacterium sp. | reverse complement strand
AACTATTCGTCCGTTCCATGGATCCGTCTCGCAGACATCACTCGCTTCCGGACCCGAATGAAATTTATGAATTGAACGTTCAAGGTTGTTTTGTTATTCAGTTATCAAGTTTCTGTGTTGCTCTCTCACGCGAAAGCTTTTATATTTTATCATAATCGCTTTCATTTGTCAAGAACTTTTTTTGATTTCAAATTCTTCAATCATTTTTATTCGAGACATTCTGCAATCTCAAGCAACTTTTAGATTATATCACATTCTCAACAAATGTCAAGAAAAATTTTGCAACCATCGTAGGATGATTGCAAAGACGGAGAAGAAGGGATTTGAACCCTTGCGCCGCTATTAACGACCTACTCACTTTCCAGGCGAGCCCCTTCGGCCTCTTGGGTACTTCTCCAAACAAAATATATAACTCATTTTTCTCCGATATCTTATAAAAGATACGGAGAAGGTGGGATTCGAACCCACGGTACCTTTCAGTATCACTGGTTTTCAAGACCAGCTCCTTAAACCACTCGGACACCTCTCCATAAGTTACATTTCTCTGTCACAGCTAACCGCGACTTGTTTATATTATCATTTTCTTTTATATATGTCAACAACTTTTTTCTATTTTTTTCAAACAATTTATTGACACTTTTTCTTCTTTTAGAGTCCTGCTTTTTTAAACAGAATTATCAATTATAAGCAGGATAATCAAAATTCGTTGATCGGCATGTCATCATCAAAAGGCTCGATATTCTTGATTTCCACATAATAGCCATATTGAGGATTCACATTCACAAAGACTCTCTCTCCGATCCGATGCCCCATAAGCGCTTTCCCCAATGGCGATTCAATGCTGACGCGATTTTTCATGGAGTCAACCAGCACTGTGGTTACAAACGAAAAAACTTCTTCCTCTTCTTCTTCCTCAAAATACAGGGTAACCGTCTTATTCAGCCCCACCTGGTCGCTGTCTGCATGGTCTGTTACCACTTCCGAGGTTCTGATCATCCTCTCCAGATATCGAATTCTGCTTTCATTGCGATTTTTTTCTTTTTTGGCTGCATGATACTCGAAATTCTCGCTGAGATCCCCATGTGCTCTTGCTTCTTTCACATGTTCCAGAAGCTCTTTACGGACAACTACTTTACGATACTCAATCTCCTCTTTCATTTTCTCAATGTCACGCTGCGTTAATTGATGTCTCACACTTTCCCTTCTTTCCAGCTCAAAATTACTCCTGCAGTTTGCTTTGAGATGCACACATATTTTGTATTACATTTCCTATGTGCATCTCTGCAAACCTGCTATATGCTGTCACTATAATTCTTTAATAAGATTTCAGTTCTTTCCACATTTGATTATAATAGGTCTCAAGTTCCTCACCAAGATACTGGTAGACTTCACATTTATTCATGGTTTCCTCTTCCGGAAAAATTGTAGGATCTTCTAACGTCTCTTCATCCAGCGACTCGATTACCGCTGTGTTCGGAGTTCCGTAGTAAATATAATCAAAATTCATGGACGCCACATCCGGGCGATTCATGAAATCAATAAACATCTCTGCTTCTTTTTTATGTTTGGCCGATTTGGGTATCATCCAGCAGTCAAACCAGATATTAGAACCTTCTTCCGGCACTGCATAAGCCAGATCCTCATTGGTTTCAATAGCAACCGTAGCATCACCGGAATAGATCACTGCCATAGCAGCATCGCCGGAAATCATTGCATCTCTGCTCTCATCAACCAGATAGGCTTCTACAAGGGGTTTTTGTTCCATCAAAAGAGACTGGGCTTCCCGAAGCTGTGTTTTGTCCTTTGTATTAAGGGAATATCCTTTCCATTTAAGGGGAACCAGAAAAGCATCTCTCATACTGTTTTCCATTATAATCTGATCTTTATATTTTTCATCCCAGAGAATAGACCAGCTAGTCACATCCTCTTTGACCATCTCCTGGTTATAGAGAATCCCAACTGTCCCCCAGAAATAAGGAACCGCATAGGAATTTTGCGGATCAAATGCCTTACAGAAATCCAGATATTCGTCCCCGATATTATCATAATACTCCATTTGCGAAGTATCAATTTCCAAAGCCTCTCCGCCTTGTATCATTTTTTCAATCATATAATCAGAGGTACAGATCAAATCGTAATCGATGGCACCTGACTTATATTTGGTATACATATCTTCCGGTGTCACATACTCTTCATATTTGACCTGAATTCCGGTCTCTTCCTCAAACATCCGAATGGTATCCGTATCTACGTAATCACCATAATTAAAGACAACCAGGCAATTTTCATCTACTGCCTCTTCCTGATTCTGACCGCAACCGGCACAGGCAGCCGCAATAATAGCAATACCAAAAACAGAGAGTATTTTCCGCAAAAAAGACTGTTTTTTCATTAATAGTCCACCTCCCGGTTGTTTTTCGATGCAGATAAATGATTGATCATTCCCAGTAAAAGAAGAATGGTGAGCAGCAACAAAGTGGAAAGCGCATACATTTCCGGATTGATTCCCCTTCTCAACTGCTGATAAAGCATTGTCGATATGGTATTCATTCCTGCCCCTTTTGTAAAATAGGTAATCACAAAATCATCCATGGATACGGTGAAGGCAAAGAAGAATCCTGAAACAATTCCCGGCAGAATTTCCGGCAAAACAACTTTCACAAATGCATATACATGGGATGCACCCAGATCCAATGCCGCCTCGTAAATACTTTTATTTACCTGTTGCAGCTTAGGCATGACATTCAATATTACATATGGAATTCCTAAGGTCACATGCGCAATGAGCACAGAGCAGAAACCAAGAGACAGAAAGTGAACACATAAAAGCATAATTGCAATTCCGGTCACAATGTCTGCATTGAGTAACGGAATGTTCGTCACCGACTGCAATACTGTTTTTGATTTCTTTCCCATGGCCGACATTCCAACACATGCTAAGGTTCCCAACACCATGGCAATTAATGCTGCAGAAGCAGTCAGCAACAAGGAAGTTTTTACCGCAAGCAATACTTCTTCATTCTGAAACAGATCCACATACCAGTGAAATGTGAATCCTCCCCAGACTGTTCTGGCTTTTGAATCATTAAAAGAACAGACAATAAGAATCAGCAACGGGGCATACAGAAGGAATGCAATCAGAGCAACATACATTTTTCCTGCATATTTTTTTAAATTTACCATAGCATTGCATCTCCTTCCTCCGATTCATTGCGATTCATAACCGCCATACTGATAAAGATGAAGATCATTAACACAATAGATAATCCAGATCCCAGATTCCAGTTATTGAGCATATTAAATTCCTGTTCGATCACATTTCCAAACAAAAGTATTTTTGATCCTCCCAAAATATCTGCCACGACAAATTCAGAGAGGCTTGGAATAAATACCATGATAATTCCACTGAGTACTCCCGGCAGGGACAGAGGAACAATTATTTTCTTAAATGTGGTAAAAGCAGTTGCGCCGAGATCCTGCGCCGCCTCCAGCACATCTTTGTCTATTTTGCTCATAACATTATAAATGGGCAAAATCATAAAAGGAATATAATCATACACCATACCGATTAAAATTGCACCTTTTGTATACATGATTCTCTGGGCAGGAAGGCCGAAAAAATTTAATATTGCATTCAAAATTCCTGTATTGGATAAAATCATTTGCAAGGCAAGCACTCTTAATAAAAAGTTTATCCACATTGGCAGGACAAAAATCATAATGACTGTCCCGGCTCCTCTTTTTTCATTCTGGCTTAAAATATATGCCAGCGGATAGGAAATCACAAGACAGATCAGGGTGCTTCCCAAAGCAATCAGTACAGAATTACCAAATGCTTTATAATGAATCGGATCTGCAATCGCCTGGATATTGCTCAAAGTAAAGCCACCATCTCCATTGGTCATTCCATAATAAATCACCATGAGAAGAGGAAGGATAATAAATCCGATTGCCCAGATGATATATGGAGTAGCGAGGCATTTTCTATTCATCCAGGACCACCGCCCTCTCATCATCAAACTCCGGCTTATTCATAATCTGAATATTAAAAGGAATTACCGAAATACTCACTTTCGTTCCAACCGGATAACACATGGTGCTGTGCACCAGCCATTCATAGCCGCCGGCCTGTACATCCATCTCATAATGCACTCCCTTAAAAATCAGAGAAGTGACAACACCGTCCAGTATTCCTTCTCCTTCTTTTCCGAGAATCACATCTTCTGGGCGAACGACCACATCAACCGGCTTGTTTTTCCCAAATCCCACATCGACACATTCAAATTTTCGTCCTAGAATCTCCACCAGTTTATCTTCAAGCATTATTCCATCAATAATATTGCTGTCACCGATAAAATCTGCAACAAAAGCATTCTCCGGCTCATTATAAATATCCTCCGGCGTTCCCATCTGCTGAATATATCCCTGATTCATGACCACAACTTTGTCCGACATGGTCAATGCTTCCTCCTGATCATGGGTAACATAAATAAAAGTGATTCCCAACTCTTCTTTCAGGCGCATCAATTCATATTGCATATCCTGGCGCAGTTTCAGATCAAGTGCTCCCAGTGGCTCGTCCAGAAGAAGCACTTTTGGCTCGTTTACTATGGCTCTTGCAATGGCAATTCGCTGCTGCTGCCCGCCACTTAAAGAAGAGGGTTTTCGATTTTCGAAACCTTCCAGATTAACCAGTTTCAATGCATATTTAATTTTATCTTTGATATAGGATGCGGACTTGTTTTTGATTTTCAATCCGAAAGCGATATTTTCGCCAATGGTCATATGCTGAAATAATGCATATTTCTGAAATACGGTGTTGAGATTTCTTTTGTTGGCAGGAATATTGGTAATATCTGTTCCGTCAAATATTACCTTTCCCTGATCCGGCTTTTCAAAACCACCTATAATACGTAAGGTAGTTGTCTTTCCACAGCCTGATGGTCCCAACAAAGTAATAAATTCGTTTTCTTTTACTTCCAGAGATAATTCATCCAATACCAGTGTTTTTCCGAATGATTTGGAAATGTTTTGTAATTCAACTAAATTGTTTTTCATTTATTTTTGTACCCGTGAATTATAAGCCTTTCTCTTTTCTTAAGACCCGCTCGCGAATCCTGACAATTGGTTACTAAAAACTCGGCGGAGAAGTCACCCATAATATTTCCGACGCTTCTTCCGCTGTCAGATAATGGGTCTGATCCGCTGTGTAATAGAAAGAATCTCCCTTTCTGGCTGTACATACACGATTGCCAATATGAATTCTTATCTTTCCCTTTAAAACATATCCAAACTCCTCCCCTTCATGGGGATTGTCCGGATAGACAGAACCGCCTTTCTTCAATCGAAGATAAATGGGTTCCATTGAATTTTTCTGTGCATTCGGAATAATCCAATTTATCGTATTGCCATATTCACTATCTACCTTCTGAAAATAATCCTCTTCTGTAAATACAATCTGCTCCTGGTCTTCTTCATCCCGAAAAAACTCACCAAGGGAGGTACCCAGACACTGTAATATATCCTCAAGCGTTGCAATCGAAGGAGAGGTCATATCTCGTTCCAGCTGTGAGATAAACCCCTTCGTAAGCTCCGCCCGATCTGCCAGTTCCTCCTGAGTCAGCCCCTGTAATTTTCGAAGATCTCTGATTTTGTTTCCAATTTCCATATATCCGGCAATCGAACAGCCGCACTGCCTCCCTTCATCTATTTTAAGTATACTTTGTTTCCGTCATCGCACGATTTCTCATTCTAAAACTAAACATAAAGTTTAGTATAATTAAACAAGGTCATTATGACAGAAGACAGGGTTTGTGTCAAGTAAAAAAATGGCTGTCCTCCAATTCAAAGGAGAACAGCCACAAAACTGTCTGCATCAATATTAATCGTTATCTTCTTTTACCCAGGCAATCTTGCCGGCAAGGATCTCTGCTATCTTTGTAACCACAGGTTTCATCAGCAGCAGGGCATCCTCTCTGGTTTTGCCTGAGGCTGTGACGCGAATCAACACTCCGTCTTCCTTAGCATAAGTGGCAACCGTCGGATTCTCACTGTCAAGGATATCTCCCAGCTGGTCGGCAATCGGTGCCTCACCGATCACACCGAGTGGCAATTCATCCGGTCCTTTTATCTTGATATTAATAGAAACAAAAACATGATCGGAAAGGCGGTTGATAAATAATCGACAGCATTCGGAAAGGAGTGCCTTCATCTCCTTTGGCGGTCCCGGAAGCATTACAACCGCTTTATTTCCCTGTGCCATAATAATGCCTGGGGCCAGTCCGACCGGATTGGTCACAACCAGGGCTCCTTCCGGAACCATGGCCTGTTTCTTCTGGCTTTCCGTCATTTGATTAATTCCGTAAGATTCCAGTTTCTTTTTTACATGCTGATAGGTTTTCTCATCAAAAACCAGTTGTTTTCCAAAAAAGGAAGCGGCAACTTCTTTTGTAAGATCGTCCTTTGTCGGTCCAAGTCCACCGGTCATGATAATGAGATCCGAACGCTCCAATGCTACTTTTAATACATTGGTCAATCTCTCCTCATTATCTCCGACCACTGTCTGATAATATAAATCAATGCCAAGATGTGCCATCTCTTTGGAAATGTGCTGGGCATTGGTGTTCACAATATTACCGAGAAGTAATTCCGTACCTACACTTACAATTTCTGCTACCATATTATCAACCTTTCTGTATAAATTTTTAGAAAACAAATCTGCCTCATATTCATTACATATTGTTTTTATTATATCAGACAAAGTTTTATCCCGCAACCTAAAATCCCTTCCCGATATCCAATCATTTCTTTGAATATTTTTGTTGGTTTAAGTTCATCCTTTAATAAGAACACAACTTAAAGAATCAGGAGGGTACAAATGTTTCTAAACAAAGTAGAAATATGTGGTGTAAACACTTCCGATCTTCCTCTTCTTACAGAAGAAGAAAAAAATAATCTGTTCGAAAGAATCGAACAGGGCGATACGGAAGCCAGAGAAAAATATATCAAAGGAAATCTGCGACTGGTTCTGAGTGTCATTCAAAGATTTTCCAGTAATCATGAAAATGCCGATGACCTGTTTCAGGTTGGCTGCATCGGTTTAATGAAAGCCATTGATAATTTTGACCGAACCCTGGATGTTAAATTCTCCACCTATGCTGTTCCAATGATTCTTGGAGAAGTAAGACGTTATCTTCGTGATAACAACAGCATCCGTGTCAGCCGTTCTCTCCGGGATATTGCCTACAAGGCAATCTATGCCAAAGAACAGCTTGTTAAAACCATGGACCGGGACCCCTCGATTGAAGAAATTGCCAAAGAAATCAATCTTCCGGAAGAGGACATTATCTATGCCCTGGATGCCATTGCTACTCCTGTTTCTTTATTTGAGCCCGTATATCAGGACGGCAACGATGCCCTCTTTCTGATGGATCAGGTCTGTGACAAAAAGAGCAAAGAAGAGACCTGGGTGGAGCATCTTGCTCTTCAGGAAGCCATGAATCAATTGACGAATCGTGAATATCATATTATACAGAAACGTTTTTATGAGGGAAAAACACAAACGGAGGTAGCCGATGAGATCAGTATATCTCAGGCTCAGGTCAGTCGCCTGGAAAAAAATGCGCTGAAATCAATTCGAGCTTATCTGGACTCACAATAATCCTGGAAAATGAGCTATCACACTAAGGAAGCGCAGCCAACCGGTCTGGTAGCTGCGCTTCATCTCAGCGGTGGATGCCCCCTTTATCATTTATTCCATTTTGATCATCTCTTTTTTCAGGCGGTGTATTATCTTCTTTTCAAGCCGCGAAATGTAGGATTGAGATATCCCAAGCATATCTGCCACTTCTTTCTGTGTTTTTTCTTCACCTTCCTGTCCATTCATTCCAAATCTCAGGCGGATAATAAGCTTTTCTCTCTCTGAGAGTGTTTCCATTGCTTTTTTTAATAGCTTTTTGTCAATCTCATCTTCAATGTCTTTTGAAATCACATCATCATCAGTTCCCAGAATATCGGATAAAAGTAATTCATTTCCATCCCAATCCACATTCAATGGTTCGTCAATGGATACTTCCATTCTGGTTTTACTGGTCCTTCTCAAATACATCAGAATTTCATTCTCGATGCATCTCGAAGCATAGGTGGCCAGCTTGATTTTCCGATCCAGATTAAAGGTCTGAATCGCTTTGATCAATCCAATCGTTCCAATGGAAATCAGGTCTTCCACACCGATTCCTGTATTTTCAAACTTCTTGGCTATGTAGACCACCAATCTCAGGTTTCGCTCAATCAGTAAGGCTCTGGCTTCCTCACATCTTTTCGTATCAAGCTGACTGAGAACATAGGCTTCCTCCTCCGGTTCCAATGGCGGCGGAAGAATATCGGTACCTCCGATATAATGAATCTCATTCCTCGGTTTGAACAACTGTTTCATGTTATTCAAAACGGTAAATCTGACTCTCCCTGTCCCTGACGCATTCAATACGACTGCCATATTTATCCCTCCCATAGTATAATTCATAATGATTAAGCGGTAAAAATATCTGCCGGCAGTATAACAGAGAATCTCTTATTTTCTGAAACTCTCTGTGTGCTTATTCCCAACATTCCTCTGAAATCGACAAGTACTTTATTCTCTTTTTTTACAATAATATGATCTGCGAGTACTCCGGGCATCAAGCCGTTTTCTTTTCCAACCGATGAATAGCGGATGGAATAAATACCCGTTTTCATATTTTTCATGAACATATCCCATGAAAAATTCTTATCTTTCATCCATTCACTTAGTATTTCCATCTCTTTTTCATCCAACAACTCCCGAATATCCTCCAATGCAATGACACAAATTCCTCTTCCTGTAATCTGGCTGATCAGAAGATTTCCGGAATCATAGATTCCACGGCAACAAATGCTTCCGGAATGTCTTTGGATCTCTACATCATAAATCATCTCTTCCATCCGGGTCTTTCGTTTTATTCTTCTTTTCCTGCCTGTATAAAAGCTGGTAAAAGCAACCATAAATCCGCTGAATCCCCAATACCATCTGTTGTCAAAAACAACTTTCGGCTTCATTATTTCCCTGATAAGTAAGCCGGCGCCTCCCATCAGAAAGATATAGATTATTGTTTTTTCCATTGTTTTTCCATACAAAGAAAGGGAACGGATTCGAAAGGTCCACAGAAGAATTAAGCTCATGAAAAAACATGTCGATAGTATTGTTATCCCGCTGCCAGAAAATGCATTCATGCGATACCAAAATATGTATGTTATTGAGGATAACAAAGCTCCCATCGCCACTCGCCGAAGAGGAATATCCGGATACAAGTCCGATTTTATAAGATATAAAATCAGGTAATCTGCAATAATGTTTTGAAAAAACATAAGATCCAGATAAATTATCATATTTGTCCCTGAACATCTCCCCGATCGTATTGATATGATCACGCCTTCTTCATGAAGATGTAGCTTTATTATAGAAAAAATAAGGGCAAAAAAAGGTCGAAACATAAAAGCTGACTCTTAAAAATTTCGACCTTTTTAAACACATTCTAATAGTAATGCATTACCACCTTATTATTCTATCTTCTTTTTTGAAGAAATTCCGGAATCTTAATCTCCATATCACCGTTATCATAAGAACGGGCCGGAGCTTCCTGCTGTTCTATCACACGTTTGGATGCTGCCGGTTTGATAGACTGACCACTGTAAGTCGGTCCATTCTCCGGTTTCTTTGCCATCTGACGGCCTCCTCTTCCGGAACCGCTGCCTGACACATCATGAAGGCCGGTGGCAATAATTGTAATACTCACTTCGTCTTCCGGAACATCCTCGCTCTCAACATTACCGAAGATGATATTCGCCTCATCACCGGCAACTTCTGTCAGATAAGATACTGCCTCATATACTTCCTGAATTCCGACATCACCGGAGAAGTTGATAATGATATCTGTAGCTCCGCTGACAGTTGTCTCAAGAAGCGGACTCTCCATAGCTTTCTTGATGGCTTCCACAGCTTTGTCTTCACCGTTTCCGACACCGATACCGATATGAGCGATTCCCTTATCTCTCATAACTGTCTGAATATCTGCAAAGTCAAGATTGATGAGACCCGGTTTGAAAATCAAATCCGTGATTCCCTGAACACCCTGCTGAAGTACTTCATCCGCCTTACAAAATGCATCCTTGATGGATGTACGCTTATCACAAATCTGCAATAATTTATCATTCGGAATAATAATTAATGTATCTACATTTTCTTTCAAACGTTCAATCCCCATAAGGGCGTTATTCATTCTTGGCTTACCTTCAAAAATAAAAGGCTTCGTCACAACACCAACTGTAAGGATTCCCAGTTCTTTCGCAATCTCAGCAACAACAGGAGCTGCACCAGTGCCGGTTCCGCCACCCATACCACAGGTCACAAAAACCATATCGGCTTCTTTCACAAGTTCTGTGATCTCCTCTCGATTCTCTTCTACGGCAGCAGCACCGATTTCAGGCTTCGCTCCCGCACCAAGTCCCTTTGTCAGCTTCTCACCGATCTGTACGCGAGTATTGGCCTTACACAGATCAAGGGCCTGTTTATCAGTATTAATACCAATCAGTTCCACTCCCTCAATCGCTTCATCCACCATACGGTTTACCGCGTTGTTACCGGCTCCGCCGACTCCGATCACCAGGATTTTAGCTTGTGCTAATTCTTCGTTTGACATAATTTCCAGCAAGGTCTACTCCTCCTTATTCTATGTAAATGCATAATTCACCTGATTTTAGTTATAGGTATATAATACGGTTTTTTATAGAAATAATCAACAAAAAATTTGTGATTTTTATTAATTTTTGTGAATTCCATGTTATTTGTGGTAAGTGATTATATTTTTCTCATCGGTATACAGATGCATGTCGATCACACCTTTTTTATGTTCCTTTGAAACAGAAGACAAAATGCCTGAAATTTTTGACATTTTCCCGTCAAGATACATGGAACTTCCCAGATAAATCTCAAACTTGCCCGAGACAAGGGTAATGTCATCCTCATTTTCAAAATGAATCTCGGAGATTTCCAATCCGTAGGTAGAGATTTTTTTTGTAATATTCATGATCGTATTAAAATAATCTCCCTTGACCGGAATCTGCTTTCCCAGAACCAGTTTATCAAAGCTTACCCCTGTTACGACCGGCACTCCTTCAAAAAGCTGATTTCTGCTTTCTAAAGCAATCCCTTCTGAATTAAAGTAAACATTTTTATTCATATATTCAAAAACACCGGCACGTAGTTTTTCTTTTACTTTGACCTTCAGGACATGTGAATTATCATATCCCATGGAAATGTTTTCGATAAAAGGCAGATAAGTCTGACCAAAAACCTGATTCTGGGCAATCATAACAAGGGTATTGCCCACATAGTCCTGTTCCTTTATCGCGTTTATAATCTCTCCATCTGTATAAGTGGTGTTCCCTTTTACTTCAATACTCTGAATGGAAAAATCTGTGATCAGGAAATAGATTCCCGTCCCCAAAATGACTGCAATGCACAGGAACAAAATCGCTTTATTTATTTTTTTTTGTTTTTTATTTTTCACGAGTTTTAAATTTCTGTTTTCCATTGGTCATCTCCTGTTTCCACCCAGAATACTAATCCTTCACCTTCATAAACCTGGACACTGATAACACCAGCCCCATCTCAACCAAAAGGAAACACATGGATGTACCCCCATAGCTAATGAATGGCAGCGGAATACCTGTATTCGGAATCGTGTTGGTCACAACTCCAATATTGATAAACACCTGAATTCCAATATGTGCAATGGCACCAATGACAATCATGGATCCATAAAGGTCTGCTGCATTGATTGCCACTACCATGAATCTCCAGAGCAATACAAAATATAGTACAATAATACAAATCGCACCAAATAATCCCAGCTCTTCACATACGATGGAGAAAATCATATCATTATGGGTTTCCGGTAAGAATCCCATTTTCTGCATACTTTGTCCGAGCCCTTTTCCAAAAAGCCCTCCGGAACCGATAGCGTAAAGCCCCTGCATCGTCTGCAATCCATTTTCAGATTCTGCCGGATTCAGCCAGGTATAAATTCGATCCATTCGATAACTCTGCGTCACCAATAAAACTGCAAGTCCTGCTGCACCAATTCCTCCAACCGCAAGGAACGGTGCCCATTTATCTGTAGACACAAAGATCATGATCACTGTGATTGCCAGCAAAATGATACAGGTACTCAGATTCTCTACCCCGACAATAACAATGATGGGCACTGCCAGGAAAAACGCCTTAATAATCCCTTTTGTCGTTCTGAGTTCCCTGACATTTTTGCTTATGTACATGGCAAGAATCAATATCAGCGACACCTTAGCCATCTCAGAAGGCTGAAAGCTGATCGGCCCGATGGATATCCAGCGTTTGGAACCGTGAGTCACTGCCGCAAAAACCAGAGTGAATAATAGCAAAAGAATGGTCCCACCGTAGTAAATATAAAGAAACCAATGCTTCTTTTTCCAGATATGATAATCCAGTTTTGCAACAAAAAACATGGCACACACACCGACACCGGCAAAAAGTGCCTGCCTTTTCAGCCAGTATGCCGCATCATTGAAATACAAACTTCCTTTGTAGGAACTGGTACTGTAAATCATAACCAGTCCAAAGCCAACAAGAAACAGCACCAGAAAAACGATGGAATAATCCATTGCATGGGGGCGGTTTCTCACGATTTTTGTGCGGCTGTCACTGCGAAGGTTTGTCGTTCTTCCAGAAGAACGGGTCTGTGTTTTTGCTTTTACAGCCATTTATCTCACCCCTTGAATGATCGGACGATTTCCTTAAATACCTGACCTCTTACTTCATAATTTTTAAACATCCCCCAGCTTGCACACGCCGGTGAAAGAAGAACGGCATCTCCCGGACTTGCCTTTTGTCTTGCAACATTCATTGCTTCTTCAAATGTATCCACATAGACGATTGCCTCAAATCCATGAGCCTTTGCTGTCTCACCGATTGCCTCTGCTGTGGCTCCCATCAGGATCAGGCATTTTACCTTACCGTCAAAGGATTCTATCCATTCATCATAGGAAGCTTTTTTGTCATAGCCGCCTCCCAGCAAAATTGTTGGTTTCACCATGGCCTGAATACCCTTGATTGCGGCATCCGGATTGGTTCCTTTGGAATCATTATAATAATCTACACCATCAACGGTATCCACATACTCAATACGATGTTCCACAGCCTTGAATTCCATAACGGCTTTTCGGATACTCTCCACAGGAACTCCCATATAGTAAGTAATTCCAATGGCTGCAAGAATATTCTCATGATTGTGTCCACCTAAAAGATTGATTTCTTCTGTCGTGCATACCGGGATTTCTTTGTCGCCATCACGAATCGTAAATGTATTGCCATCCAAGACGATTCCCTGTGCGAGCATCTCTTTTCTGCTGAACATCACCGGAGTGGCAGTTGTTTTGTCTGCCATCTCTCTGGTGATCGGGTCATCATAATTTAACACGATCACATCCTCTTTTGTCTGATTTTTCGAAATGGATAATTTGGTATCTCCATAGACTTCCATTGATCCATGACGATCCAGATGATCCGGTGTCAGATTAAGAACGGCACTGACCGCCGGTTTAAAATCCACTGTGGTCTCCAGCTGAAAACTGCTGATCTCGGCTGCAATCACACTGTCTTCTTTTGTTTCAAGGGCAACAGAAGTAAATGGAATTCCAATGTTGCCAACAACATACACCGAATCATAATATGCGCTTAAAATATTACCCACCAGCGCTGTTGTAGTTGTTTTTCCATTGGTGCCGGTAATCGCAGCTATTTTACCTCTGGCAAAATAATAAGCCAGTTCAATTTCTCCCCATACCGGTTTATTTCTATCATAAAATGCTTTAGCAACCGGTTTATGAATGGATATACCGGGACTCAGAATCAACATATCATATTCATCTGCAACAGCATCCTGAAACTCTCCCAATTCAAAGGAAAGGTTCATTCCATCCGGCATCTGCTTTTTTATTGCCTCTGTATCCAATTCTTTATTTCCATCGTAGATTGCAGCATCAAAACCAGCTTCTCCCAGGAGCCTGGCAGCCCCCACACCGCTGATTCCGGCACCCGCAATCAGTATTTTTTTCCCTTTTAACATAAATTCCTCCAAAAAATCACTTCCGCATATTAGTAAGCCAGCATTCCGATCAGACAAAGGACTGCTGTCACAATTGAAAAAATGGACACAACTTTTGTTTCCGGCCATCCGGACAACTCAAAATGATGATGAATCGGTGCCATTTTGAAAATTCGTTTCTTTGTTCTTTTGTAATAAGTGACCTGAATGATCACAGAAAGTACTTCTACAAAATAGATAAAAGCAACAATTGGAATAAACAGCGGAATCTGAAGCATATAAGCTGTTGAAACAACAAATCCACCCAGTGCAAGGGATCCTGTGTCTCCCATAAACACCTTTGCAGGATGAGTATTGAAACATAAAAATCCCAGTAAAGCTCCGATTACTGCACAGATTACCGGATGAACATCAGTCTTTCCAGCCACCGCAATGACCGTGAAAAATACGGCGATCAGTGTTGTGACACTGGATGCAAGACCATCAAGGCCATCGGTGAAATTGGCTCCGTTGACCGTTCCCAGAACAACAAAAAACAGAACCGGTACATATAATAAACCAAGATGCAGCATCTTTCCATTGCCAAATGGAATCAACACATCGGTTCCCAGCCCGGAATAATTCACCATATAGAAAGCAAATATTGCGGTAATCAGAATCTGACCAAACATTTTCTGAGCCGGGGTCAAACCGAGATTTCTCTTCATTACGACCTTAATATAATCATCCAGAAATCCGATTAATCCAAAACCAAGGGTGACGAAAAGAATCGGGATAATCTTCGGATAATCGGAAATATACAGTGCAGAGCCTGCTAAAATTCCCACCAGAAAAAGGATTCCTCCCATGGTTGGCGTTCCGGATTTCTTCAGATGAGATTCCGGTCCTTCCTCTCTGATGAACTGACCAAATTTTAATCTATGTAAAAATTTAATCAATCCAGGTCCTAATATTAACGTAATAAAAAATGCAATTAATGCCGGTATTGCAATTGAATGATTCATAATCTAACCTCCACTTTATCTCATAGTAATCTAGACATTCTAACACAGTATAATCCTCTTTTCAGAGATTATCAAGATACGGCAGGATATTTTGAAAAATTTCTGCCATAACAGGAGCGGCAACCGTTCCTCCATAATAAACTCCTTCAGGCTCATCTATGAGTATCAGGCCGATTATTTTCGGATTATCTGCCGGAGCGAATCCCAAAAAAGATGAAATATATTTTCCGTTCCGTCTTGGCAGCTTTTCGCTGGTAGCTGTCTTGCCTCCGACGCGATAGCCTTCTACCTGACCTTTTTTTCCCGTTCCTTCTGCCACCACAGCTTCCAATAATTCCCGAATGGTCTGCGAGGTATTATCGGAAACTCTTCCTTCTACTGTTTCATATTGATATTCCGTTACTTCTTTTGTCACAGAATTCTCTGATTGCACTGCAAAATGCGGCGTGACCAGATTACCTCCGTTGACAGCGGCACTGACTGCTCTCAACAATTGAAGTGGTGTGATCTGAATCGACTGTCCAAAAGACATTGTTGCCAGTTCCACTGCCCCAATCTTTTCCAATTTATGCATAATCGAATTGGCTTCTCCCGGAAGATCCACCCCTGTTTTCTCATAAAGACCAAGTTTTCGATAATATTTCAACATCGCATCAGCACCTACTCTGGCACCGATTTCCATAAAGACCGGATTGCAGGAGTTCATCACACCCTCTTTAAAAGTCTCAGTTCCATGCCCCTGGGTCTTATGACAGCGAATCTTTCTGTCCTCCACAATTTTAAATCCAGGACAGGAAAAAGTATCCTCTAGCGTTACCTTTCCTTCCTCCAAAGCCGCCGTGGCCGTGACAATTTTAAAAGTGGATCCCGGCTCGTAGGAATCACTGATGACAGGATTCCGCCACATATTGTTCAACTTATCATTCTCACTGCCCTCCACCGAAGCGTAGACATCCAACAGATCATAGGGCTCATTGAGATTATATTCCGGTACATTGACCATGGCATAAATCTCTCCATTTTGAGGATTCATCAATATGACAGAAACGCTTTTTGCATTTTTTTCTTTCATCACTTTCTCAGCTGCCTGCTGGGCATAACATTGAATATTGTAGTCCAGAGACAAATACAGATCATTGCCCGCAATGGGTTCAACTCTTTCCTCGGCAGCTGTCTCAATCTCGACTCCTCGAAAATCTGTTAAGGTTAAGATCGTTCCATCCTTTCCCTTAAGCACCGATTCGTAGCGGGATTCCAGTCCCAGAATCCCCTGATTATCTGCTCCGGTAAATCCCAACACCTTAGATGCAAGGTTACCAAAAGGATAATATCTTTTATAATCCTCATCCACTTTTATGCCATCCAGAGAAGCCTCTCTGATTTCATCTGCAATTTTTTTCGGTACATTGCTTTTTATTTTTTCTCTGGAAGAAACCTTCTCTACTTTTTTCCTGACTTCCTCTTCCTCCAGATTCAATTTCCCGGACAATAATCGGATAACTTTCTCCGGTTCTTTCACCTGATTGTAGATGACTGATATGGTGCACACAGGCTGATTGTCTGCCAGGATAATACCGTTTCTGTCATATATTATCCCTCTGGCAGCTTTGATGGAACGCTCCCTTTGCTCCACATTGAGGGCATTTTTACTCAAATCTTCAGAGTCAAATATCATCAAATTAATGAGCCGCCCTGTCAAAACCAACAGAAATACAGTAATGCATCCAAAGACAAACCAATACTTTTTCTTCTGAAATAAATAGATTTCGATCATATTTTTTCAAAGCAGCAACCGAGAAATCAGTCACTCAAAATCTTCTTTTATTATCAGTGTACGCAATTTTCGCTCATATATTCTTGCGATATCATGTTACTGTTTTTCTTCTTCTGCTGCTTCTTTTTCTGTCTCTGCCTCTTTTTCTGCCTCAAGAGCTGCTTTCTGTTCCTCTGTCAGCTCTTCCGTCGGTTCGATGCCACAGATTTTCAGGATTTCTTCCATACATTCTTTTTCCAGACTTACCGCCAATGCCGCATTGGCCTGATTATCCACATTTGGTTCATCAATGGTAACATAAATCAATAATTGAGGATTATCTACCGGTGCAAATCCCATGAATGATATGTAGTAATCTTCTTTATTTCTCGGGATTTTCTCGGCAGTACCGGTTTTTCCGCCAATGGAATAACCCGGAATCTGTGCTTTTGTTCCCGTTCCGCTTTTCACGGTTTCTTCCAGATAACTTCGAATTGTCTCCGAAGTCTCCTCTGATATGGTTTCCCGGAGCACTTCTGCACCGATTTCTTCCACCACGTCACCGGAATCATTCTGAACCTGCTTTACCACTCTCGGCTTATAATAATATCCCCCATTAATCAGGGAAGCAAATCCCGAAGCCATCTGGATCATTGTACAGTTAAAATTCTGTCCAAATGCATTGGTTGCCAGAGTCGCACTGTTTTCACAGGTGGTCGCATTGTATACGAGACTGCTGGTGTCCGCTTCACCAGGCAGATCGATTCCGGTCTTTCTGCCAAAGCCAAACAGATTCTGATATTGATAAAAACTTTCCGCTCCTTCATTAAAAGCGATATTCATCATGGCAACGTTACAGGATTTTGCAACAGCATTTTTCAGATTGATATTCTCGTGAACATGAGAACATCCGATATTTCTCTTTCCGACAGTGAGAGAACCGGTACAGTAATAGGCTTCTTCGCCGGTCAAGGTTCCGTTTTCCAAACCGGCTGACACCGTAAATGGTTTGTATGTGGAACCCGGTTCATAGGTATCACTGATGATCGAATTACGCCACAACTCATAAAATCCATCGTAAATCGTTTTCTTATCTTCTTCCTCCTCGGCTTCCGTGGTTTCCTCACCTTCTTCTGTGGAGGTCTCTTCTTCCGTTGTTTCTTTTTTCGAAAAATCTACTCCGGTTTCCGTGGAAGTATCCTCTTCCTTCTTTTCCACTTCCAGTTTTTCCGTATAGGTTTTCATTTCGTCAATCTCACTTTGGGAGAACAATTTCAATAATTGCGATTCATCCATAGGATCATTGAGGTTATACGGATTGGAACTGGCCATGCCCAGGATTTCTCCATTTTGTGGATTCATCACAAGAACGCTGGTCATCTTACTACCGATTTCTTTATCAAACTCTGCAATTTTCTCTTCAATTATCTGCTGAATCTGCATATCAATAGTACTGACGACTGAATTTCCATTCTCTGCTTCTTTTACCGTCTGTTCCTGCGTCAATTCCTGGTTAAAATAATAATAGGATCTTCCATTTGTACCATTCAATGTATCATCATAATATTGTTCTATTCCCCAGTTTCCCTTATTACCGGAAGAAGTAAATCCAAGGACACGACAGGCAAGACTGTCATAAGGATATACTCGTTTATATCCTTCCTCAAACATGACTCCGGTGATTATTCTGGCTTCCTCAATTTCTGCTTTTTCTCTGGCAGGAGTATTCTCATCCCATGACAAATCTGCCTTGGCAAGAAATTCTTTAAATGCTTCTACATCGTCATAGGTCAGATTTTTCTTATAAACAACATAATAAGAATCCGGACTTCCCTGAATTGTCTTTTTCAGATCTTTCTCATCAAAATCAAAATATTTACACAGCGCATCGACCGTTGCCTCAAAGGTCTCATTATTATTTTTATTCTTATTCTTGTCCAAAATATTTTTGGGTTCCAAAATCAAGGTATATATCTTTTCATTTGTCGCAAGGATATTTCCATTGCGGTCAAAGATTTTGCCTCGCTCATAGGCTATGGTTGAACTGGCATGATTCTGCTGTCCAAGCACAATCGTTTTATATTGATCTCCTTTTTTTACTGTCCAATAAATAAGATGTCCCACTAATAGTAAAAAGAGGAAAATGATAACCAAAAAAACGATAATCAACTTCCCTCTCATTTCTGTGGTGAGACGTCTCGGTACTTTCCTTTTTTTCGTCACTTTACCACCTGCTTTTTATTTGCTCACATCGACACTTTCGTATTGACGGAAATAATCGCTTGTACCATCTGTATAATAAATCATATGATCCGGATCCGGATATGTCATATGTAATTCTTTTTCTGCAAAGGTACGAATCTCATCCAGATTAATATTTTTATCAATCTCTGCCTGAAGGGCAGCCTGTTTACTTTCCAGTTCCGCCTTCTGGGTTTTCAACGCCGAAACCTGAGCGGACAGATTATTTAAATGTACAGTTCCACCTACATAAGCAAGACAGCTCACAGCACAAATCATGATTGCAGCTGCGGTAACCAGAGTATATTTCCAGTCAAATTCCAGAAATCTCGCTCTGTTTTTCTGAATGGCTGCCTCTGTTTCGGGATTTGTCACCTTCGTTTTCTGGGCAGGACGCTTCTCCACATTCTGTTTACGGACAGTTCTCTGGGATTCCGGTTTTAGCTTTCTGACTCCGGTATCGTAATCCTCGATAGTATCCAGTTTGGTCACATTACTTCCATAAATATACTTGTAACGATCTGATGTATTATGAAACGCCATAACAAATTCCTCCAACACTTCGTATTGTTTCATCTCTTTGAAACTGTTCTTTCAAAAACTCGTAATTTTGCACTCTTCGCCCGGCTGTTCTCTTCGAGTTCTTTCTCCCCCGGTATAATTGGTTTTCTTGTAATCACTTTACCTTTTGAGACTCTGCCACACGTACAAACCGGAAAGCCCGGTGGGCAAATGCAGGGATTCTCACAGGTTCTGAAAATATTCTTCACAATTCTGTCTTCCAGCGAATGGAAGGTAATCACGCAGAGCCTGCCTCCGTCATTCAGCAAATCAATCATTTCTTCCAGATGATCTCTTAACACATCCAATTCATGATTCAATTCAATTCGAATAGCCTGAAATGTTTTCTTGGCAGGATGTCCTCCTACTGCACGAACCTTTCTTGGAATTGCTGCCTTGATAATCTCCGTCAGCTGTCCTGTGGTTTCAATTGGTGCAGTTTGTCTAGCCGCGACGATATGTTTTGCAATATTTTTTGCAAATTTATCTTCACCATAATCCCTTATAATGTGAAATAATTCTGTCTCACTGTATTGATTGACAATATCTCTGGCTGTCTTGCTTTGCCTGAGATCCATCCTCATGTCCAGAGGTACATCTTCCCGATAAGTAAAACCTCGCTCGCCATTATCCAGCTGATAGGATGAGACTCCCAGATCCAGAAGTATGCCATCCACACCGGAAATGGATAAATCCATTAAAACATTCTTCATATCAGAATAATTACTGCGAACAATGGTGACCTTATCCTTATAATCTGCCAGCCGCTGTGATGCCGCCGCTATGGCATCTCCATCCTGATCAATACCAATCAGACGACCATCTTCTCCAAGTCTCCTGACAATCTCGGAAGAATGACCGGCTCCTCCCAGAGTTCCATCTACATAAATTCCGTTCGGTCTGATATGCAGGGCTTCAATTGTCTCCTGCAGCATAATTGATTTATGAACAAACTCCATTCTTATCTCCTAAAAGTCCAATTCTCCCGCAATATCCTCAATGGACATGTCATCTTCATTCTGATACTCTTCGTAACGCTCTGTGCTCCAGATTTCAATCTTATCTGAAACTCCGAGAATCGTCACTTCCTTGTCAATCTCTGCAAAATTCCTGAGAACCGGTGGGATTAAAAACCGGCCCTGTTTATCCGTCTCGCATTCAATAGAGCTACCGATAAAATAACGCTTCAGCTTACGGGCTTCCTTCGAGGATGTCGGCAATTGATTAAGCTTATCAGAAAAGTCCATCCAGGCAGAAGGAGTAAAAATAAAAAGGCACCCGTCCAGGCCTTTGGTGAGTACGAATTGTGTTCCCAGTTCTTCCCGGATTCTCACCGGTAAAATCAACCGGCCTTTGGTATCAAGTCCATGTTGATATTCTCCCTGAAACACACTTGCTCACCTTCTTCCTATCCAATCGTCAAAACTCAAATTTTCTGTCCTTGCGCTCCCCGAATGGGATTTTCCCTCCAAAAAACGTCACTTTATGGCACTTTGCTCCACTTGAGTATTATTTTATCGCATCCAGATTGGTATTGCAATAACAATTTGAGTATATTTTTATTGTTTTCCTTCCAATTATTGAAAAAAGAATTTCTGATATGACAAAAAAAGCCCCCCGTAGCAGTATTATCCTGCCCGGAAGGCTTTTTAACCATTCATATTCACTTATCTCATAAAATCTTTATACACCGGAAGTACAATTTCCGGCTTATCATACATGATAATCTCCCCATCATGCATCCAGATCAGCTGATCACATAAATCCTCAAGAGTGGTCATACTGTGGGATACGATCACAACCGTACGCTCCCGATTGGAGATCAGCTCTTTCATCTTATTATAACTTTTCTTTCTGAACTTCTGGTCACCGACACTCAGCACCTCATCGATCAGCATAATTTCCGTCTCCAGAATCGCTGTGATGGAGAAAGCCAACTTGGAATACATACCACTTGAATAGGTACGAACCGGCATATCGATGAAATTACCGATTCCCGCAAACTCGATGATCTCCGGCATCTTTTCCAGAATAAATTCCTTTGAAAAGCCCAGCAACATTCCGGATAGAATGATGTTCTCTCTACCGGAAAGTTCATTTTTAAATCCAACGCCGATGGACAGCAAAGATATGGTGTGTCCATGAAGATCGATCTCACCGCTGTCTGCAGAAAAAATCCCGGCAATTGCCCGCAGCATTGTGGACTTTCCGCTTCCGTTTTTCCCGGTGATTCCGAGGATTTGTCCTTCCGGCACTTCAAAAGAAACATTGCGGACTGCATGAAATACTTCCTGCTCCACTTTTTTTAATTTAAAGAAATTCTGCTTTATGGAGCTTGATTTTAAACTTTTATAATCAATGCATACATTACGTACGCTGATTGCACTCTTTCGTTCTTCCATTAAATCACCTTTACATAGCTGTTTTCATTCTTATAAATCTTACGAACGCCAAACGCTGCCACAATAATTCCGATTACAAACCAGATCATTATCCACTTTATATCCGGTGTCTGGGCATATAGAATACACTTTCTGAGACTGCTCAAAATCAAAGCCATCGGGTTTGCTTTCATGAGAAGTCCAATGTATTTCGGCGGCAGTCTTTTTTCAATGTTATAAAAGATACCGGTCATATAAAACACCATTCGCAACACGATCGTCACAACATTGGCCAAGTCCTGTACAAACACACCATAATGCATCAGATGGGTCATACATGCAAATGTCACTACAAAAAGTGTAAGTAAGATCGGCACCACAAAAATTATATTCCATGTGATCGGTATTCTGAAATAAATGATCATGACAATAATGATAAAAAACTGAATGAACATTTTGTAACCATTGAAAAACATCTTCGATATCAATAAAATGAACTTCGGAATATAAACCTTAGTCACAATGGACTTATTGTTTTTCATGAGTTTGACGCTCTGATTCAAGCATCTGCTGAAAAAATCCCACGCCGTCAGACCAATGAAAATAAACACACTAAAATTTGGTTCCTTGGCATTAAATACCACGCCAAAGATAAAGGAGTAAATCAGCATAAAGCAAAACGGCTCCAATACCCACCATATCCAGTTCAGATACGAATTCGCAACCTCCGACTTAAGCTCAGACTTGGCTGCATACAGGGCATATTTATAATGTCCTTTTAAATCTTTCCAAAAACGCTTCATAATTTCCTCCAGCCGAATGGCTATCTATTCTTTTGCATACAAGTTGAAAGAATTATCTTCTTTTTAAGTTAAAAACCTAAGGAATTATAGCACAAAAGAATCTGTTTAGCAAGTCTTATGGCTTTGCAGAAACAATATGTAAAAAATTTGTAAAAAAATCCGTTCACATAACCTGTTGTTACGTGAACGGATTGAATAAACAGTTATTATAGAAGCTGCGCTTCTTTATTTTGTGTGTACTTCGAAGTAAGACTGGCTGTATTTACATACCGGACATACTTCCGGAGCTTTGGTTCCGACAACGATGTGTCCGCATACGCGGCATTCCCACATAGTCTGTCCGCTCTTCTCAAATACCTGTTTCATCTCAACGTCGTTGAGTAATTTACGATAACGTTCTTCGTGACGTTTTTCGATTGCGCCAACCTTGCGGAAACGTTCAGCAAGATCGTGGAAACCTTCTTCGTCAGCTTCTTTTGCCATACGATCATACATGTCTGTCCATTCGTAGTTCTCACCTTCAGCTGCTGCAAGAAGGTTGTCTGCTGTTGAGCCGATGCCGCCCAGCTCCTGGAACCATACGCGTGCATGTTCCTGCTCGTTACGTGCAGTTTTCAGGAAGATTTCAGCTAATTCTTCGTAACCTTCTCTCTGAGCAACCTCTGCGAAATAAGTATATTTGTTACGGGCCTGGCTTTCGCCTGCGAAAGCGTCTTTAAGATTCTGCTCTGTCTTTGTTCCAGCGTATACAGATCCACCTGCTGCAGGTGCTTCTTCTACCTTTTCAAAAGCGGAAGCTGGCTGTTTACACAGCGGACAGGTGAAATCAGCCGGTAATTCTTCACCTTCATAAATATAGCCACAAATTTTACATTTCCATTTAGACATTTCTTGTACCTCCTTGATCAAATCGCATCTGCACTCTCACCGTGCAGTCTGCCACAGTTCTTCCAGAATATAGTATACTATTTTCCCGTATTCTGTTCAAGACTTAACTGATAATATTATAATAACAGAAACTATTACTAATGTCAACTCAGCGAGTGACTGCCAATTCCTGTCTTTTTCTTCGTCTGCCCATTATAATTCCAATGAGTCCACCGATGAAAATACAGATACATACCACCTGTGTTGCAGCGATTCCAGTGTGACCGATCTGAAGCTGATCGACCCGCAGACTCTCAATCAAAAATCTTCCCATGCCGTATCCCATCAGATATATACAGAATAATTCTCCGTCAAATTTTTTGTGTTTTCGATACAAAAAAATGATCAGCAAAATCAGGCAATTCCATAATCCTTCATATAAAAAGGTTGGGTGAACCTGAATATAATCCAATGTCTGTCCTCCCACATTCAGGGTTACCAGATGATCCAGGATTCCTCCGTTATTCAGTTCTCCCAATCTGCCATACTGTTCAAAATATTTTAAAGGAATCTGCATGGCAAACAAACCGTCTGTGTATCCTCCAAAGGCTTCCCGGTTAAAAAAGTTCCCCCATCTTCCGATGATCTGCCCAACCAGAAGCCCCATGCTCATGGTATCCAGCATAAGTAAGGTCTTCTGCTTTCTCACCTTTGCAAAAATTAAGAGCACCAGAATTGCAGCGGTTACCCCTCCCACGATTCCAAGGCCGCCCTGGCGAAGATATAAAACCTCAATGGGATTGTTTTTATAATAATCCCAGGAAAAAATTACATAATATGCTCTGGCTCCAATAATCGCCGGAACGACCATACAGAGAAGATAGTCCATATAGATCTCCGGATTCTGACCGGTTCGCCTGGCCTCCTTCTGGGCAACCAACAATCCCGCCAAAAATCCGATGGCGATGATGATTCCATAAAACATAATCTGAAAATTCCCGATAGAAATATATCTTCCCACATGAGAAAGCACAATTCCCAGATGGGGAAATCTGATATCTGTATATTGCATCGAATCCTCCTTTTTCATATCTATATCTAATATATTGAAGCAATTTTATCGAAATAAATTATAGTCGAAACCGAATCAAATGTACATACCCAATCAATTTTTTATCTATTTTCTTTTATGGTTTTCATAAAATTTCTTGTCAGTCCGATTCAATGTATGCTAGAATTATAGATTGAAATATTACTATAATAAACGGAGGAAGATTTTATGAAATTAGGTATTGTCGGCCTTCCAAACGTCGGAAAAAGTACTTTATTCAATTCTCTGACCAAGGCAGGCGCCGAATCCGCCAACTACCCTTTCTGTACCATAGATCCAAACATCGGAATCGTTCCGGTTCCTGACAAACGTCTTCAGGTTTTATCCGACATGTATGATTCCGCGAAGATTGTCCCTGCTGTCATTGAATTTGTGGATATCGCAGGACTCGTGAAGGGTGCATCAAAGGGAGAAGGTCTGGGTAATCAGTTCCTTGCCAACATTCGTGAAGTGGATGCCATTGTTCATGTGGTACGATGCTTTGACGACAGCAATGTAATCCATGTAGATGGCAGCGTAAACCCGCTTCGTGATATTGAAACAATTAATTTTGAGTTGATTTTCTCTGATATTGAGGTATTAGACCGTCGTATTGCCAAGTCTGCCCGCGCCGCTCACAATGACAAAAAGATTGCGGCAGAAGTAGAATTCCTGAAAAAGGTTAAAGCGCATCTGGAAGACGGTCAACTGGCCAAAACCTTTGCCACAGAGGACGAAGATGAGCAGAAGCTGCTGGCAGAATGTAACCTTCTCACAGACAAGCCGGTTATTTTTGCGGCTAACGTAAGCGAAGATGACCTGGCCGATGACGGTGCCTCCAATGATTATGTGAATACAGTTAAGGAATATGCACAGGGATGTGATTCAGAAGTATTTGTTGTCTGTGCTCAGATTGAACAGGAAATCGCGGAACTGGATGATGACGAAAAAGCAATGTTTCTGGAAGATCTCGGTCTGAAGGAATCCGGTCTGGAGAAATTGATCAAGGCAAGCTACAGCCTTCTGGGATTAATCTCTTACCTGACGGCCGGTCCGATTGAATCAAAGGCATGGACGATTCCAAAAGGAACCAAGGCACCTCAGGCTGCCGGTAAAATTCATTCTGATTTTGAGCGGGGATTTATCAAAGCCGATGTCATCAGCTATGATGATCTGATTGCCAACGGAAGTATGGCCGCTGCCAGAGACAAAGGACTGGTTCGTTCCGAAGGAAAAGAATACATCATGCAGGATGGTGATGTGGTCCTGTTTAAATTTAATGTATAATTAAGAAGTGAAAAAACAGACGACGGCAGATTAAATCATGGAAGCCGTCGTCTTTTTCTTTTAATCTCTTGCCTGTATCACCAGAAGTTTTCCCGTTTTCATCCGCAAGGTGGCATATTGATCCACAATCTCATTGCTGATTCCAAGGCTGATCGCCGTTTCCAGCATACCATTTTTCAGGGGATAGGAGAATCCCTCTAAATCAATGCCCGTCACCGGTCCGTTCCAGGCAATCAGAGAGAAGAAGGTTTTTCCTTCTGGTTTTTTATAGTTTTTTTCTGTTTTTCCACAAAGGATTTCCACTTCATTGTGAGCATCTACGATTTTACAAACAATCCCTTCCTCTGCCATATATTCAAGCATTCCAATGTTTGCCAGGGTATGGTCCAGTCTTGTACCCGTTGCTCCCAGGATGATGATTTCGTCCGGTTTTAACTCTTTTGCATAGGAAACAGCAAGATGAGTGTCCGTGTAATCTTTTCTGGTTGGGAAGGTCCTCACAGGTACCCCGGCTTTTTCATATTTTTCCAGCAATTTATTATTATCCAGACTGTCAAAATCTCCAAGAATATCTGTGGGAACCATATTTAATTTATTACAGTAAGAAAGCCCGGAATCAGCGGCAATGATTCTGTCAAATTGTTCTTGTTCCAGATATTTTCCGGCAAACTCCAGATCTACCTTTCCACCGGTAACAATTAATATTCTCATATACTATTCTTCCTTTTACCATTTTTTGTGCTGTGCCAGTTCCTCATAGAACAGACAGTAGTCTTCATAACGCATTCTGCTGATTTCTCCCTGTTCCAAAGCTTCTTTCACTTTACATCCAGGCTCATGGATATGAGCACATCCGTTGAAGCGGCATTGATTTTCATAAGGAGAGAATTCAGGAAAATAATATTTCAGTTCCTCCTTATCCATCTCTTCCAGATAAAGAGAACTGAAGCCCGGCGTGTCCATCAGAAATGTATCCGCTCCCAGATAAATCAGTTCCGAGTGTCTGGTGGTATGCTTGCCTCGCTTGATTTTTTCACTGACCGTTCCTGTTTCCATCTGTTTATGGGTGCTGACGCAGTTGAGGGTGGAAGATTTCCCCACACCGGAAGGACCTGCCATAACAGTTGTTTTTCCTATGAGCAGCTCTTCCAGTTCTCTGACGCCCTGTTTTTTTGCAGCCGAAGCAAAGAGTACGCGACATCCGCTGCCCGCATAATCTTTCTCTAGTTTTTCTCTTTCTTCATCCGTTGCCAGATCCATCTTATTAAAACAAATGGTTACGGGAATCTGTTGGCATTCCATCATGACAAGAAATCGATTCAGAAGATGAAAATTCGGTTCCGGCTCATGGACAGCAAAAATGACAAGCGCCTGATCTACATTGGCTACCATGGGACGTATCAGCTGATTTTTTCTCGGATGAATCTTCGTGAGATTCCCAGTCTTCGCCTCTTCTGACAAAACGTCGATCTCCACGATGTCTCCGACATTCGGTTTCATTTTCTTATTGCGGAAAATCCCTTTTGCTCTGCACTCATACAGACCGCAGCCTTCCACATAAACATAATAAAACCCACCGATTCCTTTCATAATCTTTCCTGTCATTCTTGTTTTCCTTTCCCTCTTTGTCTCGTCATTATCCTCTCTTTAACGAATGCGGCAGCTTAATCAGCCACCGCATTCCATTCTACATCATAACGATCATATTCTGTTCCATTCACATATAAAATAATCGTCGCATCGTCCCCGCTTTTGCTCTCAAAATCCACATTTAAAGGAAATGTGCCTGAGGTTGCCTTACGGTTAGAATAAATTGTTTTGGATGAACCGTTCTGCTCTAAAACCAGCTCTACAGTTCCTGTCTCTCCATCTTCTCCAAAAGGAGAATCTGTAATTGAGACACTTCCCTCATAATGATAAGTTTCCTGTTCGCCGAGGCTGATCACAATGGATACCTCCGTTCCTTTATCTACCGCTGTGCCGGAAGGAATTCCCTGTTTTACAACCTCTCCGACTCCCACCAGACCGCTGTAATCGCTGGTGACCTGACCGAGTTTCAGTCCCACCCGGTTCAGTTCTCTTTCTGCCACCTCCTGGGTAAGTCCGCTGAGGGAAGGTACCAGAACCTGAGAAACACCACGACTGATGGTGATGGTAATAGTAAAACCTTTGTCAACAATACTGCCGCCTTTCGGACTCTGCCTGATTACATAGCCCTGTTCCACGGTATCACTGTTGGCATAAATCTTCTTCACATTTAGTCCAAGTTTCTCCAGTTCTTCCACTGCCTTGTCTTCTGTATAATTTACCAGAGCAGGTACCTCAATCCGCTGATTCTCGGTGGTTGCATCCTCATCAAGGCCAAGGGTGAGTTCCACTTCCGTTCCCGGCAATAAAGATTCCCCCTTCTGGTACTGCTGTTTCACAACAATCAAAGCAGGATCATTCTGATCCACACCTTTTTCATATTCAAAAACAGCTTCTAAGGAAAGAGCCTTCATCTCAGCTTCTGCTTCTGCCCTTGTCAATTTCAAAAGATTCGGCATCTGTACATATTCGGTTTCCTCTGTGCTGGCTGCTTCCGTGGTATTTTCCGTTGTCGTACTTTCTGTGGTTGCCTTACCCGGAAAATGGAAAAGCTTTGTGGAGGTTCCCACCAGATAAATCACAAGACACCCTAAAAGAATTCCAAAAACAATGGTAATTCCCATGATCATTTTTTCCATTTTGGGATTCATCGATGCATCGTCATCATAATCTTCTTCTATCTTCTGGTCTTCTTCCGATTCCGGACGTTTTTCTGCCAGTTTCACCTCTTCCGGATTTCCGGCCTCTCCATGGTCAGACAGCGACTTTTTGATTTCTTCAATCTCTTCTCTGGAACGGGCCTTTGTCGGAGAATCATCCACCAGAGGATTCATGTAAACATAATTGCCATCCGGACAGGAAAATACCTTTTTCAGGTCTTCCACCAGTTCCGCCGCACTCTGATAGCGTTCTTCCGGATGTTTCATGGTACATTTGAGAATTATTTTCTCCAGGCTCACCGGAATATCCGGGAAATAACATCTTGGCGGCGTAATTTCATCTTTGATATGCATCAGGGCAATGGCAACGGTATTTTCTCCGTCAAAAGGAACTTTTCCTGTTGCCATCTCATAGATGGTAATACCAAGGGAGTAAATATCACTTCTCTCATCAGAGTAGCCGCCTCTGGCCTGCTCCGGTGAAAGATATCGCACCGATCCCATGGTACTGGATGCAATGGTGTCTCCCGTCGCGGCTTTTGCGATTCCGAAATCAGTGACTTTAATCTTGCCGCTGTCGGAAACCAAGATATTCTGTGGCTTGATATCACGATGAATAATGTGATGCTCGTGAGCAGCCTGAATACCACTTGCAATCTGGATGGAAAAATCGACAGTCTCTCTGACACTGAGTCTTCCGTAACGTCGGATATACCGTTTCAGCGTCATTCCTTCCGCCAGTTCCATCACAATATAATGGATTCCCCACTCATATCCGGAATCATAAATATTCACAATGTTCGGATGGTTGAGCCCTGCCGTTGACTGGGCTTCTTTCGTGAATCGGTGAACCAGCGGTTCATCATCGTTATATTCACTGCGCAGTATTTTTACTGCAACATAACGATTCAGCTTGTGGCACCTGGCCTTATATACATCTGCCATTCCACCGGAACCAATATGTTCCAGAATCTCATATCTTCCTCCTAAAACTGTACCGATCTGAACCACTCGCGTCACCTCCCGTTTCCGTATTGGGCGATGACTACTGCAATGTTATCCAGACCACCGTAAAACAGGGCCTCATTGATACATTCCTGTGCCATCTGATTCAATTCTTCCGGTTCCGACATGATTTCTTCCAGTTTTTCATCATCCACCATATTGGTCAGGCCATCAGAGCAAAGGAGAATTTTCTCTCCCTCCTCAATGTCCAGCATAAAGAAATCCGGCTGGATCGTCTCGGATACTCCAACTGCTTTTGTAATAATATTTTTCTGTGGATGATTTCTGCTCTCCAGACGGTTCAGTTCCCCGGCTCTCACCAACTCTTCCACCAGAGAGTGATCCATGGTTACCTGTTTCAGTTTGCCATCATAATAGTATAGACGACTGTCACCGACATTCATCACATATACTACTTTATCCACAACCGTCGCAACTACAAAGGTAGTTCCCATTCCGGAATATTCTTCTTCTCTTTGGGATAACTGAAATACTTCTTTATTCACCTGTTTTAATATTTTTTCCATGGAAAGAAACGGGAGCTCTCTCTCTGTCTTTCTGGCAAGCTCCACAAATCTTGTCACGGAATAAGAAGAGGCTTTATCTCCTGCTCTATGGCCACCCATTCCATCAGCCACTATATAGAGATTCGGGAAACAGCCGACAGCCTCATCGGAGAAAAACAGATAATCCTGATTAATTTTTCTTTTCTTTCCAATGTCCGTAAGTCCAAAGGATTTCATCCATTTCCACCCCTTTCTTTATATCCCTTTCTCAACTGTCCGCAGGCCGCGGAAATATCTCTTCCCATCTCCCTGCGGACGGTAACCTGAATGTGCTGTCTTTCCAGCATATGCTTAAATGCGGTCACATTATTCTGATCGGACTGCACAAAATCTCTTTCTTTGATCGGATTGACCGGAATCAGATTGATATGACAATTCAGACCTCTCACCAGTTCTGTCAGCTGCGCTGCATCTTCCTTCCTGTCATTGACTCCCTTCACCAGACTGTACTCAAAGGTGATACGCCTTCTGGTCTGATCCACATAGTATCTGGCGGCTTTCATCAACTCTTCCATGGAATATCGGTTGGCAATCGGCATCAGATTTCTGCGCATCTCATCATTCGGTGCATGGAGAGAAATCGCCAGAGTAATCTGAGGGTTCCGGTCGGCAAATTCATAAATCTTCGGCACGATCCCACAGGTGGACACCGTGATATTCCGATGTCCGATATTAAGTCCCTCCGGTGCACTGATCATTTCAATCATTCTACAAAGGGCCTCAAAATTATCAAAAGGTTCCCCGGTTCCCATCACCACAATATGAGAAACCCTCTCTCCGGTTGCCTTCTGAATGGCATAAATCTGATCCAGCATCTCCGATGGATAGAGATTTCTGGACAGTCCCAGCAAAGTGGATGCACAAAATCGGCAACCCATCCTGCATCCTGCCTGGGAAGAAATACAGACGGAATTACCATGCTTGTATTTCATCAACACACTCTCAACGATATTGCCGTCATGAAGGGAAAAGAGAAACTTCATGGTACCGTCTATTTTCGATACATGGCGCTCCACCTCATTTACTCCATAAAACGGATGATCCTTCAGCAGCTTATCCAGACAGCTTTTTGGCACATTTTTCATTTCTTCCGGACTGCGCACCAATTTTTGATGAACCCAGCCATATATCTGTTTTGCACGAAATTTCTTCTCCCCGACTTCCACCAGGGCATCCGTCAATTCTTCCATATTCATGGATCTGATATCAATCCATTCGGCCATTCTTTTCCTCCAAAACAAACTTCGATATAAAGAATCCGTCACACGCGTCCACTCCGGGAATGAGCTGCAGATATCCTTTCTCTCCGGTTCTGCCCCGAAGTGCTTCCGGCAGCTTTTCCTCAATGGAAATTGCCCGAAGAGGGGTGTTTTCCTCAATCCAGCGGACATTTTCTTCATTTTCCGCCCGATTCAGCGTACAAGTCGAGAAGATCAGCTGCCCTCCCGGCTTCACATACCGCCACACAACGGATAAAATCTCTCTCTGCAGCAACACCAGCTCTTCCATCTGCTCTTTGGAAATGTGATATTTGATATCATTTTTCCTTCCCATGATTCCGAGGCCGCTGCAGGGCAGATCTGCCAGCACCACGTCCATGGTTCCAAAGAGCGTTTCATCAGGAACTCTGGCATCCCACTGCTGGACTTCCACCTGCGGATACTTTATTCTATCATTATTTTCTTCAATTAACTCAGTCTTAAATTCTGTCAAATCTCTTGCAATTACCTTGCCTTCGGCACCGACAAGGTCTGCCGCATGAAAGGTTTTTCCGCCCGGAGCCGCACAGACATCCAGCACACGGCATCCGGTTGAAAGATCCGACACCGCCACCGGAAACATGGAGCTCTCATCCTGCACGGAAAAAAGTCCATCCCGAAAAGATGGCAGCTTACCCAGATAATTATAATCGGCAATCCGAAAAGCATAATCAAAATACTTTCCGGATTCCACAGTCACGTTCTCTCTCTTTAACTGTTCTTCCAGCTCACCGGGAGTGATTCTGGAAAGGTTGGTCCGGATTGAGGTCGGTCTCACTTCCAGAAATGAGGAAAGCATTTTTTCAAGTATTTCTTCCCCATACTGCTCATTTAGAAACTCCACCAGCCACAGTGGTATGGAATAGCGAACAGAATAATAGCGCATCGGTTCCTTCTTCTGATCCGGAAGAGGAAGCTGCTCTTTGGAACGCACGATAGTTCTAAGAACCCCATTGACAAAACCGGAAAGATTTCGAAACCCCCGCTTTTTGGCCAGGGAAACTGCTTCATTGCAGGCTGCGGCATCTCTCACATTCATGAATAGAATCTGATAGGCCGACATTCGAAGAAGATTACGGATGAATGGCTTACATTTTTTCATTTTTACTTTGGAATAGGAATCAAGAATATAATCGAGATAAATCTGTCTCTCCATTACCCCTTCACAAAGATGAGTATAAAAAGCCCGATCCTGCTTCGGCGCAAACTGATATCGCATCAGACTCTCTCCGATTGCAATATGAGAAAGCTTATGATTACGTTCCATATCAATCAGCGTATCCAGTGCCGCCTCTCTCATATCATATTTCTCAGCCATGTAAAACCGTTCCCTTTTCTATTTTGTATCCCAGCAAAAAGGCCTGGACCGCCATTCTTTTTTTGCCCTGAAGCTGAATCTCATTGATCTTCAGTCTTCCATCACCGGTCTGCACATAAAAACAGTCCTTTTTCACTTCAGTAACCGTTCCCACAGCCACATCGGCCTGTCCCTCTTCCACATCGGCATCCCAGATCTTCAGGGTCTTTCCATCCAGATGAGTATAGGCACTTGGCCAGGAATTTAATCCGCGAATTAATCTTTCAATGGCAGCCGCACTCTGATTCCAGTCGATCTCACCCAATTCTTTGGTGAGCATTTTGGCATAACAGCTCTCCGCATCGTTTTGAGGAATGCGCACTGCGGTTCCATTCTCCAGTTTGGTGAGAGTTTCGAGAATCAGCCTTCCACCAGCCTCCGACAACTTATCATGCAGAGATTCTCCTGTCTCCTTCGGGTCGATCGGAACCACTACTTTATCCAGCATATCGCCGGTATCCAGGCCCTTCGCCATATACATGGTTGTCACTCCGGTCTCCTTCTCTCCGTCAATGACAGCCCACTGAATCGGAGCTGCCCCACGATATTTCGGCAACAGCGATGCATGGACATTCACACATCCGTATGGCGGCAGATTCAGAATTTCTTCCGGAAGAATCTGTCCAAAGGCCACAACAACAATAATATCCGGATTCATTTTTTTCAGTTCTTCTATAAATTCCGGTTCTCTCACCTTTACCGGCTGGTATACCGGAATATCATATTCCAGCGCCTTTTCTTTTACCGGTGGAAAAGCCATGGCCTTTCCTCTTCCCTTCCGTTTATCAGGCTGAGTAACGACGCCCACTACCTGATGATTCCTGATCAGCTGTTCCAGCGTCGGGACAGAGAAATCCGGCGTTCCCATAAATACGATTCTCATTCTTCCCAATCTTCCTCTTCTTCGATATCTCTGTACGGCTCGCTGGCTCTCTCTCCGTAAAGGACACCATCAAGGTGATCCATCTCATGAAGGATTGCTCTTGCACGAAGTCCTTCTCCTTCATACACCACCGGGTTCATGTCCATATCCAGAGAAGACACTTTTACATAGTCAGGTCTTGTAACCAAGGCACATTTTCCCGGAACACTGAGGCATCCCTCATCATCGGTCTGCTCGCCCGAAGTTTCAATAATCTCCGGGTTAATGAGGACGATCGGATCTCCGTCCATCACGTCTACCACGCAGACGCGGCGCAGAATCCCCACCTGGGGAGCAGCCAGACCAACTCCCATTGCCTCATGCATCGTATCAAACAAATCTTCAATTAATTCCCGTGTTGCCGGTGTCATCTTCTGAACCGGCTTGCACACTTTATTTAAACATTCATCACCAATATAACGAATTTTTCGGATCGCCATGTCATTTCCTCCTTATCAAATTCTCATTTCTCTTTATTTTCATGGACAATCATATCATACCAGAACCCGCTCGTAAAGGACTTACGCCCTCACTTTCCAGGCTCCGGCCGATTGATTTTTCTTTATTTAGTATAAATTCATAGGATCAAAATCAAACTGAATCTGAACACCGGCAAAAAGCGGATGCTTCTCGAGAACCGGCTCCAGACGGGACTTCAGATTCAAGAGTTTCTCTGCATCTGCATGTTTCAGATACAATACTTTGCGGTATACATCCTTCAACTTGGAAATGGCTGCCTGACCGGGATTTAAGATCTGCACCCCGTCATCACCGGACTCCTGACTTTGCTCGATCATTTTCTGAATCCGCATGACGGTGAGTACCGCCTGAGATTCCTCCGCACACTGGATGAGAATCACCAGCAGATGCGCACAGGGCGGATATCCCATGAGGTTCCGGTAGGCATATTCCTGCTCATAAAAGGCGTCATAGGAGTGTTCGGCAGCAGTGGTGATCGCATAATGATCCGGCGAGTAGGTCTGAATGACCACCTCTCCTTTTTTATCTCCCCGACCTGCCCTTCCCGCCGCCTGGCAGAGCAACTGGAACGTCCTCTCTCCGCTGCGAAAATCCTGTCCGTGAAGGGATAAATCCGCTGCCAGAATTCCAACTAATGTAACATTGGGATAATCATGCCCCTTCACGATCATCTGCGTGCCCAGCAAAATATCCGCCTCTCCTGCTGAAAACGCCTGAAGCATCTGCTGGTGAGCATTTTTCCGTCTGGTGGTATCCATGTCCATCCGGATCACCCGCACTCCCGGAAATTCCTGATACAATGCCGCCTCCACCTTCTCCGTCCCCAGTCCGAAGGCTGCTACATGGGGGCTTTTGCAGACCGGACACTGTCTGGTAAATGCAGTTTCATATCCACAATAATGACACCTGAGGCTCCCGTTTCTGTGATAAGTTAAAGACACATCACAGTGAGGACATTTAATGACCGTTCCGCAATTCCGACAGGACACAAATCCGGCAAAGCCCCTTCGATTGAGGAAAAGCATGATCTGTTCCTTTTTCTCCAGCCTCTCCTGCATCTTCTGCCTGAGACTTTCACTGAATATGGAGCGATTTCCCCTCCGGAATTCCTCCCGGAGATCTTCGATCTGAACCGATGGCAGCAGTGCATTTCCCGCTCGCTTTTTCATGGTCCACAAAATATATTCCCCTTTTTGCGCTTTGTAAAAGCTCTCCACCGAAGGAGTAGCCGATCCCAGAACCACACTGGCTCCAGCCAGCCCCGCTCGGAAAATGGCAGTCTCTCTGGCATGATATTTGGGTGAGGTATCACTTTTGTAAGCACCGTCATGTTCCTCATCGATGATGATGAGTCCCAAATCCTTTGTGGGGGCAAATAGAGCGGAGCGGGCTCCGATCACCACATCGGCGTCTCCCTGACGAATTCTCTCACAGGCATCGGATTTCTCTCCCATGGACATCCGGGAATGAATCACCGCAATTCGGTTCCCAAACCGTTCATAAAACCGGCGAACGGTCTGATAGGTCAGGGAGATTTCCGGAATCAGCACGATGGCCTGTTTTTCTTTTTTCAACACCTGCTCAATTAATGCGAGATATACTTCTGTCTTTCCGCTTCCTGTCACTCCGTATAATAGATAGGTATTCTGTTCTCCTGCCTCATATCTCTTCTGAAAATCATCCACAATGGTCTGCTGTTCTTCGTTAAGGCAGACTGCCGTTTCCTTCTTCTGTAAATGAGCAAAGGGATCCCGATAGATGATTCTTTTTTCTATTCGAATCCGCCCGTCCGACTCCAGCTTTCGGAGTTCTTTCACAGGCAGTTTACATTCTTTTACCGCTTCCTCCTTGGACATCGCGCCTTCTTCCAGAAGCCGCTTTAGAAATCTTGCTCTGGCCACATAATGCTTCCGTTCCCATTGGGTCAGCAGTGCCTCGGCTTCTTCCTTTTCCAGGGAAAGAAAAATTGTAATCTCTTCTCTGTGCTTCACTTGATTCTTTACCGGCATCACTGTACGAAGAGCAGCAATCATGGACGAGCCATATTGTTTTTTCAGAAAATCCGCCACCTGAATCAGCTGGGATTCCACCGAAAGGCTTCCCTCCACAACGCGTAATATTTCTTTGATTTTGTCCGGATCATAATCAGGCTCCCGCCCGATTGCTACCACATAGCCTTCCGTCTCCCGATTCCCTTTTCCGAAGGGTACGCAGACCCGCACTCCCGGGGTGACGGTTTCCCGCAGGGAAAGAGGCACTCTGTACTGAAATATTTTATCGAGTGCCTCATGGGAAATATCTATCACAACATCCGCATATAATGTTTGTTCCATATGCTTTCCTGTTCTTTCTGTCACTGATTAATATTTTCCGTCCAAAACATCCTGAACGATCTCTTCCTCGCTCATATGATATTTCTTTCCTTTGATCTCCTGATAGGTCTCATGGCCTTTTCCTGCCAGAACCACAATATCCCCCGGCTCTGCATGATGCATTACATAGGAAATGGCTTCCCGTCTGTCAATGATGGAAATATACTTACCATCTGTTTTCTGAATGCCGGTGAGAATATCATCAATGATCGCCTGCGGCTCTTCAAAACGCGGATTATCTGATGTGATTACCGTGAGATCCGCCAGCTTGCCGGACACTTCTCCCATCTCAAACCGACGCAGTTTGGAACGGTTTCCACCACATCCGAAAAGACTGATCAGACGGTTTGGATGGTAGGCTCTGAGTGTATTTAAAATGCTCTCCAAAGCCACTGCATTGTGGGCGTAATCCACAATCAGGGTATATTCATAACCAGTCGGAATAATCTGTACCCGTCCCTTGGCAGTAAAGGTCTTCAGCACCTCATTGATGTCATCAAGGTTCATTCCCATATCCAATACGATGCTGATAGCTCCCAGTGCATTATGCACGTTAAATGTACCCGGAATACCACAGGATACTTTACCTTCCACCGTACCGCTCAGATTGAAATCCACACCGAGGAAATCGGTATCTCTGGTCAGCTTGATCTCACCGGCTCTCAAATCTGCCCTCTCATCTTCACCAAAAGTTCTGACCGGGCATTTGGCATCCTTCGTGATCTCTGCAAAATGTTCATCATCCAGATTGGCAAATCCTTTTTTACACTGCCCAAAAAGCATTGCCTTGCAGGATAAATATTCTTCAAAATTCTCATGTTCATTTGGGCCGATATGATCCGGAGAAAGATTGGTAAACAAACCGTAATCAAACTCAATACCGGCAGTACGATCCAGCTTGAATCCCTGAGAGGAAGCCTCCATTACCACAGTGTCACAGCCTGCCTCAACCATCTGCCGGAAATAGCTGTGAATATCGTAGGATTCCGGTGTTGTATTATTGACCGGAATATGTTCCTCACCGATTCTCACTTCAATGGTACCGATGACACCTGTCTTGTGTCCTGCTTTTTCTAAAAGATCCCGAATCATATAGGTGGTAGTGGTCTTGCCCTTTGTGCCTGTCACCGCAATGGTGGTCAGTTCCTCAGCCGGATGTCCGAACCATGCCGCAGAAACCAGTGCCATGGCATAGCGGGTGTTCTCCACCTGAATCACGGTAACATTTTCCGGAACCTCCACCGGCTCCTCTACCAGAAGAACGGAGGCTCCTTTTTCTGCCGCTTCTGCCGCAAAGGTATGTCCGTCAAAGGACGCTCCTTTAATACAGATAAACATACATCCCGGCTCCAGTTTTCTGGAATCGTTGACAACCGCCGTCACCTCGGAAGAAAGCTCTCCCTGGAGACATTTATACACTAAACCTTCTAATAATTGACTACATTTCATCTTTATTCATCCCTTTCTGAGATAATCTCTATTTTTCTTCACATTTACTTCAATACGCATCATCAATATTGTAACCTTTTGTGAAAGCACCGTCAATAAACAAAACGATTTCTGCTTTCCTCCTTTTTTCGGCGGATCCCAATCCGTAGAATCAGCCATACCAGCAGTGCGCCCGCAAGAATTCCGCCCGAATCCACACAAACATCAAAAAAGCGGCACGCTCTCCCCGGAACAAAGTATTGATGAATCTCATCACTGATGGCATATAACACGCAGAAGAGACTGCTGTAAGCCAGGCGAGGTCTCACCATGGAAAGCTTCACCCGCCGGGATTGCCCGGAATATTTTTCTCCTTTGTTCAGGAGCAGCAGAGAGAATCCATGCAGGTTCGCACAAACAGACAGCACAGTATATTCTGTAAAATGCGCACATTTGCGGACTGGGGTTTCTATCAGTTCCGCCCACTGCTCCATCTGGATCGGATTCCATCCAAGCTGAAACCGCTGATTTATAAAATGAATGATCCTCTCGCAGATACCTCCACTCAAATCGGAGGAGAGTGTTGCATTTTCTCCTGAAAAATGAAAAATCAACAACATCATTCCCAGCGTCAGCAGTAATGTCACACCGTAGAAAAATGTGATGCGAAAAAAGCAGACACTACTTTCCAGTGCCTGCTCCCTTTTACTCTTCCGTTTCTTCCAAAAATTCTTCTTCATCGCCAAAGTCTTCTTCAAAATCAAGTTCATCATTAAAATCGAGTTCTTCTTCGTCCTGGAGAATCTTGATCTTGGAATCATACAGTTCTTTCACGGCAATGGATAATGGTTTTTCTCCCTCCATGCCATCCACCAGCGGTTTTGCTCCTGCAATCAGCTCTCTCGCACGCTTGGAAGATGCAATTACAATGGAGTAACGGCTGTTGATTGCCGGTTCTTCTCCTCTGGCTTCCTCACTGTTTATTTTCTCCATAAGTTCTGTATAAGATGGATGTAACATTATGATAGCTCCTTTCTGCTCTGTCTGTTGTTACTATTATTGGTATTCTTTCAGACCGTCTTTCAGGCTGTTGATAAATTCTGATCGAACGGAAACACGGCAGGACTCACTTTCAATGATAGAATGGATAGTATTCATACATTCTTCCAGTTTGCCTTCCTCATTGCAGACAATATACTGATACAGCCCTATACTCTCTGCCTCTTCTGCCGCCCGACGCATACGTTTCTCAATAATCTCCGGCTTCTCGGTTCCTCTTCCCACCAGACGGTTTTTCAGGACCTCAATGGAAGGGGCTGTAATAAAGAGTAAAACTGCATCCGGATACTGTTGTTTGATCTTCATGGCACCCTGTACTTCAATCTCCAGAATGACTACCTGTCCTTCTTTCAACCCATCTTCCACAAACTTTCTCGGGGTACCGTAATAGTGATCCACATACTTGGCATATTCAATGAATCCATTATAATCGATCAGTCGAAGGAAATCCTCTTCGGTCTTAAAAAAATAATCTCTTCCGTCTTCCTCCCCATTTCTCGGTTCCCTTGTCGTTGCCGACACAGATAACCGATAACCATATCGTTCCACCAGGGCTCTGGAAACGGTTCCCTTTCCTGCCCCGGAAAAACCTGAAATTACAACCAGTGTTCCTTTCTTATCCATTCCTCTCTATCCTCATCCCTATTCTCTTTTATTCCTGACAGCGGGCTGCAATGGTCTCCGTTGTCAAGGCGGACAAAACAAGATGTCCGCTCTCCATAACCAAAACGGTACGGGTTCGACGCCCGCAGGTCGCGTCCACCGCTCTTCCCTCATCTCTGGCGTTCTGAATCATACGCTTAATGGGTGCGGCATCGGTGCTGACCATGGAAATGATCTTGTCTCCATTGACCATGTTCCCAAATCCTATATTAATTAAATGTGCCATGGTATACCGTCAACCTTATTCTATATTCTGAACCTGTTCCCGGATTTTCTCAATCTCGGTCTTCAGATCAATTGCGGTGTTGGAAATCGTGATATCGTTGGCCTTTGACAAAATCGTGTTGGCTTCCCGGTTCATCTCCTGGGCGATAAAGTCCAGTTTCCTTCCCACATTTCCTCCGCGGTTCAGCTCGTCCTCCATATTCTTTATATGGCTTCTCAGACGCACCGTCTCCTCATCCACGCAAATCTTATCGGCGTAGATGACGACTTCTGTGGCAATCCGACTCTCATCGATATTGGCGTCGGCAAGAATATCCTTCACTTTATCCTCAAGCTTCTTGCGGTAATCGCTGACCATCTGAGGATATCGTTTCTCAATCTCCGTCACTTTATCTTCCATTCCGTGAAGTTTATCCAGAATATCATCCTTCAAATGAGTGCCTTCCTTGATTCTGCTGTCAGTAAACTGAACAAGAGCCTGTTCCACTGCCTGCAGTAAAGTGCCTTCCATCGCTTCCGGATCCACCCTGGAATCTTCGAGAGACATTACCTCCGGCATTCTGCCGATCTTCATCGAAGTCACATCGTTGGGAATGCCCAACAACTCGCTGATATTGGTAAAAGCCCGGAAATATTCCCGACTCAGCCCTTCATTGATCCGCACACAGTCTGTGTGCTCTGACAAATCTTCGTAGTTGATATATACATCCAGCTTTCCGCGATTCACCGACTTCTTCAGAAAGTTTCTGACCGCCGTCTCCAGACTGTTTAACTTCTTCGGTATCTTCACGTTCAAATCACAATATCTGTGATTGACCGCCTTGATCTCCACACTGATTTTGCACTGGTCGGTCACAAGCTCGCTGCGGCCAAATCCGGTCATGCTTTTTATCACTTTTCTCACCTCATTACTCATATCTGTGCAAAATAATAGAATTTTATTATATATGAAAAATAACCGTTCGTCAAATGGCAAATGGATTATTTCTTTCTTCCAAGTCCTTTTGCAAATTGACAAGATAATGTAGAGCTACCCCTCCGCCGGAAGGAACGAAGTAATCAGAGTCCAATTCTGCATATTTAAAGTTTTTCTGTCCTCCGTCCTTCATCCGGTTCCAATATCTCATCATCTCTGTGTAACGTAAATAGTAACACTCCTGCCGATGGGAATAGTATATCAGCAGAAAACTGATTCCGCCCTGTTCTTCAAAGGCTCCCATGAAGTCCACCTGATGGGGATGAATGTTCTGCAGGGGGAACGTGTCAACAGCACATTCCTTGGCATCAAAACAGACAGGAATTCCCTGTACGGCGCCGATGTAATCCACGGTACTTTTCTGCTCAAAATAAGCCAGCGTGATATGCCGGCTGTTCTTATCAAAACGGACCGGGGTGATCGGAGTCGGTATCTTCTGAATCAGCGCCAGTTTTTTATCTCTATATTTCTGATTGGTATAATTAATCATTTCTTCGAGAACGGAGCCTCGAAGTCCTCTGGAATTCCAAGTAGCCATTATTCTTCCTCCGTCTGAACAGAAGAATTCTGCAGTTCAAAGGCGCCAAGTATCCTTGCAAAATCAGCCGGAACCGGATCCACAATATGTAATCCTTCCAGCTCTTTTAACGGCAAAGTAAGGCCTTCCGGCACTTTCAGTTCATAGCTGTGAAGCATCTGATATTTTACACCCTTTTCTTTCCGAAGTCGGTCATTCCATGACCGGTTACCATATTTTCCGTCTCCAAATATAGGATATCCAATCGATGCCAGATGGGCACGGATCTGATGGCTTTTTCCGGTAATCAGACGAACCTGCAGGAGTGACGCCTGCTCTGAACGGCTCACCACCTGATACCAGGTCTCGATAGGAACAGCTCCCTCCACCGGTTTCTGATATAATGTCACACGGTTGTCGATCTCGTTTTTCTTTAAATAGCCTCTGATCTTCTGATTTTTCTCCACTCTGCCTTTGACAAGGCACAGATAATTTTTCTCCAGCTTTCTTTCTTTTAAGAGCAGACTCAAAGTCTGAAGCCCTACGGTTGTAATCCCGCACAGGACAATACCGCTGGTGTTCCGGTCAAGGCGGTTGGCCACAGAGGGGCGGAAGCTTTTCAGTGTCTGCTCGTCCACATAGCCTTTCTCCATGCAATAATCCAACAGATAATCGTTCAGGGAATCATCCTTTGGATCGGCTTTTTGAGTAAGCATTCCCGCCGGTTTGTGGAAAATCAGTACATTTTCTGAGGCAAACAACAGGCGAACCTGACTTCGTAAGTTTTGTTGTTCCCGGGAAAGTTCCTTGTGTTCCGTTGTTTTTTTCTGCTGACTTCCTGTAAATTTGTCCAGGGTCTCTTCGGAAAAATAAATCTGAATTCGGTCCCCATCGGCCAGCTTTTCATTTCCTTCTGCTTTTTTTTCATTTAATTTGATATTTTTTTTGCGAAGCATTTTGTGAAGGAAGCCGGAAGAAGCTTCGGGGAGATATTTGCCCAGAAAACGGTCCAATCTCTGCCCGGCCTGTGCTTTTGTAATTCTGACCTCTCTCATGCGCCTTTCTTCCTTCCCATAAAATGTAGAATAAAACGGTGGGGAATGATTTTTGTCCCCAGATAAAATAATTGCATTGGCTTGCCGTACACTGACAGCTCCCGATCCATCAGGTTATCTCTCCAGGCTTTTTTCACAACCTTTTTCGGATCCGCCATCACCATTTTTTTGTAGGCCGGAACATGTTTTTTCTCTGCTGCCCGGTTAAAAAATTCCGTTTTCACCGCCCCCGGACAGACCGCAGTGATTTTCAGATTTCTGTATCGCATCTCTGCCCGAAGGCTTCGAATATAACTCAAAACAAAGGACTTGGTTGCCGCGTACACCGCAAATCCCGGCTGCGGAATAAATGCCGCGGAAGAAGCCATATAAATCATACGTCCATTTTCTTCCATATAAGGAAGGACGATAGATGTCAGTTCCACCACACTTCGGCAGTTAACATCCACCATCTCCGCCTGCTCTTTCAGCGAAATTTCTTCAATACGACCCATGATTCCAAATCCTGCACTGTGAATCATGAGAGCAATCTGCGGAGTGGTTTCTTCCAGTTTCTGTTTCAGTTCTTCCATATCTTCTTTCTTCTGAAAATCCAATGGGAGCACACGAAAGGCCTGTTCTTTATAATGCTTCTGCCAGGCCTCCAATCGATCTCTTCTTCTGGCAATCACCCAGATTTCATCTAATCCCAGATTCTCTTCCATGGCAATCTTGACAAATTCCTTGCCCATCCCGGAAGATGCGCCTGTTATGATTCCTATTCTCATGTCATCCTCCTATCTTCCGGAACCTTTGGTTTTCTTTTTATGAACATTGCGAATGGTTTTCTTTTTCCTTTTCGCCTGTTCTGTGGACTTTCTGTCATTCTTTTTCCGCGGCGGCGCTGCCATTTTCCTTGGTGCAATCAGGCATTTTTCATCAAAGCCTATAAGGTCTTCCCTTCCTGCCTTGATCAGTGCCTCCCGAACCAGCTCATAATTCTCCGGATTTCGGTACTGAATCAATGCCCGCTGCATCTGTTTTTCCTTCATGGTTCGCGGCACATAAACCGGTTTCATGGTTCGCGGATCAAGCCCCGTATAATACATACAGGTGGAAATGGTACCAGGAGTCGGGTAATAATCCTGTACCTGCTCGGGCATATAACCAAGATCCCTCACATACTCAGCCAGCGCTACGGCCTCTTTTAGACCGGAACCCGGATGAGAAGACATCAGATATGGAACCAGAAATTGTTTCTTACCGATGAATTTGTTGGTCTTGTGATAAACCTGAACAAACTTCTCGTAAACCTCATTTCCCGGCTTGCCCATCATGGACAATACCGAATCACAGATGTGTTCCGGTGCTACCTTCAGCTGTCCGCTCACATGATAATTGCAAAGTTCTTTCATAAAATCCTGTTTTTTATCCGCCAGCACATAATCAAAGCGGATGCCGGATCGGATGAATACTTTTTTTACTCCTTTAATCTGTCGCAGCTTCCGGAGCAGATTGATATAATCCTCATGACTGCTGTCCAGATTCGGACAAGGTTTCGGGAAAAGACATTGACGGTGACTGCAGACACCTTTCTCCAATTGCTTTTTGCAGGCAGGATGTCGGAAGTCTGCCGTTGGGCCTCCCACATCGTGAATGTATCCTTTAAAATGTGGATCCTTGGTCAGAAGTTCAGCCTCTTTTAAGAGGGATTCGTGACTTCTCACCTGAACCCTTCTGCCCTGATGGAAGGTGAGCGCACAGAAATTGCAGCCCCCAAAGCATCCCCGGTTGCTGACCAGCGAAAACCGGACTTCCTCTATGGCCGGCACACCATCCTCCTCATCATAGGAAGGATGCCAGGTTCTCATATACGGAAGATCGTATACATGATCCATCTCTTCTGTGGTCAGAGGCAGCGCCGGTGGATTCTGCACTACATATTCTTTCTCTTTATAAGGTTCCACCAGCCGTTTCGCGGTGATGGCATCGGTATTTACATATTGCTGATAATAGCTTTGGGCATAGCGTTTCTTTGATTCCAGTATTTCCGGATAAGAAGGAAGTAATTCATATTCACCACTCAGTTCTTCCAGCGAACGGCAGCGGAACACAGTCCCTCTCACATATGTGATATCTTTCACATCCATTCCGCTATCCAGAGCTTCCGCTATCTCCAGCACCGAATGCTCTCCCATACCGTACATTAAAAGATCCGCTCCCGCATCCAGCAGGACAGAACGTTTTACTTTATCACTCCAGTAATCGTAATGGGCCATTCTCCGAAGAGACGCCTCGATTCCTCCCAGTAAAATCGGAGTATGTTTATAGGTTCTTCGAATCAAATTGCTGTATACAATCGTTGCCCGGTCGGGCCTTCTGGAAAATCCTCCTCCCGGCGTGTAGGCATCCTGGTGTCGTCTTTTTTTGGATACCGTATAATGGTTGACCATGGAATCCATATTGCCGGCAGAAACCAGAAAGGCAAGTCTGGGTTCCCCACAGACGGTGATGCTTTTGTCATCTTTCCAATCAGGTTGGGCAATGAAAGCGACTTTGTATCCGGCATCTTCGAGGAGCCTTGTGATAATGGCAGCTCCGAAGGATGGATGGTCTACGTAGGCATCGCCGGAAATGTAGACAAAGTCTGCCTGTTCCCAGCCCCTCTCTCTCATCTCTATTCTATTCGTCGGTAAAAAACCGTTGGTTTTAGACATAGTTATTCTCCTAATCACGTTCTTCTACCTGATTATACATGAAGCACCTGGAATTTACAATGAGAAGAACCGGGCTGATTTTTATTTCCAATGATTCAGTTTCGGTACTACGGCTTCCATATGGGCTCGTACCTGTTCTTCAGGCCAGTCCTCCGTTGCCAAATGTTCCGCGCAAAAATCAATCAGCTGCTCTTTACTGGTATACTTGAATTCGCCATCTGCGTAGCACCACTTACAATATTCTTCATTAAAATCACCATTGGGTTCTTTGCTGATTTGGGAATCCTCCAGTGGCATTCCACAGCATTGACAGATCAGCTGTCTCGGCTCCCCCAGAAGTGTATTGATTGAAACATCAAATACTCTGGATAAGAGCTTTAATGTTTCTGTATTCGGTACCGTCTCGCCATTTTCCCAACGGGAAACCGCCTGTCTTGTAACCATGATTTTCTCTGCTAGTTCTTCCTGCGATAATCCACTTTTCGTGCGGAGTTCTAATATAACATTCTTTGTTTCCATCCTTTTATCCTCCATAGAAAAATCCTCTATAGAAATATTATATCAATTCTTTCTTTTCAGGCAAGCAACTCTGTGTTGCTAAAGATATCAAATCATGCCATTTTGCGCCAGTACCAAAGACTGCGAAAAATCGTACCGTTTTGCGGTTTCTTTGTTTCTATATTCATGTTTTTCATAGTATCCGATTAGATTCTGTGCCTCATCGCGGAGAGCTACCATATAAACATCTTTGTTTTCTTTTTCGTTATGGAAGGTATAAATCATATTATGGTCTGCGCTTTCTCTAAACCATGCAATCACTTTCCTGATCATTTCATTGGATTTTTCGTTATGGCAATCCAGCAGACTCTTCCCAATCAATTTCACACCGCCACTTTTATGGTAACGACCAATTGCTGCCGGATTCATGTAAATGATCTCATGATCCAGGTTACA
>JALERO010000102.1 GCA_022764265.1 Eubacterium sp. | reverse complement strand
AACTATTCGTCCGTTCCATGGATCCGTCTCGCAGACATCACTCGCTTCCGGACCCGAATGAAATTTATGAATTGAACGTTCAAGGTTGTTTTGTTATTCAGTTATCAAGTTTCTGTGTTGCTCTCTCACGCGAAAGCTTTTTAATTCTATCACACTCAAAACTGTTTGTCAAGATGTTTTTTATTTTAAACAAATTCTTGATTCAAACTTCTATTTTTTATCTCGAGCAACTCTGAAATAATACCATATTTTAATTAATATGTCAATCATTATTCCATTTATTTTTTATCCTAATATAAAGAGCACAAAAGCAAATTATAATGTTCATCTTTATATTGATAATTCATTGTCATGCATCTGCCAGATTGCTGTCTCTCACTTCACGTTCTACATCAATCCGTCATTAGCGCAACGAATGGTATCTTATCACACAGGTGTTATCACGTCAAGTACTTTTTTTCATTTTCAGGGAACTATTACAGCAAAGAAAAGGAACCCTCATTAAGAGGATTCCCTTGTTTCTTTTTGCGCTGAATTCTTCTCCCAGAACCGAAGGCGCATTCTAACGATCTTATCCCGGAAGATTACATGATAAGTTCGCCATCCTCCTGCTTTCATGATCGTCTGAATTGAGCTGCCCTCCAGTTCTCCCTGAAAGAGAATTTTACCACTGGTATTGATAATGGTACATGTATTGTCTTGAAAAGCATATATTTCATTTCCACGAATCTCTATCGTCTCATAATCCATGTCCAGTGTCATATCCAGCTTTTTACTTCCATTTCTACTATATAAGAGAAGACGATATCTGCCCTCCTCCGGTTGATTTGAATGATCCAGTACATATCCGATATATTTTTCTCCAACAAATACACTTTCTATGTTCTCTTCAAAAGTAATTTCTTTTTCAATTTTAGGCTCATCTGAAATATTATAATAATAAGTTGCAGACTCCCCAAAAGCTGCCAGAGTGTCTCCATCCACAAAACTCAATTTAGGAATCATAAAGTCTTCGTAATCAAAGCCACCCATGAAATTCACGTCATTATTTTTAAGCTGCCCGCTGAAATCATAAAAAGCCACTGTGGTCTTAGAGGTCATTCCCGCAATGGAAAAATAGCTCACTGCCAGCTTTGTTCCGTCCGGAGAGATCGCGGCTGTCATCGGGTAGCCGGTCTCGTCCACGGATGATTTCATATCTGCAATAAGGTTTCCTTCCCTATCATACAACTGAAGGAAATTCGTTTTCTCTCCTTCAAGAATCACTTCAACGATACCCTGATCAGAAATATCAGCCTGAATGACCGGATATTTCAAAGTCAGCTCCCCAATCTTGCCATTTACATTTAACAACATGAGTTTATTACCGCCCCGGTCCGCAAGAAGAAGATAAGATTTCGACTTTACCAGAAACGGATTGGAGAACGATACCGGAATATTCCATTCTGACACCCCAAACTTTTTCTGATACTCAATACCATTCTCACTATATTTGATATAGCCCTCCCCGAAAGACTCATAGGACACTTCGTTGCTGTTTTCTGTTTTGGTTTCTTCTATATATTCATAATAGTCACAACGACTGTTATGTAAAACAATAAGAACGATCAAAAGCACAAGAGCAATAACTCCAAAAAATATTCTTTTGGCCCACTGTGCCTGCTTTTGTTTTCTTCTGATTTTTTTCAATTGTTCTTTTTTGTTGGTAAACACTTCAAAATTGTATACTTGTTTTGCCATTGGCCCACTCTTTTCTGTTATCTAAATCCGCTTTGATCGCACCTTCCAAGATCTTTAACACGTTCCATAAAAACATCTCAAAAAGTCCATTTATACAAGTGTACACTGCATTCTGGTTTTCGTCAATCCTCGATTGGTGGGATGTCCAGCACCTGTCCCGGATAAATCTGATCCACATTTTCAATCTGATTTGCTTCTGCCAGAAGGGATATATAATCATAGGATTGATATATTTTTTTGGAGATGCCCGCCAGAGTATCTCCCTGCTTCACAGTATACTGCCCTCCGATGTAACTCCAGGTTTCCTCCACATCATCCGGCTCTTCCTGGGTAAAAACATTGGCATCTGTTTCCACCTGCTGTTCGGAAACAGAATTTTCTTCTGAAATGGTAGTTACATTCGAGTCATTATCCACCGAAGCATCGGAGGCTTTATTTTCCGTTGTTTTTGCAGTTGCAGCAGCGGAATCCACGGTACTTTCTGTTGTGTCGGCAGTATCTTCCGTCACAGTTTGTTTTTTCTTTTCCGTCTGTGCAATGGTCTCCAGATTCCCGGAATCCTGCTGTTCAAATACCGTTGTGTTTTGCGTCTCCCGAAATTGCTGTACCGAACGGAAACCATAGAGCAATACCATAACCACCACAAGAGCCCCAGCCAGGGAGGAAGGGCTGAATCTTGAAGATTTTTGTCGGAGCGATTTCTTTTGCTTCAAAGCTTTTTTATAATTTTTTACCACTGATGCATCCCGCAGAATTGTTGTGGATTGCCGTTTCGTCTCCGGCTCTGTCTCCATTTCGCCTTCCGCCAGCATATAGTTTTTCATTTCCTGGTTGGCTTCATAGTAAATGTAATACCCTCTCTGCTTTCGAAGGGAATAATTTTCAAACTGATAAAACGCATCCTCATTTTCCAGTGCATCAATCATATAAAGCACTTTATTTTCGCCGCTGAAATTATCCATGTGGGTGCGGATGATCTTATCATTTAATTCAATAGAAAATCCCATTCTGGACAGAAACCAACCCACGATATCCATTTCCGGAAAAAATTTATCCCGAATGCGATAAATTTCACTCCAGTTTTCTTCTGTGAAAGCCGCATCCTCCAAATCAAGTTCAAAATGCTGGCATGCCGCTGCCCCGCTAATAAAAAGGCAGTTTCCCACTGCCGTTTTATACATTTTCCCAAAAAGAATCGCCCCACGGGCATATAAATTGCCTGGCTGTGCCAATTTATTTAAATATGTATATACATAGTCTTCCATATATATTTTTTTCGTTCCCGGTTCTCCGATCTGCCTGAAATTTTTAGGCAGAATTCTTGTCTGCTGACCTGAATTATTTTTTGTTTGCTGTTCATTTACCATAACTTTTCCGCCTTCCTATATATTTTATGGCAACATCATAGCACGCACTTTTCGGATTCCCTTCCGTTTTCTGTCGAAAGATTTCGTATTTTTCTTTCATTATTCAAGCAAAAAAATGTTTAAATCCTCTCATGTTTGTCAACATTTCAGAAGGATTCCACCGCTTCAAGCTCGCAGAGCGCTAAGAGGTGGAATCCTTCTGAAATGTTGAGCCTCCATCGGATTGCTGAGAATCCACGGAAAGGATTTGAAATATGAATCGGAAATTATCTGATAAAATGTTGAGACAAAATTATTATTTTCTGCCGGAAGGAAAAACTCATCCATTGTTTTCTCATTTGTTAAAACATCAAATCATTCAATTAAAAAAAGCAGAGGAGACTCTGATTCTCCTCTGCGTCGGCACAGACAAAATCACCGGGGACTGCCTCGGTCCTCTGGTGGGGACTAAACTTACAGAAAACCATTATCCCCACCCTCTTTACGGCACTCTGAAAAATCCGGTTCATGCGGTCAATCTTCCTTCTGTTCTGTCTAAACTTCGCTCGATCTATCCGGCACCATTCTTTCTGGTGATCGATGCCGCAGTAGGCCCTGCAGAAAAAATCGGATATGTTTCTTTGGCATGCTCGCCCCTGTCTCCCGGCAAGGGGATCCGTCGAAATCTTCCTCCCATCGGTAATATTTCCGTCACAGGAATTGTCGGAGAGGCAGGACAGCACAGCGAACTGGAGCTTCCCTACACCCGCCTTTATCTGGTAAATCAGCTGGCGGATTATATCTGTGCTGGGATTCTCCATTCTGAAAATGAATGAAGGACAAAAAAACGGTGAGAATTGATCTTCCCACCGTTTTGTAACCCATTATTATTATGCATTTTCCTCTTCAAACTTGCGCATGAATTCTACTAATTTCTCAACACCTTCGATTGGCATTGCATTGTAGATGGAAGCTCTCATTCCACCAACCGTTCTGTGGCCTTTCAGGTTCACAAAGCCTGCTGCGGTTGCTTCTGCGACAAATTTGGCATCCAAATCTTTGTCTCCTGTCACGAATGGAACATTCATCAGAGAACGATCTTCTTTGCGGACAGTTCCTTTAAACATCTTGCTCTCGTCAAGGAAATCATATAAGATTTTTGCTTTCTTCTCGTTGTATTCTTTCATTGCTGCAAGACCGCCCTGTTTTTTGAGCCACTTGAAGACTTTTCCGCAAATGTAGATACCGTAGCATGGCGGTGTATTGTAAAGGGAGTCTTTATCTGCCTGAGTTTTATATTTTAACATGGTTGGGGTGCCTTCCATCACATCATCACGGATGAGATCTTCACGGATGATCACGATTACCACACCAGCCGGTCCGACGTTTTTCTGAACGCCGCCGTAGATTACGCCGTATTTCTCAACGTCATGCGGTTCGGACAGGAAACAGGATGAAACGTCTGCTACCAGTGTCTTACCCTTTGTGTTCGGAAGTTCTTTGAACTTGGTTCCGTAAATAGTATTGTTCTCACAGATATATACGTAATCTGCATCCTCATCGATTGGCAGATCAGAGCAATCCGGAATGTAAGAAAATGTCTCATCTTCAGAAGATGCGATCTTCACAGCTTTACCGTATCTGGCTGCTTCCTGATATGCTTTTTTCGCCCACTGTCCGGTGATGATGTAGTCTGCAACACCGTTTTTCATAAGGTTCATTGGAATCGCTGAGAACTGCTGAGATGCTCCGCCCTGTAAAAACAGAACCTTATAATTATCCGGAATGTTCATGAGGTCTCTTAAGTCCTGCTCTGCTTCCTTGATAATATTGTCAAATACTTTGGAGCGGTGGCTCATTTCCATAACGGACATACCGCTTCCTTTATAGTCCATCATTTCTGCAGCTGCTTCCTGCAGCACTTCTTCCGGCAATACAGCCGGTCCTGCTGAGAAATTATATACTCTTCCCATTGGTGAATCCTCCTTCAATATAAACAGAACTATCTTTCTCTCCGAGGAGAAAGTCTATCATTAGTGTTGTATTATATACCTTTCCCGTCAAATTGGCAATTATCTATATAACCAAAATCAGAAAATGAGTGTTGTTTTAAATGACCAAATTGCCAAAAAATCTTTAATCTAGCTGTTTTAGAGCAATCCTGTACTGAAATAACGTTCCATACGGTCCGGAAGAACAGTAGCGATTACTTTATCTTTGCCGTATTTTTCTGCCATTTTCTTGCAGGCCCAAATATTAGCACCAGAGGAGGTTCCGCAGAGAAGTCCCTGTACCTTGGCCAGCTCTCTTGTAGTATTGATAGCATCATCATCGCTGACGGTCACAACCTCATCGATCAGAGAAGTATCCAATACCGCCGGAATGAATCCATCACCAATTCCCTGAATCTGATGAAGTCCCGGCTCGTCGCCAAGCAAGGCGGATACATTTTTCGGCTCCACCGCACAAACAACAAGATTCGGATTCTTTTCTTTTAAAAACTTGCTGATCCCCTGAAGGGTTCCTCCGCTTCCGAGACCGGACACGAAGATATCCACCTTACCGTCCAGCTGCTCATAAATCTCAGGGGCAGTGGTTTTATAATGAATATCCGGGTTATTCGGATTCTCAAACTGCTGTGGCATAAAATAATCATCTGACTGGGATACAATTCTGGTTGCTTCTGCCACACAACCGTCGAGACTCAGCTTCGCCGGTGTGAGTACCAGCTCTGCTCCCAGAGCGCGGATGATCTTCTTTCTTTCTTCACTCATGTTCTCAGGCATTACGATAATCACTTTGTAACCCATTCTGACACCACATAAAGCCAGACCGATTCCGGTGTTGCCGGAAGTAGGCTCCACGATGGTCATTCCTTTTCTGAGCTTTCCTTCTTTTTCCGCTGCCTCTATCATATTTTTTGCAACACGATCCTTAATACTTCCGCCCAGGTTCAGAAATTCTGCCTTTGCATAAATATTACAGCCGGTAGCAGCACTCAAATCAACAATCGGTGTGTTGCCAATCATATCCAGAACGTTTCTGATAATCATAGTATCTCCTCTCCCATAATCCTTTTCTATATCAGCATATTCACAATAAGCAGGGGTCGGAACCAGCTCCGCCCTGTTCATATATAGATTCTCATTTTATAACCTATAAAAACACACTGTAATGTTTATTATAGCATTAGTGCCTCTGTTTTGAAAACATTTTTTTACCTTGCAAAGCATCTGTCAACTGCTATAATATATACCATAACTTTTTCTTTCAAGGAGCGTCTTATGAGAATCTGGTGTAAACTATTTCAGAAAAATCATTTAATAAAAGATACCGTCATCGACAACTATGATATGAGCATGTCAAGAACCGCCAAGGTATATGACAGTCTGGAAAAGGCCTGCTATGAATTCGATCTGGAGAAACCCATGTGGCTGGAAAAGAA
>JALERO010000097.1 GCA_022764265.1 Eubacterium sp. | reverse complement strand
TCTGGTTTTTTCCATGGAATTTAGAACAGGGATTTGTTTCATGTAACTCACCTTAGTCCAGAATCTCTTTGAGGATCTGATTGACCATGGCAGGATCCGCTTTTCCTTTCATGGCTCTCATGGTCTGTCCCACAAAGAAGCCCATGGCTTTCTTCTTGCCGGCTTTATAATCTTCTACGGATTTTGGATTATTTTCCACGATCTCTTCAATGACTTTACGCAAAGCGCCTTCATCATTGACGGTCTTTAATCCGTTTTCTTCCACGAAAACTTCCGGATCCGCATCATCTTTAAAGATTGCCTCAAATACCTTCTTCGCCACTTTTCGGTTGATGGCACCGGATTCGATCATCTTGATCATCTGTACCAGATGAATCGGGCTGAAGTTGATATCGGATGCTTCCATCTCATTTTCTTTTAAGAGACGCATGGTATCACCCATGATCCAGTTGGATACTTCCTTCGGGGCAGCGCCCAGGGCAATACATGCCTCAAATAAGTCAGTCAGCTTTTTGTCCGATGTGATGATATCAATATCGTATTCCGGAAGACCAAATTCTTCTTTGTATCTCTCCTGTTTTTCATCACGGAATTCCGGCTGACGGGAACGGATTTCCTCCAGCCATTCGTCGGAAATCACGATTGGTACCAGGTCAGGTTCCGGGAAGTATCTGTAATCCTGCGCATCTTCTTTGGAACGCATCGGATAGGAATATTCTTTGTCATCATCCCATCTTCTGGTTTCCTGGATGACCTTTCCTCCATCTTCAAGAAGATCGATCTGTCTTTCTGCCTCACCCTCAATGGCTCTTGCAATGGCACTGAAGGAATTTAAGTTCTTCATCTCGGTTCTGGTTCCGAATTCTTCGGTTCCCACCTCACGGACAGACAGGTTCACGTCCGCTCTCATGGAACCTTCCTGCAGCTTACAGTCAGAAGCGCCCAGATACTGGATGATCATTCGCAGTTTTTCAAGGTATGCAATCACCTCGTCTGCGGAACGCATATCCGGCTCCGATACGATTTCGATCAGCGGGACACCGCTTCGGTTGAAATCCACCAGGGAATTGCCGGTTGCCGGATCATGTACCAGCTTGCCGGCATCCTCTTCCATATGAATCTCATGGATGCCGATGCTTTTCTTTCTTCCGTTAACCTCAATATCCACATGACCGTTGCGACAGATTGGCAAATAAAGCTGAGAAATCTGATAGTTCTGTGGATTATCCGGATAAAAATAGTTTTTACGGTCAAATTTACAATTCTGTGTGATGGTACAGTTGGTCGCCAGACCTACTGCCGCTGCATATTCCACTACCTGCTTATTGAGAACCGGTAAGGAACCCGGCATACCGGTGCAAACCGGACAGGTATGGGTATTTGGTGCGCCGCCAAAGGCTGTGCTGCATCCGCAGAAGATTTTGGTTCTGGTTGCCAGTTCCACATGTACTTCCAGACCGATGACGGTCTCATATTGTCTGCTCATTTATTTGTCCTCCTTTCCTGCCAGATTACACATTTCAAAATTACGATTCTGTTCGTAAGTGTAAGCTGCACGAAGGATGTTCTTTTCTTTAAAGCAATCTCCGATCAGCTGTAAACCGACAGGCAAACCTTTGGAGTCCACGCCACATGGAACACTGATTCCAGGCAGTCCTGCCAGATTCACGGAAATTGTATAAATATCACCAAGATACATTTTGATCGGATCACTCAGGCTGTCTCCCAGCTTCGGAGCAGTGGTCGGGGCCGCCGGTCCGAGAATCACATCATACTGGGCAAATGCTTTGTCAAAGGCCTGCTTGATCAGTGCCTTGGTACGCAGTGCCTTCAGATAATACGCATCATAATAACCGGAGCTTAATACAAAGGATCCAAGCATGATTCTACGTTTTACTTCCGGTCCAAAGCCTTCGGAACGGGTCTTTTTAAACATGTTGTGAAGGCCCTCATATTCCGGTGTGCGATAGCCGTATTTTACTCCTTCAAATCGGGCAAGGTTGGAGCTTGCTTCTGCGGAAGCGATGACATAGTAAGCCGGAATCGCATATTCTACCAGACTCAGGTCAAATTCCTCCACGATGGCACCCTTGTCCTCCAGTACCTTTGCCGCTGCCAGAATCGCATCCTTCACTTCCGGATCCAGTCCTTCTCCGAGATAATCTCTCGGAATACCGATTTTCATTCCTTTTACATCATCCACCAGAGCAGAGGTGAAATCATAATCCTCTCTCTTTACGGAAGTGCTGTCCTTTGGATCATAAGATGCAATGGTCTCCAGAATAGTAGCGCAGTCTGTGACATCCTTTGCCATCGGTCCGATCTGATCCAGCGAAGAACCATAGGCAATCAGACCATAACGGGATACCGTACCGTAGGTAGGTTTCATTCCCACTACGCCACAGAAGGAAGATGGCTGGCGGATAGAGCCGCCGGTATCGGAACCGAGGGCGTAAATACACTCTCTTGCTGCCACTGCCGCTGCAGAACCACCGGAAGAACCTCCCGGCACATGTTCCGTATTCCAAGGATTCTTAGTCGGTCCATAATAAGAAGTTTCTGTGGTACTTCCCATGGCAAACTCGTCCATATTGGTCTTGCCGATGATCACCGCTCCGGCCTTCTCCAGATTAATAACTGCCTCAGAAGTATAGGTCGGCACAAAATTATTTAAAATCTTTGAGCTGCAGGTGGTCAGGGTACCCTTGGTACACATGTTGTCCTTGATTGCCACCGGCACACCGGCCAGCGGTCCGGTGAGAGTTCCGTCATCAATTAATTTCTGAACTTCCTCTGCCCTCTTCAACACTTCTTCCCGATGATTCACTGTCACATAACAATGATATGCATCTTCTCTTGCCTCAATGGCATCCATCGCGGCGTTGGCTGCCTCCGCAACGGAGACTTCCCCTGCCTTGATCTTTTTCCCCAGCGCAACGGCTGTCAAATCCATCAATTCCATGGTCATCCTCCTAATCAAATGTCTTCGGAACGACAAAGGCTCCGTCCTTGCTCTCCGGTGCATTGGAAAGGATCTCCTCACGATCATCTCCATTGGTTACCACGTCTTCCCGAAATACATTATTGATCGGAAATACATGACTCATTGGTTCTACACCTTCTGTATCAAGCTCATTCAATGTATCAATATAATCCAGCATATTGGCCATATCTTTCTTTGCCTGTTCTTTCTCTTCTTCCGAAAGTTCCAGCTTCGCAAGAATTCCGACATATTCAATCGTTTCATCTGAAATCACATTTGCCATATTGATCGCTCCTTTATTCAAATTTATAACGTTCCGAATCAAAATCCGGTTCTGTTTC
>JALERO010000086.1 GCA_022764265.1 Eubacterium sp. | reverse complement strand
GAAGATACTATATTGTTTTATCCGAGGAATTTCTTGACAATGAAAAAAGGATGGCAAATCCGAGCGCCATCCTTTTTTGGAGAAGGTATTTTTGTTACTTATTGGGTGTAGCAAAAACTATATAATGTATTGGGGGGGGTTACGCCATTATAATAGCATCTCCCATTCCTAAAGTGTGCATAAAAAAATATATTTTTGAAAAAAAATTTTGTGCAGGATGTAATTGCCAAAAACAGCTTTTGTCAATTTGTCCTATTATATCCCGCCATATGACATATCTTTATTGCATTAAGTCCATCTCAGTAGGGGATTTAGCCCCCTATTGAGATGAGCCTCCAGCTTATTCTTTATCAAAAAGAGCTTCAAATTCCTCACGATTGATTCTTTCTTTTTCCAGAAGCAGTGCCGCACAGGCATGGAGAACATCCATATGCTCTTCGATAATACGTTTTGCATCGGCGTAGCATTCATCCACAATCTTTTTCACTTCTTTGTCAATCTGGTTTGCCACTTCTTCACTGAACTGTTTTGTGTGTCCCAGATCTCGTCCCAGGAATACCTCATCGGCATCCACTTCATAATTAATGAATCCCAGGTTTTCTGACATACCATATTTGGTAATCATATCTCTGGCCGTATTGGTCACACTCTTGATATCCTGTGATGCTCCGGTGGTGATGTCATCAAAGATGAGCTCTTCGGCAATCCTTCCGCCCATACCCACCTTGATATCCTGAAGCATTCTTCCTTTTGTATTAAATACATTATCATTTTCCGGCAGCGGCATGGTATAGCCGGCAGCGCCGACACCCGTCGGGATGATGGATACGGTGTAAACCGGTCCCACATCAGGAAGTACATGGAATAAAATCGCATGGCCGGATTCATGATAAGCTGTAATCTTACGCTCCAGTTCAGGCACCAGACGGCTCTTCTTCTCCGTTCCGATTCCCACCTTAATAAATGCCTTGCGCACATCTTCCATACGAATAAAATGACTGTCATTTCTCGCTGCCAGAATTGCAGCTTCATTCATCAGGTTCTCCAGATCCGCTCCGGAGAAACCCGGTGTTGTTCTGGCAATCTGATGAAGATCCACATCCTCTGCCAGAGGCTTGCCCTGAACATGGACACGCAAAATCTCTTCTCTGCCCTTTACATCAGGACTTCCCACAGCCACCTTACGGTCAAATCTTCCCGGTCGCAAAATCGCCGGATCCAGAATATCCACCCGGTTTGTGGCTGCCATCACAATGATTCCCTCATTGACGCCGAAGCCGTCCATCTCAACCAGCAGCTGGTTCAGCGTCTGTTCCCTCTCATCATGGCCGCCGCCGAGACCGGTTCCTCTTCTTCTCGCCACGGCATCGATCTCATCAATAAATATAATACAAGGAGAATTTTTCTTGGCCTCCTCAAACAAATCTCTCACTCTGGAAGCACCTACACCGACAAACATCTCCACAAAATCAGAACCGGAGATGCTGAAAAACGGCACATTGGCCTCTCCGGCCACCGCCTTTGCCAACAAAGTCTTACCGGTACCGGGAGGGCCCACCAGAAGCACTCCCTTCGGAATTCTCGCGCCCACTTCGATAAACTTGCCCGGATTCTTGAGGAAATCTACGATCTCTTTCAGTTCCTCCTTCTCTTCATGGAGACCTGCAACCTGGTCAAAGCGAACTTTCTTTACGTTGGGATCCTGCATTCTGGCACGGCTTTTCCCGAAATTCATCATCTTGTTTCCGCCGCCACCGCCTGCCGCGCGGTTCATCATCACAAACATAAATCCCATGATGATCAGCAGAACGATACAATAAGGCAGTACTCCGGTCAGAATGCCTCCCGTTCTGTTGACATTGTCCACCTTGTAGGTGATCTCATAAGTCTTCGCATCCTGAATCACCTCATTGACATCTGTCACATAGAAAGATTCCTTCTCCCCATCACTCATGGAGACCGTCACCTGACCGGTTGGCACTTCTTCATTCTGCGATACTTCGATGGATTTAACCTTCTTCGCATTCAGGTCCTCTTCAAACTGCTGATAGGTATATTCCTCCTTCTGTCTGGACGCCACATTTCTCTGGGCAAAAAAACTGCCAAAAGAATACGCAATCATCAAAACAACGAAAAATATAAAAAAGTTTTTATAAGTATTATTCAATGGTTTCTCCTTTCCCTTCGGAGTCTGCCTCACCATCATCGTCTGCCTGATTCGGCTCTACCACTCCGATATACGGAAGATTTCTGTATTTCTGAGCATAATCCAGGCCGTAGCCCACCACGAACTCATCCGGAATCTCAAAGCCCAGATAATCAATCTGTACTTCGGCTTCCCTGCGGTCCGGTTTGCTGAGCAATGCACACAGACGAATGCTGGCAGGATTCCGCTGCTGTAATACCGGAATCAGATAATGCAATGTACGGCCGGAATCAATGATGTCCTCCACAATCAGAACCTCTTTCCCCTCCATGGAGTCATCCAAATCCTTCTTAATCCGGACGATTCCTGAGCTGGTTGTAGCATTTCCGTAACTGGAAACCTGCATGAAATCCAGAGACACCGGGACAGTGATTCTCTTTGCCAGCTCACAGGCAAAAAATACGCCTCCTTTTAAAATACAGATCAGATGAAGCTCTTTTCCTTTATAATCTTCACTGATTTTCTCTCCGAGTTCTTTGATTTTGGCATCTACTGCTTCTTCCGGTATAAGCACATTAATTTTATCTGACATAGTCCTTCCTCCGTTTTTCTTATTCATTTTCCGGTATTTAAAATCCCCTACTGAGATGAACTGCAAGTACCCGTCTCGTCTCCGGCCCCACTTTATATGCTTCGCTGATTCTTCCGCCCAGAATCCAGAGGACATGGGATTCCTCTGCCAGAAGTAAGATGTGATCTCTCTGCACTGCCGGAATCTTCTCATCAATAAAATACCGTTTTAATGACTTATGACGTCCTTCTTTATCCATAATAAAATAATCACCGGATTGACGAGTTCTTAAACATAGTTTACATTTTATTGTATCATAATCAAAGTATTTCACACAATCACTTTTTATGATTTTACATTCTTCCATTTTTTTCAGATAAAAGGAAATGTTTTTCCCGTTTCCGACCGGGGTTGTCCACCGTCCGGTCTGCTCCAGTTCCTTCATATCCACAATGATATGATTATTTTCCACGAAAATTTCCCGGGCATCTGACCGGACTGCCACATTTTCGGTTTCCGTCAAAGCAATTCCCTTGACTGTTCGTTCTGCAATCAGCTCATAAGGTAAATAAATCCTTTTACCCAATGGTTTGTCCATCAGCTCCATGAGCTGCTCCACATGGACCGCCGAAATATCCTTTCGCCTCCCGGCCATGTAAAATAACATTCTTCGAAGAATCTCTTTTCTTTCCAGAGTACGAAGATTTTGAAACGCATTTTCCGGTAAAATACATTCTTTTTCTTTCTTTATAACACAGCTTTCAAATATATGATCAAAAATCGGTTTCAGATAGTCCGTCAACTCCTGCACCTGTTCGGAAAGCTGCCCGAGATGAGCGACCGCCTGTCCGTTGAGCCGCTGCATTTCCGGCAAAATGCGATGACGGATACAATTCCGGCTGTAAGCCTCTTCCTGATTGCTGCTATCTTCCACGTAATCCTGCCCTAAATCCTCCAGCATATCCAAAATCTCTGCTTTCTCCGTTCCCAAAAGAGGGCGGATGATATTTCCATTAACCGGACGAATTCCGGCCAGGCCGGAAGGTCCTGTCCCCCGAATCATCCGAAACACCATGGTTTCCGCCAGATCATTTTTGTGATGGGCTACTGCTATTTTATTACACTTCCAGTGAGCCGCTGCTTCATCAAAGCAGGCATATCGGATTTCCCGTCCTGCCTCTTCCAGAGAGCAGCGAAGTCGCCGACTCTCCTCTTTGATATTCCGGCGAAATATCTGTAAGGGAACCTCCCATTTTTCACAGAGTTCCCTGGTAAATTCCTGATCCCGCTCCGCTTCCCCGGCTCGCAGCAAATGATTTACATGAACAGCATAAACCTTCAGCTTCATTGTCTCCCGGATTGCCGTAAAATACCGCAGCAAACAGACCGAATCTGCGCCGCCGGACAATCCGAGCAAAACGGAATCTCCCTCTTTTAGCATATGATGTTTACTCACATATGAATTCATTTTATCCCACATTGATTCGTCCCTTCTCCCAGACGGAGGCAACCAGCACCGTCCGGTCATCATCATGACCGGAATCGGGTACCGGAATGGCTTCCATCAAACGGTCTGCAAAGCTCTGGGCATTGTTTGTCCGTATCTTTTTCAAAATATGTTCCATCCGAAAGGGTATCTCCGGCATCGTCTCAAAATCCAGCATCCCGTCAGACACCATAACGACCATATCCCCATCGTATAATTTCTTACATTTTAGTTCAAATTGCTGATTCACCATACAGCCCGGCGGCAGGCTTTCCGGAGAGATGCGTTCCACATCCTGCCCGTGACAGATAAAGGTCGCAGTTCCTCCGGCCTTCATCATCTTTAACGTCCCGGTCTTCAGAGAAATCACCGCAATATCCAGGGTAGAGAATTCCGAATGACTATCCATCAGCAATGAATTATGCAGTATTTCCAGTGCATATTCCTCACAGATGCCTGCTTCCAGCATGGATTCAAAAGCTTCAATCAGTTTCCTGCTTCCCTCATGAGCTCTTTCCCCGACTCCCATACCGTCAGATAAAAGCATGACCGCCCTTTTTTTATTGTAATTGGTAAAAGAAAAATTATCCCCGCAAATTTCTTCCCCTTCTTTATTACAATGCTTTCTTCCAAATAAAACCCGGAAACTCCCCTCCTCCACAAAGGTCAGGCGGTTTTTTCCGGATCGAAGCCAGAGATCGGTCTGACTATATCTGATACTTTTCTGGTATATCTCACTGAGTGCTCTGGCAATTCCATCAGTTTTTTTCGGTCCAGGTAGTGGCTTCACAATCAACGTTATATCCAGAAGGCTATTTTCATCTTCATATTCCCTGCCCTCCAGAAAAGAAATCCCCTGCCTGAATAACGCCCTTTTCATTTTTCGGCGCTTTTTTCCCGTAATCGGACGACCGTCGGTCAACATTTTCCGACATTCTCTCAGCAAACAATACTGGGATGCCATCTGTTTCTGCATCACCTGTCTGAGTTCCGTCAGCCGATTCTCCCAATAATGATTCTGATACAGCATCCGAAACAGCCAGGACATCTCATCAATCAGAGGCTGAAAATACACACAACGTTTTCGAAATTCCTTTGATGCCATACTCCCTTCCACATGATTAGTCCGGCAGGCTGCCCTCATGACAGAAGCAATCTCCTGGAGAGTGTTCTCCTGCCTCTCTCCAAAACATTCCCTGAATTTGGGACATTTCCGGCAAAGATCATCGGTCAGCGTTGTATATATATATGTCATTTCCGACTTCGACAGCGCACTTTTTTTCTCCGGCACGCTTCCTGAAAGGCGTATCAGTTCTTTCATGGCCTCTTCAAAAAGATTCAGACGCTCCTCCGTTTCTTCCAGGATCGCGTTCTTCCCGCCATCCGGCAAGATTCCTGTCTCATTGCGTTTATCCATAATCCACCCCCACACAGATTCTCATTCTATTTAAACTTATTATAGAGAACCGGGGAATATTCTTATGTCAAACGCTGTCATCGCGCACAAAGATTTGCATTTTTCAAGACAGGCTCCGGATACAACGAAAAAAAGGCCCTCTCGGACCTTTAACGAAATAAAAAATAGCGGGAACTGGATTCGAACCAGCGACACCACGGGTATGAACCGTGTGCTCTAGCCAACTGAGCTATCCCGCCACACTCAACGAACAATATGATACCACGGAAAAACATCTCTGTCAATCATTATTTTCATTTTTCTCAGATTCTTCCGGCGCAGTTTCCGGTACTTCCTGGTCTGATTCTTCCAGAGAATATTCATCTTTACCGATCATTCCAAACCGTTCTCTCGCCATCTTCTCCTTAAATTCATCGGTATCTAAATTATTCTTTTCACTCTCCAGAGCTTCATTGGTATCCTTCAGGTCCTTAATCTCCGTATTCAGCTCATCGATTGTCTTCTGATAGTTCTCCGCTCTTTTCCTCTGCTGATTACATCCGACTCCCACGGCAATCATTATGATAAACGCTGCAACCAAAACAGTCACAGACTTTCTGGTGAAAAATCTTTTTTTAAATTTACGATTAAATTGTTTACTGTTTTTTCTTTTCTTTTTCATCTTCTCACCTGTCATTTTCTACTTTTTATTATTCTAACGGTTCTCATGGTATTTTTCAATGATTTTGAAAGAGATTTCACAATTAATTTAACCGGACGGCTTATCCATTTTCCAAGCAGCTTCAAAATCCGAAATAACAACCCTATGATCAGATAAATCCCTCTTCCCACAACAGAACTCAGCAAAAAGAAATACAGAAGCAGTCCTGCCTCCATTCCCAGCAACACATAAAAACGTATTCTTCCCTGATTGCAGATTTGAAATAAAAGGAAAAGTCCTATGGCACCGCTAAAACAAAATAAAATATCTTCCATATGTACCACTTTATTTCTGTGTTCCACACTCTTGCGTATTGCCCGGAAAATATCATACCAGAAACCGAGTATCATCCCATAAATAAAGCTGATCAGAAACAGTCTGGATTGCTGCAATATAATCTCTGCCATTTTACCGGAATAACCTCCTCATGATTCCCCCTCTTTCCTCTTTTCCCGAACCGTTATCCGAGTAGATCAGACTGTCCACAATGCCCTCCAGCTCCACTTCTCCTTTCTCCACCGTTAATTTAGTCACATGGAGATCTTCACCGTGAATCACCAGAATCCCCTGCTCTGTATCCAGTATAATTTCATTGAGGTCAAAGGAAATCACATCCCTCACGCCATTGATGATTCCATTATTGCGATTAAACAACGAAATCTTGTGATTTTTCATAATTCTTTCTTCCATAACTCCTCCGTACATTTTCTTTTCCCTATATATATGAACAAAAAATCAAAAAAAGAAGCCTGCTTTCCACAATAATATATGACTATTCAGGGACACTCTCGAAAACCGCTTGACAAATGCACAGGAAACCGTTATAACTATGGGAGTAACTACTATTTATGCGGTTTTTACAAGATTTAATACGAGTATCAGGAGGAGTTTATTCATGAATAAAACAGAATTAGTTGCAGCAATTGCAGAAAAAACAAAATTAACAAAAAAAGATGCAGACAACGCTTTAAAGGCATTCATTGATGTTGTAGGCGAAGAGCTGAGCAAGGGTGAGAAAGTTCAGTTAGCTGGTTTCGGTACTTTTGAAGTAGCAGAACGTGCACAGCGTGAAGGTATCAACCCAAGAACAAAAGAAACCATCACAATCCCAGCTTCCAAAGCACCTAAATTCAAAGCAATGAAGTCTTTAAAGGAAAAAGTAAATAACTAATTTTTTCCGGGGAGGAGATCCCATGAGACTTGACAAGTTTTTGAAGGTTTCCCGTCTGATCAAGCGCCGTACCGTTGCCAATGAAGCCTGCGATGCCGGCCGCGTTCTCGTGAACGGCAAGGTAGCGAAAGCCAGCCAGAACGTAAAATGCGGTGACATTCTGGAGATTCAGTTCGGCAACAAGAGCGTAAAGGCAGAGATCCTTGATGTGAAGGATACCGCCAAGAAAGACGAAGCCAAAGAATTATTTAAATATCTTTAAGTACAAAAAGTCCGTCGGCAGTTACGGTCGTTAGACCGTTACTGCGACGGACTTTTATTATTATACATTGACCTGTTTTCCGAGGAATTCGGCGGCGATGGCTGTGATTTTCCGTTCCAGTTCTCCCATTTTCCTCCTGCCGTCTTTTGACTGAAGAAATACTGCACCCACGATCTCCCCGCCGCTGCGGATGACTGAAAAAATCTGCTCTCCCTCCTCGGCCATTCCATCGGCCACCGGAATAAAGCGGTTTCGTTCGGATACCGGCAGCTGTTCGTCTCTGTCATCGAGGATCCGTTCCAGACGCCTGCTGATATTTTCTCCTACCAATGCCTTTCCGGCTCCACCTGAGGCAGCAATCACCTTTTCTCTGTCTGTAATGATTGCGATCACTCCGGTCTGTTGTACCATACAATCCGCATATTCCTTGGCAATATTGGCAAACTCAGAAAAAGGGAGATATTTTTTCAGGACAATACCACCATTCTGGTCTGTGAATATTTCCAGAGGCATCCCTTCTTTGACTTTCAAAGTTTTTCTGATTTCCTTTGGGATGACGATTCTTCCAAGATCATCTATTCGACGTACAATTCCTGTTGCTTTCATATACAAAAATCTCCTTTTACAATTTTACTCTAAAAGTATTATTTGTAAAATAAGAAATATTATACTGTATCAATCCGGTGCTTAATCTTTTTAATCATTTAATAATCTTTCAATTTCCCCCTTTAAATACATATTCTCTTTGGTCCCAGAGTATCCCAGCTGCCCCAGTCGAGTTCTTTCAGACGGTCATCCTCCTTTTCCCTGATTATACCTCATCTCCACACCATCTTCCACTTTAATCGGGGAAGTATTTCAATCAAAACGACCGGTAATATTGCAAAAAGCAACGGTTTCTATTACAATGTATTTTGAGTTATTCTGTTTTTCTATAAATCAAAAGAAGATTGATTTCACCAGAGCACCATATATGAACTGGTGCATCCATAAAAGGAGGATATTATTATATGTCAACAAAAAATAATCAACAGGAAAAATGGATCAGAGAATTATTTCTGCTCTTTTACCTTGGCTTTTTCGCTGTCAGCTTTTTTAAGCATTTGCTTCCCGGGATTCATGCGCTGACAATTCTGTCGAAAGGTGCCGAAGCGATCTGTGCACCGGGCATGATTTTTGCAGCCGGCTGTCTCATGGGAATGGCGAAGATTTCTGATTCAGATTTTCAGAAAAAAACTTTAAATAAGGCACTTTTCAGTCTTCTGTGTTTTTATTTTATTGGTTTTTCTACAGAAGTTGTACTGAAGCACAGAGCAATCTTTGCCACCATTAAGGATCTCCTTGCGATGCTGCGCGTCCCGAACATCTGTGGGATTTTCCTCACCTTAAGTGTGCTTTTTCTGATCTGGGCCTTCTTCTGGAATTTCATTGAAAAATGTCTGGACAAGCCTGTATTTCTTATTTTAATCTGCCTTGTCGGTTTTTTATGTACATTTATTCCGGAAGGGATTTTCGGATATGCACCTGTAGGTGTACTGATTGGCGGGGATCGGCTTGCTTGTACTCCGATTGCCTTTTATTTGTTTGTATTTTTTACAGGGGTGGCTTTGGGAAAAGGCAAAATTCAGAGTCTGACAGGTAAAAAAATGATGATCGGAACAGCCGCTGCTCTGATTCTCGGAGTGATTTTTGTTGCACTCGGTCAGAAAACCGCAGGCTTAGTTCTTCTTGGATCCGGCTGTGTCTGGTTCTGTCTGATCGTCAGCAGATTTCTTCTCCCTCTTTACAGCAAATGTGAAGAGCTGGCACTTAATCTGTGGGAAAAGCTGCTTATTTTCTGTACATCCATAAATAAAAAGAGAGAGACGAACCGCAAACTGGAAATCTTCCTTTATTATATGGGATATACGATTTTGTTCTTCATTGTCGCATGCTTCATTTTTGTGCCTTACGTGGAAAGTCACAAAACCCTGATCTGGTCCGTGGACGGGCTTGGACAGTATGTGCCGAAAATATATCGCTTCATGTCCTATGTGCCATCGATTCTCAGTGACCTTCTTCACGGCAATCTGGATTTTGCACAATATGATTTCACCAGCGGCTTGGGCTCCACCGTGGCAATCAGTTACGATCCGATATACTGGCTCTACCTGTTTTTCAAACCATCTCAGATCGAAGCGGTTTACAGTCTGACCATTGTACTGCGCTTTTATCTGGCCGGCGCCAGCATATCCGCTTTACTTTTATATTTTAAGAAATCACCATATGTTACCTATACGGCAAGTATGGTTTATGCCTTTTCCGGTTACGCGCTGTATGCCGGAACACGACACGGTCAGTTCCTCACACCGCTGATTCTACTTCCAGTGATGGTGATTGCCATGGAACAGCTGATCACAAAACGGAAATGGTATCTGATGACCATTATGACAGCACTTTCCCTGCTGTGCTCCTACTATTTCCTTTACATGAACACCATTGCCCTTGGTATTTACTTCGTGGCAAGGATTCTCTGCACAAAGGAATACCGCAATTTTAAGACCTTTTTCACTCGGGGACTGATCATTGTCGGCAGCTATATTCTGGGAGCCTCCATCGGTATCATCTCCATATTTACTTCCTTTGGAAGCTATATGGGATCCAGCCGAAGCGGCGGCAGCAAATTATCGAGTATTTTAACTACAACTCCTCTGTTCTACCGACCGGAATGGATTTCGGACTCTTTTATTTCCTTTATCTCCGATTCCTTTACTCCGGGACTCTGGCTGAAACTGGGATTTGCCCCAATTGCCCTGCTGGCCATCGTTCTTCTCTTTACCAGAAAGAACAAAAAAGAACTGAAACCGATTTTCATTCTTTTCACCCTGTTTTGCTTCTTCCCGATCTTCGGTTTCATTTTCAGCGGCTTCAGCAGTGTCAATAACCGATGGTGCTACATTTACGCACTGATCGTTGCCTTCGTGCTTGCCGAAAATATGGAGCACATGACAAAACTGACCGCAAGGGAAATAAAGATCATGCTGGGAATCACAGGACTTTATGCCGGCATTATCTTCTTCTCCACCAAATACCGGACGGACAAAGTCTTTGGCGTTTTCGGATTGCTGATGCTCACCATGGTTGTGATTCTTGTCCTCAACTACGAAAATATGAAAATACCGAAGCAGATCGGCAAAATCGCTCTCTTCGGCGTGACTATTTTCTCCATCGTCCTCAATGCAAACCTGTTTATCACTGCAAAGTCCGATACAGGTTCTCATCTTGATACTTACGTGGACTTCGGAAAGTCTCTTTCCAGTATGTCCAACACCGCATTAAAGTATCTGGATGAAGTGACTGACGGGAATGAAGAAGATGGCTTCTACCGCAGTACCAATCTGAAAACCTTCGGAAATGCCCGTTCTTCCAGTCTGATTTATGGCTATAATGATATTTCCACCTTCACCAGTACCTTAAACGGCGGTATCGTCAATTACAATCGTGCCATGGGCAACTGCGACTGGAATATCGTAAGTATTTACAGCTATAACTTCCGTACCTACATGCACGAGCTTGCCAGCGTCCGCTATCTCGGTGCGGACAGCACAGTAAAGGCACCGCTCCCTTACGGATACAAAAAGGTATATGAAAAAGAAAATAAGAAAAAAACTTACTCCATCTACGAAAATGAATATGCGCTTCCTCTGGGATACACCTATTCCAGCGTGATGAGTGAAGCAGAAGCGGAAAACTACTCCGCAGCCGAAAAGCAGGAACTGACCATGCTAACAGCTATCGTAGATGAGGACTCTTTACAAGATAATGAAAAAATCGGCATTACTTCCGCCGATCAGCTGCCTCTCACAGCAAAATCTCTTGAGATTACAGACATGAAGTTAAAAGGTGTGACCATGGATAAGGACACCCTCACCGTAGACGGTGCCGGATCTTCTATCACCTTCACTTTCAAAGGTGAACCAAACGCGGAAACCTATCTCTCTCTGAAGGGTGATATTGAAGCACCGAAGGATGCGGCAGAACATTTCCTGAAAACCAGGGTAAAAACCGATGACGTGAGTTATCTGTATAAATTCCGCGTCGATTCCTACTCCACCGGTCAGGAAGAATTCCTGTTTAACCTGGGATATCATGAAGACGGCATAAATACCTGCACCCTCAAATTCCTCTCCGACGGAGTGTTGAAATTCGAAGATATCTCCATCTACTCCCAGAGCATGGACACCTATGCTGACCGGGTAGGCGCATTGCAGGAAAATGTGCTGGAAAATGTAAAGACAGAAAAAAATACCGTCACAGGGAATATCACCCTGGACGAAGATAAAATGCTGGTCATCACCCTCCCATATCAAAGCGGATGGACCGCCTGGGTTGACGGTGAGAAAGTTGAACTTCAGCAGGTAAATTATCAATACATGGGATTAAATCTGAAAGCCGGAAACCACACAATCCGCCTCCATTACCAACTTCCGGGACTGAAACTGGCCTTCCTGATCACCGGCGGCGGAATCGGCGTATTTATACTCATTATCATCTTTAACACCGTGCGAAAAAGAAAACAGAGGGTGTCACACAAAAGCTGATTTCGACACCCAGACGGCTTAAAAGCCGATAAAGGAGTTTTCTCGCCGACTGTGAAACCGGACAAAAACAGAACGCAGGGCAAAAAAATACAGAGAGGATGCGGACTGTGCTCGCACAGAAGACGCATTCTTCTCTGTATTTTTAGGGCGCAGCCCCTGGTATAAACTGAAGTCAGTTTATACCAGACAGCCCGTCTGTCATCATATTCCTTTTCTGTCCGGGTGAAGTGGAGGCGAAAAACTTCTGTTATCGGCACGGCCGTCGTCTCTCCCCACTACCATCGTCCATCTCTAATAAGATACCACCGTTGTTCCGATCGGCATATTATCATAAATATATTTTGCATCCTGATTATAACATCTCACACATCCGTGGGATGCCGGCTTACCGATGGTAGGATCCTGCACTCCGCCGGAATTCCAAAGAGGGCGGGTGTGGAAGGAATTTCTTCCCCAGTAATGGGATACATATAATTCCTTAGTATTGGCATAGAACCATCCCGGCTCTTTATAACTGATCTTGGATACCCCAATCGGCGAATGGGTACTAGCCTTTCCTGTGGAACAGATAAAGGTACGAATCATCTTCCAGTCCCCCTTGGTTCCCTCAAAAATCGTAACCTGCTGCGTATAATGGCTGATCCAGATCAGATAATTGGTTGGGCTGGAATAGCCTTTGTAATTCACGAAAGCGGTCTTCACAGCTTTGGAATATTTCTTCTTCGTATAGATACATTTGTTACCCATATATCCAATGGTACGGACTCCGTTGGCAAGAAGTTTATTATAATGCTTATTCATATACTTACTTGGTGTAAAGGTAAGCGTTCTGGACGGCTGGCTGCTGAGATATTTCTTGGAGCCAACCTTTGTATAAGCATATACTACCAGTGAATATTTTGTACCTGAATCCAACGCATCCAGACTGTACGGTTTGGTTTTCGTATTGGCCAGTTTTTTATAAGTCAGATCCGATGCGGTCTTATAATAAATCCGATAGCCCGTTGCATTCGCACATCGATCCCAGGTGAGGGCCAGATTCTTATTGGCGTCCAGCATCAGCTTCACATTTTTGACCTGTCCGGCAACCACCGGAATGGATGCGGATACCGCTGTCGACTTTTTGCCCACAGACTTTCTGGAGCCTGCCGCACCGACAGCTGCCACCTTGAAATAATATTTCTTCCCTCCGGTGAGCCCTGTCACTGTTGCGGAAGTATCTGTCACATTATCCATGGCAACAGTATATTTTCCGGAAGACTTTTTGCTCTTATAAATTCTATAATAAGATGCTCCACTGACCGGAGACCAGCTGATTTTGGCCCGGTTAGAATTCGGCGTCGCAGAAACTCCGATTACTCGTCCCGGTTTTTTTACATAATCAAAAACAGCAGCTAATCCCTGACCATAGCAGAGATCATTTCCCACCTTACGGTATCCCACCAGATAAACGCCATAGGAATGATTGGTCAGTGATGAGGCAGCTATGGTTCTGGAAGTGATCGTTCCCGCTTCCGCTTTGGAAAGAACCTTCACCTGCGGAGAATCCCCACTCTCTGCCAGCTGAACATCATAGCCCTGATATATCGTTCCGTTCTGTACATTCCAGGATACGCGAAGGGATTCATCGGAATTCTTCAGGACACTAAGTCCGTTCACCGCATCACCGGTATAATAATACACCGTCAATTCTTTATTATTATTCCCTTTTAAAGTCAGTTTATATTTTGTATTGGCCGCATAACTTTCTCCCAACGGAAGACTGAAGGATGTTACCTTCGCCGCAACAGAGCCGGTTAACTGTTTGCCTGTGGTCATGTTTGTTACCGTATATGTATACCCGCTCTCCGAAAACTCGGTGAACTTCAGCACCAGACATTTTTCTGCGGTGTTCACATATGCAATCTTGTCCACTGATACACTGGCGGCTGATGCCGTCCTGCCCATAAACATGAGACAAAAGCAAACCATGAGAACTGTAATTCCCATTATTTTCTTTTTCATCAAATACCTCCTATCATTCAAGAACGCCTCGGCGTTCTTGCTGCGAGATGCGCGTCATGCGTTAGCATGACAAATTTCTAATGCGCATCTCTGCAATCCGCCGAAGGCTCCACATTATAGTATCTCATTATAATATCTTCCAACTTTTCCGTCAAGAAATCGTTAGATGATTAATATGTACATTCCCCACAAAATTTGCTATAATAGTTCAATGAAAAAAATGTTTTAGCAAAAAAGAAGGTTTTATTATGATTAATTTTAATATTCCACCTTATACAGGAAAGGAACCTGAGTATATGGCTCAGGCAATTCAGAACCATAAGATCAGTGGGGACGGACAATTCACCCGCCTTTGTAACGAGTGGATCGAGAAAAAGACCGGCACAGCCAAGGCACTCTTAACCACTTCATGTACCCACGCTACCGAGATGGCAGCACTTCTGGCAGATATCAAGCCGGGCGATGAAGTCATCATGCCATCCTACACTTTTGTTTCCACCGCAGACGCATTCGTACTTCGCGGTGCCACAGCTGTATTCGTAGACATTCGTCCGGATACTTTGAACATTGACGAAACTTTGATTGAAGATGCCATCACTGACAAAACCAGAGCCATCGTTCCGGTGCATTACGCCGGTGTTGCCTGTGAGATGGACACCATTATGGATATTGCCAAACGCCACAATCTGCTGGTGATCGAAGATGCCGCACAGGGTGTGATGTCCACCTACAAAGGACAGGCCCTCGGCAGCATTGGCGATTTTGGCTGCTACAGCTTCCATGAAACCAAAAACTACAGTATGGGTGAGGGCGGATGTCTTCTCATCAAAGATATAAAAAACCGTGAGCTCGCTGAGATCATCCGTGAAAAAGGAACGAACCGCAGCAAGTTCTTCCGGGGAGAGATTGACAAATACACCTGGGTAGAGGCAGGTTCTTCCTACCTTCCAAGTGATATGAACGCTGCTTATCTCTGGGCCCAGCTGGAAGTTGCCGACCAGATTTACAATGACCGTATGGCCAGCTGGAATCTCTATTATGAGAATCTCACCCCATTAAAAGAGGCAGGTTACATTGAACTTCCGGTGATTCCGGAAGGCTGTGTACATAATGCACACATGTTCTACATCAAAACAAAGGATCTGGAGGAACGCTCCGCAATGCTCCGTTTCCTGAAGGAAAATGATATTTCATCCGTTTTCCACTATATCCCACTTCACGGAGCACCGGCCGGACAGAAATATGGCCGTTTCCACGGAGAAGATCGCTACACAACCAAAGAAAGCGAGCGCCTGGTTCGCCTTCCTCTTTATTACGGTCTTGAAAAAGAAAAAGTATTGACAGTATGCCAGAAAGTAAAGGAATTCTACACCAGATAATTTCCGGCTGCAGGAGGATATGATTTTGTTACACTCAATTATTATACCATGTTATAAATCATCAAAAACAATTCGCAAGGTGGTGGAAATGACTGCCGCTGAGCTGGAGCGGCTGAACATTCACGAATACGAATTCGTTCTGGTGGATGACTATTCACCAGATGACGGTGCCACCCTCGAGGAACTGAAGTCTCTCGCCAGAGATTATTCCTTTGTGAAGGCCATCTCCCTTGCAAAGAATTCCGGTCAGCACAATGCCGTGATGGCCGGTCTTAATTATGCATCCGGCGAGCTTCTGATCGCCATGGATGATGATATGCAGACCCATCCGTCCCAGCTCAAATATTTGCTGGCTGAGATTGAGAAAGGTTATGATAT
>JALERO010000084.1 GCA_022764265.1 Eubacterium sp. | reverse complement strand
CCGGCAAAGCTTGCCCATCCGAACATGAATGGCGATAAAGACAGCTCCCGTCAGGGCAATGATATCACCCATGATCATATTGGTTGATTTTCCGGCATCTGCCATGGCAATAATAATACTGCCGGTGAATGCCAGCAGGATGCCAATGATTCCCTGAAGGGTAATCTTTTCTTTTGCAAAAAGCCAACCAAGCAGCGCCACAAAAAATACTTCCGTATCTACCAGTACTGTGGTTGATGCAATGGTTGTGTAATCCAGGCTGACGAAAAAACAGGTGAAGTGAAAGCCCAGAAAGATTCCGCTTACGGCACAGAGCAACCACTGTTTTGCCGTAATCGCCTTTACCTCCTCCCGATACTTCCATATAGTAACCGGCACTAAAAACAGCACCGCAAAAAACATCCGGTAAAAGGCCAGTGCCAGACTGTTCGCGTTGGAAAGCCTGGCAAAAATAGCGGAAAAGGATAATCCGATTGCACCTGCTAAAATAATCAGTTTTTTCATATTTCTCTCCAAATCATCTTATGTTTCATTTATTCTTCCGGTCTGTAGTAGAATCTTCCTGCCAGTTCCTCAGTACGAATCAGATTCACGAAGGCAGTGCTGTCTACTTTCTTGACCGCACGGATCAGCTTTCTGGTTTCCGCCCTGGAAACCACGGAGTAAACCACATTTCTCTCGCAATGTTCGTAAGATCCTTCCCCTTCCAGAATCGTTGCACTGTGATTGGTGATCTCTGAAATAGTATCACAGATTTCATTTGGCTTATTGGTGACAATGAACAGGGTACCCTGCTGAAATTTCTTGTACATGTTGTGAATCACAACCGTAGAAGCATATTGAAAAATAATGGAATAAAGTGCTTTATCCCAGCCAAACAAATATCCCGCAATTAACAGGATGATCGCATTAAAACCAAGGATAATATTAAAAGAATCCATTCCCAGCTTCTCTGAAAGGAATATGGCAATAAAATCCGTTCCTCCCGCTGTGGCATTGGTATTCAGACAGATACTGGCAAAAAATCCGTTGATCATTCCTCCGAAAATGCTGATCAGCAAAATATCTTCCGTAATTATATACCCCGGAATCAAATCTGTAAACAGACCAACTAAAATAATCATCATGCAGGAGAAAATCGTAAACTTCTTTCCGATAAAACGAAAGCCGATGTAAATCGGAATCGCGTTCATCAAAATATTAATCAACGAATATGGAAGAGAAATACCAAAATATGTCTCTGCCACCCTCTGAATAAGAATGGTCAATCCGGTTGCCCCACCCGGATATAAACCTCCGGTCCGGACGAAGGTCTTGATATTCAAGGCCATAAAAAATGCTGCGATGATAATGATAATAAATTTTTTCCCATCTTCTTTTAAGTTGAACATTTTTCATCCCCCTGTTTCTTATTGTTCTATGTTCATTTTTTCATATTTTAAGATGCAATGCCACTATACCAAGGATATCTGATTTTTTCAATATCTGAAACAGAAAAAATATTGTCTTTTTTTACCCAAAATCAAAAAAATCCCCTGTGTTTTACAGGGGATTTCTTGAAACAGAAAATACACAACCGAATCCGTCTCAATATCACTTCTTTTTACAAAATTTCGATAAGGGGATATTCTTCTTTTATAATAAGTGGCTTTCATCGCCTCATTTCCAAGACTGCTGAAATAAGTTACCAGAAGATGATCCTCAATGGTATTGATAAATGTACAATATCCATTTCGTTCCAGTAGTTCCCTTATATATCCTGCATTTCTCGATTCCATCTTGCAGACTTCATAATATTTCATCTGATTCAGATCATACAAAGCGACTCCATCCATCACAATAATTGGGTATTTCAAATGAACACCGGGAAGCAGTTCCCTCACAGTAGCCGGTGTTTCCATTGTAGAAACAGTAAATTTACATCCATCATCAATCAAACGATTCAAAGTCACTTTACTAAAATCTGATAACGCACCTTCCGAGCCGATGATTGTATCATCGATGCCAGAAACAAACAGGGTATCTGTATTCTTCTTTCTCGGCAAATGAACCAGATTGACCACCGCTGCCAGAACAACTCCGATCAAAGTATCCAGCACACGGTTTACAACAAACATGAGAGGATGTACATCTGTAAAATAATACTGACCTTCAACGAAGCAGGCAGTACATACAAATCAATTAGCAGAACGATAAATGCGTTGTCCCGGAAGTGGCAGTCCGGATAATCTTTTGTTCATACTATATACTCTCATAGTTTTCTTTTTCAAAGTCCGCAAAATCTTTCTCGCATTTTTTCAGCATTTCCCGAATTGGCAGGTGGTATGGACATCGAGTCTCACAGACACCGCATTGGATGCAGGCATCGGCTTTCACCGGCAGGGACTGGTAGCGGTCATAGCCCCAGTTGCCGAGGTCATATCTTTGCAGATATCCTGCAAATAAGAATACACCGGAGATGTTGATGCCCGCCGTACATGGCTGGCAGTAATTACATCTGCGACAGAAGTTTGTTCCCAGTTCGTCCCGGATCTGCTTGATTTTTGTATGTTCTTCCGATGTGAGTGGGGAGGAATCTTCCACTGCAGCAAGGTTCTGTTCCACCTCGTCGAGGCTGTACATTCCCGGGATGACGATGGTCACATCCGGGTTGGCACAGATGTAGCGCAAAGCAAGGTTGGCATCTTCAATGGCACCACCGGCCAGTGGCTTCATGTCGATGAATGCCACATTGGCTTCGCTACATCGCTTCATCAGTTCTTCTCCCTGAGATTCTACAATGTTATATGGAAACATGATGGTTTCCACCCAGTCAAGGGCGAGAGCACGCTCAAATACCTGAAGCGAGTGAGCGGTCAGTCCCAGATGACGGATTTTTCCCGCTGCTTTCGCCTCCAGCAAAGCTTCCAGTGCACCACCTTCGGCAAGAACCTGGTCGAGATTTTCCATACTTGGATTGTGAACCTGATATAAATCAATATAATCCGTTCGTAAATTGTTCAAACTGATCTCGATATCTCTTGCCATGGCATCTTTCGTTCTGGACATGCTTTTGGTTGCCAGAATGAATTTATCACGATTTCCTTCCAAAGCCTCTCCGATCAGTTCCTCACTGATCGTATAGCCTCTGGCTGTATCCACATAATTCACGCCTTTATCCATCAACACTTGAAACAATGCCTTTACTTCTTCTACATTACTCTTCTGAATTGGGATTCCTCCCAGTCCAACCTTCGATACCTTTAATCCTGTTTTCCCTAATGTTACGTACTGCATACTTTTCTCCTTTTCAAGAACGCCTCGGCGTTCTTGCTGCGAGATGCGCGTCATGCATTAGCATGACAAATTTCTAATGCGCATCTCTGCAATCCGCCGGAGGCTCAACATTTCAGAAGGGGATTGTCACTCGCTACTGAAATTGGTTAATTACCCACCGCTTAGTACTCAAAGTCTGGCCAAGACCGATACAGGTGGTCATAACTTCACCGGACATCAGCGCTCTCCAGGCAAAGGACCATCCTTGTTTCAGACCGGAGATTAATTCCGGCAGACTGGCCGGCAAAATAACTTTCCAGTAAATTTGTTTCTGATTGGCACCCATGGTCAAAGCCGCTTTCTTATAAATCGGCGGAACATTCTGAATCGCATTATCGGTTGCCACCGCCATGCTAAAAGCGGAACCCATGATTACAACAAAAATAATCGCCTGTTCCGTAAGTCCGAACCAAAGAATCGAAAATGGTACCCAGCAAATGCTCGGGAGGGTTTGTATTCCCATTACAAATGGTCTCATATTTTGATGGAGATATTCAAAATGATTCATCAGAAATCCAAGAATTCCCCCCAACAAAATAGAGATGATATATCCGATTCCGCCTCTTAAAAGGCTGTTCCCTATGGCTGCCAGTCATGAATCTTTCATCATAAACATGTCGAGGACGCTCCAGATCAATGGAAATCACATCTTGAATATTTCCTTTTTCAGCTGACATGACAACCACCCGGTCTCCCAGATACACTGCTTCCTCCACACTATGGGTAATGAAAAAGATGGTTTTTCCCGTCTGCATCCAGATATCCTGCAGTTCTTTTCTCAGACGATTAGAAGTCTGTTTATCCAATGCTGAAAATGGTTCATCCATCAGGAGAATTTCCGAATCCAGAGTAAATGCCCTTGCCAGCGCCACTCGCTGGCGCATACCTCCTGAAAGCTGATGCACTGCATAATCTGCATAATCTTCCAATTGCATCATTCGAAGATATTTCATGGCTTTTTCTTCCTGCTCCTCTTTGGGAACTCCTGCAATTTCCATACCAAATTTCACATTTTGTATTACGTTTAACCATGGAAACAGGGCATGTTCCTGAAACATCACCACCCGGTCCGCTCCCGGACCGGTGACTGGCTTCCCATTTAACAGAATTTCGCCTTCTGTCGGTTTTTCCAATCCTGCGATGAGATTCAATAATGTACTTTTTCCACATCCACTCTTTCCGACAACACAGACAAATTCGCCTTTTTCTATTTCTAAATCAATTCCTGTGAGGGTCTCATGTCCGGAATCTTCAAAACGTTTTCCCACATTTTTTAATTGTAATGACATGGCATTTCCTTTCTACTTCACATCTGCGAAAATATCTTTCATATCTTCTTCTATGAATCCCTGTTCCAGAGAGATGTCCGCAAAATCACGAATCGCTTCTTTATTGACTTCCGAAGAGATCACAATTTTTCCAAAGGCACTCTTCAAAGTAGCTTCATCCAGTGATTTACCGGTTGCCGCATTGATTTCGTCATTGACCACCACCGCACATTCATCTACATTTTCCTGCATATAAGCAGTTACTTCCTCATGTTTTGCAAGAAATTCATTTACCAGATCGGGATGTTCTTCCATAAATTCATTGCGGACAACCACAACTGCAACCGGATAATCTCCATCCTTATAAACCTCATCATAGTCCAGAACAATTTCTGCCCCGCTGTTAACGAGGGTAGTTCCCCATGGTTCCGGTACCAAGGCCGCATCAATATTTCCCTGATCCATCATGTTCAGCACATCGGCATTTTCCACAGCCGTAACATTAACGGTGCCTCCTTCATCTACCGGAGCCAGGCCGTTATCAGACAACAGCTTCAAAAGGCAGAGATGCTGTGTATTTCCAATCTGAGGAATGGCAACCGTTTTTCCGTCAAGATCTTTCACTGTCTGAATATCGGAACCACTTGCTTTAATCAGTTCTGCTCCTGCCTTTGTTGCACCGGAAAGAATGGTAACATCACCATCGGATTTTACATTGGCTGTGATCGCCGGAACCGGTCCGATATAACCGATATCAATCTCACCGGCAAACAGCGCTTCCACCTCCGATGGCCCCGCATTAAATGCAGTCCAGTTCACAGTAACATTTTCTCCAAAAGCTTCTTCCAGAGTTCCTTCTGCCTTCATATACAGTGCCTGTGCATGAGTCACATTATTAAAATACCCCACATTCACTTCTGTGCTGTCCGCCTTTCCTGAACTGCCACAACCAACCATCCCCGTCATCGTCGCCAAAATTCCCGCAAAAATTAAACCTTTTTTTAAATAAACTTTCATTTTCATAATTCCTTTCCCAATTGCTCCGATTATCCTTCGATACATTTTAATAATAAAATACTTTTCCATATCAAAACAATTCAAATTCAGAAAACGTTTTCACATTCTTAGGAGGTTTTATGTCGTTAAAAGAAATTGCCCGCTTAAGTGGTGCTTCCATATCCACCGTTTCCAGAGTCCTGAACCATCCCGATTATCATTGTTCAAATCCGGAATTACAAAGTAGAATCTGGAAGCTCGCCCAAGAAATGCATTATGTTCCCAACAATGCAGCCAGACAGCTGAAGATGGGCTTTGATCCATCAGCCACAAGATCTCTCCAAATCGATATTTTCCTCACCCGCTTTCAGACACTGGATGATGATTTATTTTTTAAAGAGCTTTATCAGGTACTTCAGGAAGAATTAATGAAAGAAAATTGCCATCTTAGAAAACTCCTGACCCTTCCGGACATTACCCGAAGACAACATTCCCTCTCCGCCTTCTCTGCCTCGGAGCCTTCTGCCGACGGTCTGATTCTCCTGGGAAAATGTCCGACAGAACTGATCTCCTTTCTGAAAAATCAATATCGCTTTCTTGTGGGAATCGACCGAAATCCAACCAATTTTGATTATGACGAAATTATATGTAACGGAACCACCGCTGCCGTAACTGCCATGGATTATCTGATCTCTCTGGGACATAAAAAAATCGCCTACATAGGCGATTGCTCCTACGAGGCGAGATATATCGGTTATTATCAATCTCTGATGGCTCACAAACTTCCTCTGGACTATTCTAATATTTACCCTACCTGCCAGACCAGGCAAGAAGGCAAGCAGATGATGCAGCTCATTCTTGAAAAGGAAAACCGCCCTTCCGTTATCTCCATTGACAATATCCGGGAATCAGCTCTGTCCAAGCCAATGCTGACAACCATCGATATCCCCAAAAGAGAGATGGCTCATCATGCTGTCATTATGTTAATGGATCGCATAAAAAACGGCCATACCGAAAACATACGAATCGAGCTGCCCTGCCATCTGATCACCCGGGAAAGCTGTTCTTACTGCGCCGATTAGAAACAGACGGAAATTCACACAAAATTTTTGCAAAAAAGAAAATATTAAAATAAAAACCGAATTCTTTTCTAAGCACAGACGTCAAGTGTAGCTGACGAAGTTTTGCGAGTATAGTGATTTCTGCGGAGAAGTGTTTGAGCCTGCACAGCAGGCGAGTTTTCGGGAGCAGAAATCGATAAACGACGGAGCAAAACGAGGAAAGCAACGTGTCTGTGTGTGAAAAGAATCCGGTTTTTATTTTTTTAAATTTCTATATAGTACAAAAAATTGTACGAATTTCCGGCAGTTCTTCCTGGCAGTGTTCTAATAGCCCGTCGAGGATAGATTCCAGCCCCTTGACCTGTACGGCGGTAATCCCGTTTGCTCTGGCGGCTTCACAGTTTTCCAGGGTATCGTCAAAAAAGAGCGCATTTTCCGGATCAATATGGTATCTGTCAAGAAGGGTCTGATAGATATCGTCGTTGGGTTTCATCTGCTGTACTTCATAGGAAAAGACGCCGCCATCGAGGTATTTAAAGAAAGCGTAATCCTGCTTTCCGCGATGAAATAACGTTTCCCCATAATTGGATAAAAAATATATTTTATAGCCTTTTTCATGTAAGGTTCGAATCAATTCTTCCGAATAGGAATATGGCTGGCAAACGTAACGAAAATTATCCCAAATACGTTCAATGTCGGTTTCATATTTCGGGGCTTCCAGCTTCATTTGAGCAAGAACATTTTCATCTCCCATGATTCCCCAGTCAAACTGTTGCCATAAGGGATTCTTAAAAACTGCTCCCGCCAGATTCTCCACCTGATCCTCATCATACCCCAAATCCTCCAGAAAAGCCTTCCAACGAAAATCCACCAGAACCATTCCCAAATCAAAAATTAATGTTTTCATATGTATCCTTTCCACTCCTATCAAAAACAACAAAGGAAACTGTATTTTTGTGTCAAAGTGGAGTTTAATTATAAAACTCACTCTGACACAAAAATTTGGGGCCAGTTATTACAAGAATGCAGTGCACCTCATATATTCATATTCCAATCCACTTCGCTCCCTCTGTATTTTTCTCGCTTACCTTATTTTCAGCCGGCATTTTAGCCGAGTTATGGGGTTTTCTCGCTGACTTTGGAACACGAACAATCACCAGCCCAACAGTTAAGCAGGCATGGAAAAAGGCAGGAATATGGGAAATCTTGTGCTCGCACAAAAGATGACCATATCCTGCCTCATAATGGGCAATGCCCAAAATCGAAGACTGTTCACAGGTCTTCGATTTCCATGCCTGCCCTGATAAAAGGGGCAGAACTTGTTCTGACCCGTTATTTCTATTGTTTCGTGTGAAACGGAAGCGAAAAACCTCCATAATCGGCCCCGCCGGCGTCTCTCTTTCCAATATACTAGTGAATTGCTGTTCCTTCCGGTACGCAATCATCTACAAATATAATCTTACATCCGAAGTCATCCCCGCTGGCTGCGATTAACATTCCGTTACTCTTCACACCTGCGAATTTCGCCGGTTTCAGGTTGGCAATGACAATGATTTTTCTTCCGATTAATTCT
>JALERO010000031.1 GCA_022764265.1 Eubacterium sp. | reverse complement strand
TCTGTAATCTGCCGGTTTACGGTAGAAAGCTGCATATTCCCTGCATACTTCCTCCACCCGAATCGCAGCCTGATAGGAAGAAGATTGAAATTGAACGCCAACCTTCTCAAAAATCTTTTTTCTATTCTTTAAAGCATCCATTTCCCAGATGGTCGCCAGACCGGCATCCGGTTTCTTCAGACCCAGAATCATGTCAATAGTGGTACTTTTGCCGGCTCCATTGTGACCCACCAATCCAAACACTTCGCCCTTTCCGACAGAAAACGAAAGGTGATCCACAACGGTTCTGCCCTGAAAGGATTTGGTCAATCCCTGAACCTTAATACATTCTTCGCGCATAAAAAAATCCTCCTTGATTTGTGTTCAAGGAGGATTATATATGCTCCCCTAAGGGGGAGAGTCAAGTATTATCTGGATAATTCAAGATACAGATCTTTGTACTGTTTTGCAGCGTTATCCCAGGAGAGGTTCTTGTTCATGTCTCTCTGAACCATCTCATCCCAACGCCAACGGTTTGTAAAGAATAAGGTTTTTGCTCTGTTGATGGCATCCAATAATAATCCGGACTCGTAACGGTCAAAGGTGAAACCATTTCCTGTATTCCAGATCTCGTTGTATGGTTCTACGGTATCTTTTAATCCACCGGTCTCACGGACAATCGGGATAGTACCGTAATGCATAGCGATCAACTGTGTTAAACCACAAGGTTCAAACAGGGATGGTACCAGTAAAGCATCGGTACCTGCATAAATTTTGTGTGCTCTTGTCTCATCATACATGATGTTGGAGCAAACGGTTCCCTTGTTTGTATTCTCATAGTAACGGAAGGAATCTTCATACATGGCATCACCGGTACCCAGAACGACAACCTGTGTATTGCCATCTAAAATCTGAGGCATGATTGCGTTGATCAGATCCAGACCCTTCTGGTTTGTCAGTCTGGAAATTAATCCGATTACGAACTTACCGTCATCCTGTGCCAGACCAAGCTCCTGCTGTAATCTGCGTTTGTTTTCTCTTTTCTTCTCCAGTACATTGGAAAGATCATAGTTTTCAAATAATCTCTCGTCTGTTGCTGTATTCCAGATATCATAATCAATACCGTTGACAATACCGCGTAACTTTGGAGAATGATGTCTCATATGCGCATCCAGTTTTTCTCCATAAGCCGGAGTCTGAATCTCACCTGCATATGTATGGCTGACTGTAGTGATCATGTTCGCATAAGTTAATCCGCCTTTTAACATATTGGCATCTCTGTAACCTACTTTTAATGCGTCTTTGTTAAATACATAATCCGGCAGTCCTGACCAGTAGCGGATTGTAGGGATATTGTAGATTCCCTGGAAACGCAGGTTATGGATCGTAAGAATAGTCTTAGCTGTTGTCAGCTTTGTATTTTCAAATAAAGTTCTCAGATATACCGGAACTAATGCTGCCTGCCAGTCATGACAGTGAATGATGTCCGGTACCCAGTTCATGTAGTTCAGTGCAGCCAGTGCTGCTTTTGCAAAGTAGCAGTATCTTGGAATATCTTTAATCAAATCTGTGTAAGGATTTCCAACACCGAAGAATTCATCATTGTCGATGAAATCATATACAACACCGTCCCAGACATATTCCATGATTCCTACATAGTAGGTTTTGCCGTCGGCACATAAGTTCATCTGGAAAGATCCTCTGTATACCATCTTCTGCTGATATTCCCAAGGAATACATTTGTAACGAGGCAGAATAACCTTTACATCACAATTCTGTTTTGCCAGTGCCTTTGGCAGTGCGTACATAACGTCGCCCAGACCGCCGGTCTTAACAAACGGATAGCATTCGGAACCGATAAATGCCACACTCTTACGAGGAGTTGTGCAAACTTCAAATTTTGGTTCTTCTTTTACTTCCTCTTTCACTTCCTCAGCTTTTACCGCTTCTACAGGCTCTGTCTTCGGAGCTTCTACTTTCACTTCTTTTACAGGTTCTGCCTTTGGAGCTTCTGCTTTTACTTCTTTTGCAGACTCTGTCTTTGGAGCTTCTGCTTTCACTTCTTTTGCAGGTTCTGCCTTTGGAGCTTCTGCTTTCACTTCTTTTACAGGTTCTTCTATTTTAGCTGCTTTGGCAGTTTTTGTTTTGGTTGTTGCTGCCTTCGTTGTTTTTCTGGTTCTTGTTGTTTTTGTTGTCTTAGCAGCCTTTGGAGCTTCTTCCTTAACTTCTTCCACTGCCTTTGGAGCTTCAACTTCAGCTGCCTTTGGCTCTTCAACTTTCGCTGTCTTAGCTACAGCAGCCTTTGTGGTCTTCGTTGTTTTGGTTGTCTTTGTGGTTTTTGTTGCTGCTGCTTTCTTTGTTGGCTTTGTTGTTTTGGCAGCTTTTGTTTTGGTTTCTACTTCTTTATCTGATTTGATTGTTTTTGCGGTCTCTGATGCCTTTGGTTCTTCTTTTTTTACTTCTTCAACAGCTTCAACCGGTGCTTTGGTGATTACATCTTCTGTCTTTTTTGCAGTTGATTTCGCAGTTGTTTTTGCCGCTGTTGTCTTTTTTGTTGTAGTTTTGGTTGTTTGTTTCTTGGTCATTTGATACCTCCAAAATTAATCATCCTATTTCACTTTCAACAATTTGAATATAAAGGAAATATTCTGTATTGATTATATCACAAAAGAGAAAATTGGCAAATATACATCATTTCATCTTTCTGTTCACTATCATAGTTAATAGTGTTACTTTTTTATGCTTCTTTTATGAAAATGCCTTTTCATAATCCTTTTTCCACTATTCTTTTTCTATCTTTTCTTTGAAATTTGATACAAAAAATGTTTATTCTTTGGACAAATTCACAAAAATTTATCATATATAATTTAATTATATCAATGTCTGATTCAATTTTTTTCTAAGAATGAGCAAAAAAACTTAACAAAAGAAGGAACGCAGAGGAATTCCAATTTCAGGATATCGCTCTGCGCGGTCTAGATTCAAATATATTGTTATTTCTCTGTCGTCATGATATATGGCTGAATTGCCCCTGCCACATTACTGATCGGCATGGTCTGAAGCCACACATGTCCCGGACCGGTAATCACAGTATTAAATAGTCCTTCTCCACCAAAGAGCATATTTTTTACGCCCGGTACAGTCTGAATGTCCATCTTGCAGTTTGCTGTCATGGCAGCAAGATGTCCGGTGTCAACCACGATCTGCTGACCCGGTGCCAGATCGTATTCCACCACATGTCCGTCAAACTCTGCAAATACAATTCCTCTACCGCTGGTCTTCTGCAAGATAAAGCCTTCTCCTCCGAATAATCCGGAACTCAGTTTTTTGTTAAAAAATAAAGAAAGTTCCACACTATCCTCACTGGCAAGAAAGGCACATTTCTGGAAAATCATCTCCTGACCAGGTGCAATTTCAAAGGCTCTGATAGAACCCGGAAAACTGGAAGCAAAAGCAATCATTCCCGGTCCGCCCTGGGAAGTATAAATATTCTGGAATAATTTCTCTCCTGAAAACAAGCGGCCAAATGCCTTACCGATTCCTCTGTTGGTTGTTGTCTCCATCTTCATGTTTGGAGACATCCATGCCATTCCGCCACCTTCGGTAATCATTCTCTCCCCGGATTCCAGCTCGCAGATCACCACCGGAAGACTTTCTCCTATAATCTGATATCTCATACTGCAACTCCTCCCTTTTATATTTTATTTCTTTTAATTATGTAACTTTCGTTCTATTACTACCTTATCATACTGCCAACAGTACGTAAATGATGTGATACCGATTATAAATGGAAAGGACATTTTCCTTTAAGGCATTGCTGATTTTGCTCGCTGTATGGGCACCGAATCTCCCCTTGTTCCAGTTCCACATCATATTGTTCATTCACAAAATCGATGGCTTCCTGCAGTGAAAAAAAAGCATCTCTCTTACAGCATCTCGGTCCACCCGTTGCTGCAAGCCGCCCCAGCGCTTTTGACGTATACATCATATGCTTTCCCCAGGATTCATCTGTTGTTAAAGGACCGGTTCCATCGATGATGGACAACGCAGCCCCAATGGAGCTGACTGAGCCACAGACACCCCACATTCCGCACACCGCACCGGGCATCTGTAACCCACGATGCATCAGCTCTTCCAGACACTCCACGAGATTGATCTTTCCTCCGGCATTATAAAAGGCTGTCAATAAGGTCGCTCCATCCAATATATGATGCTCCGGTCCATGAATTCGAATAAAATCCTGATCGGCAATATGCCGGAATATTTCAACGGGATTCTTCCCGTTCTCCTCCATGCACGCATCTATAATTTTTCTTCCTCTTTCTTCCGGTGAATACTCCATAAGAACTCCCTCTTTTCTACTTAATTTATATATGCTGATTATAGCACAGAAACAGTTTCTCAGCCACCAATAATAACCGTCAGTCCCATGTCTTCTCCTGCCTTCCGATATTTTTCCAAGTCATCGTTATGCAGACTTTTTTTACATTCCATTGTATAAGGAATCCCCAATTGGGCGTATTTATTTAATCCAAATGTATGATAAGGCAGTAAATGCATCCTTTTTAACCCACATGCACCGGCAAAACGGAACATTTCTTTCATGGTAACATCGTTATAATTAAACCCCGGAATTACCGGAACGCGAAGAATAATCTTGTCAGGATTCTGTCCTGAAATATATGATATGTTCCTGAGAATGGTTTCCAGATGCCCGCCAGTCACATGATGAAAGATTTCCGAATCCGTATGTTTCAAATCGAATAAAAACAAATCTACATAGGGAAAGGCTTTCTGTATATGTTCAAGACTGGTCTGTCCGCAGGTTTCTACTGCCACATGAAGTTTTTCTTCTTTTAATCGTTTTAACAGTTCAATCAGAGCATCAAACTGAACAAAGCATTCCCCTCCGGAAATTGTCACTCCACCCCCGGATTCTTCATAATAAGCCCGGTCTCGGAGAACCATATCCACAATCTCGTCTATGGATACCTTTTTCCCGTTAAATTGAATAGCATTCTGCAAACATCCTTCCTCACAGATTTTGCAATGCAGGCACTGTTCTCTGTGAAATTGAAGGTGATCATTTTGAATCTCGATGGCAGCGACCGGGCAGGTCGTGACACATTTTCCGCAATGGACGCATTTTTTCTCGTTATACATCAGTTTTGGACCAATTGTCTGGGATTCCGGATTGGCACACCAAGGACAGTGGAGCGGGCAGCCCTGAAAGAAAACGGTACTTCGGATGCCCGGTCCGTCATGGATCGCAAAACGTTCGATTTCCATGATTGATACTTCTTTTGTCTGTTTCATCGGATACCACATCTTTCTTCATCATAGGTCACGCGGCTGAGCAGTTCCTGCTGTACTTCCGGCGTAAGATTCACAAAGACAGCTGAGAAGCCACTGACTCTGACAATCAGGTTCGGATATTTTTCCGGATGTTCCACCGCATCCTCCAGAGTCGCTTTATCCACTACCGTTACCATGAGATGACATCCGCCCTTCTTAAAAAAGTAGGTTTTCATCAATGCTTTGATCAATTCTCTGTTCTGATTGAACAAGGTCGGCGAGAATTTAATGTTTTGCACCGATCCGGCATGAAATCTGGCATCGAACTTCGCCAGAGAGTTCAGCATAGCGGTCGGCCCGCTTTTGTCCGCTCCCCCCTGAGGGTTATTTGCCGGATTCAGATACATACCGGACAGTCTTCCATCGGCAGCTTCATCAATGCCTTTAAACGGCGCGTAGGGATATCTCCGGCTAAATTTCGGAAACAAAATGAATCATAGTTTTTGATAAAGTCTGTATGCAAAGATACAGAGAATTACACAGGCTACGCCCAGCCAGATTTCTGTCTGCATAAATCCAACGACACCCCGCTGATAGAGAGCCGGGAACACATCCAGGATCATATGGCAGATCACCGCTTTCAGGAGATATTTTTTCTCTCTGTTTTGCACACCATAAAATACCATGAGGGTCAGAGCAATATGAATTCCCATACAGAAGATTCTCTCAATTACAAAGCAAATGGCGGTACCCAGCCCAAAGGCTTCGATGGATGGCATTATGGAAGAAACCACCTCTGCCGGCATTCCTTTTCCACCGGTGAGCACGACTGCCAGATACATGAGTATCACCGGAAAAATAACGATCCACACTTCAATTCCACCGTGGCCGATTCCATACATGACCGCATCATTCCGATTGTTTATTTTTTTCTTTAAAAGAGTGAAAATAACCTCCAGATCATCACAGAGGTCAGTTTTGGTCAGCACCACCACCGGTGTTGCTCCACTTTCCCAGGCGATGGATAAATATCTTTCCAGCCGTCGCAGATTATAGTCTTTATTCAAAGCCATGCACAAAAATACTGTGTCGATA
>JALERO010000010.1 GCA_022764265.1 Eubacterium sp. | reverse complement strand
AGTGGGAGTAAAGAATTCATTTCATCAAGTGGGAGTTTTCAATCTCCGACTTCGATAAAAGCCTCCGGCGGATTGCAGAGATGCGCATTAGAATTTTGTCATGCTGACGCATGACGCGCATCTCGCAACAAGAACGCCGAGGCGTTCTTGAAGGGGATAATTCCGCCCAAAACAACGGAAAACATAAAATAGAAGTAAGATACGCAACGATAATGAATAAAGGAGACGAATATGGTTTTTGGAGTAATATTAGCCGGAGGGATCGGCAGCAGAATGGGCAATGTTGAGAAGCCGAAACAATTTCTTACGGTAGGTGATAAACCGATCATCATTCATACTCTGGAGAAGTTTTATGTCAACAGCAGATTTGAGAAGATCATCGTGCTTTGCCCGGCTCAGTGGGTGAACCACACGAAGAATCTGATTAAAAAGAGCTTGAATCACACAGACAGAATCGTGGTAATCGAAGGGGGAAGTACCCGCAATGAGACTATCATGAATTCCATCCGTTATATCGAGAAGGAATATGGTCTGGATGATGATACAATCATCGTAACTCATGATTCTGTACGTCCATTTGTAACCCATCGGATTATTGAAGATAACATTAACTATGCGATTCAGTATGATGCCTGCGATACGGTGATTCCGGCGACGGATACGATCGTTGAGAGCAAGGGTCATGATTTCATCAGCAATATTCCGGACCGTTCCATCATGTATCAGGGACAGACTCCACAGTCCTTTAAGGCGAAGAAGTTGAAAGAACTTTATGAGGGCCTGACTGCTGAGGAGAAGGAGATTCTTACCGATGCATGTAAGATTTTTGTCATGAAGGGACAGCAGGTTTATCTGGTAGATGGAGAAGTGTTCAATATTAAGATAACATACCCATATGATTTGAGGGTGGCAGAGACACTGATTAGAGGAGAAGAATAATGTTAAATACAGTATATCGGCTGGTTGCACCCAGAAGATTTGAAGTTGCATTTAATGATATCGATCTGAACGGAGAACAGGTGATTGTTCGCCCGACGCATCTTTCTATCTGTCATGCAGACCAGCGCTATTATCAGGGAAGCCGTCCGGCAGAGGTATTGGCCAAGAAGTTGCCGATGGCTTTGATTCATGAGGGAATCGGTGACGTGGTTTACGATCCCCTCGGCGAGTTCAAGCCGGGTGAACTGGTGGTAATGATTCCTAACACCCCGGTAGAACACGATGAGATCATCGGTGAGAATTATCTGCGCAGCTCCAAGTTCCGCGCCAGCGGATTTGATGGCTTTATGCAGGACAATGTGGCACTGGACAGAGACCGTGTACTCCGTCTGCCTCAGGATATTGACCGAAGTGTTGCAGCCTTTACGGAGATTGTGACCATCAGCGTACAAGCTTTAAGAAGATTTGACCAGTTTACTCACAAGAGAAAAAATGTTGTGGGTATCTGGGGAGATGGCAATCTCGGCTATCTCACTGCACTCTTTTTCCGGTACATGTATCCGGACACCAAATTGGTGATTTTCGGAACCGACAAGGAGAAGCTCAACGGATTTTCCTTTGCAGATGAAACCTATCTGGTGTGGGATGTTCCGGAAGACTTTGCCATGGATCACGCCATTGAGTGTGTTGGCGGCGAGGCGTCCCAGAAGGCTATCAATCAGATCATTGACCTGATCAATCCGGAGGGAACCATTTCTATTCTAGGCGTATCCGAATATCCTATACCGATCAACACCCGTATGGTGCTGGAAAAGGGGCTGCGTATCTTCGGAAGCAGCCGCAGTGGAAGAGCTGATTTTGAGAAGACGGTGGAAATGTATCAGGAGCATCCGGAGATTCTCGGATATCTTAGCAACATCGTTGGTGCCCAGGTGGAAGTTCATTCCATCGAAGACATGAATCGTGCCTTTGAACTGGATATCCATAAAGCGATGGGCAAAACCGTCATGATCTGGAAGAAATAGAATGGATTATGAAAAAAACCCCGATTTTGTTTTTTATCACCAACGGGTCTGTGTAAAACAAAATCGAGGGTTTTTTTAAGAATTAATCTAATTTAATTCCGGCAAGTAATGCGCCCAGTCCTGTGGTTGCATTTCCTTCATCTTTGTAATTGATGGCCGGTTCTTCTTTTGCCTTTGGTGCAGGTTCCTGGTCTTCGGCTGCTTTGATGCTGAGGCTGATCTTGCCGTCGGCTACTTTCAGGACTTTTGCTTTTACTTCCTGTCCGACTTTCAGTACTTCACCCGGAGATTCGATTCGCTTCTGGGCGATCTGGGAAATGTGTACCAGACCGGAGATGCCGTCACCGAGATCGATGAATGCGCCGTAAGGCATCAGGGATTCTACTTTACCTTCCACAACGGAACCTGGAATGATTGCGTTGATTTTTCTTTCTTTTTCTTCACGGCGTTTCTCAAATAAAACTTCTTTTACAGATAAAACAAGACGGTTCTTTTCTTCATCTGCGGTGATAACCTTTGCTTCTACGGTTTTGTTCAGATAAACATTGGTATCTTCCACGTAACCGATGTCAAGATGAGAAGCCGGGATGAATCCGCGAAGTCCTTCCACATACACGATGACACCTTTGTTTACGATGCCGCCAATCTTCAGAGTTAGAACAGTGCCTTCTTCTGCGTATTTTTTAACTGTTTCCCAGGCGAGTGCTTTGACTGCTTCCTTAACGGACAGTGCAACATATCCTTCTCCGTTATCATCAGATAAAACCACTGCCTGGATGGTATCGCCCGGATTGATGCTCTGCATGGAAAAAGATGGATCATCGCTGAAATCGGATTTCTTAATGATACCCTGTGTATGGTAGTTAATATCCACATATGCAGCGTTTTCATCTACTGTGTTGATGGTACCTTCCAGTACTTCGCCTTCATTTAACTTGCGGAAAGACGCATCAATTTCTTTTTCAAAATCTGCCATTGTTTCACTCATGATAGTATTCCCCTTTTCTATTCATATTTCTGTAGATTTAGGTGATATAATTGTTCACTTAAAGCTTAGTATAACATTTTTTATGATAAAACTGCAACGATTATTTCATTTGTAAAACTTTTTTTGTTGAAGAAAGGATAGAATTTTGCTATACTAGAAGAACTGTGTAAAAACAGATGAATAGATTTTGAGAGACGGAAATGTGTCCGTGACAGAAAGACGGGAGGGCGTTATGGATTTATTTACAGGAATGAAAAAAATATTAACAGATAAAGTTACAATGGAAAATACGGCGAAAACTCTTGGGAGTGGAAGTCTTCTTGTATATGGCACACCGGCTATGTTGCTTCTGGTGGAGAAGACTGCAGTGTCTTTACTGGAAGGACATCTCGATGAGGGAATGACTACAGTGGGAACGAATCTCAATGTGGATCATGTATCCGCCAGTCCGATCGGCTGTGAGGTGAGCTGTGAGGTGGAACTGACTGCCATTGACCGAAAGAAGCTGACCTTTGCCGTAGAGGTAAAGGATCCGGCAGGTGTGATCGGAAGAGGAACCCACGAAAGATTTATCGTGGACAGTCATAAATTTCAGGAAAAAGCAGACCATAAGTTTTAGTGGAGGCTCCATGCAGAAGAAGGAAGAGACAGCGGCAGTTCCGCAGAGATTAAATAAATATTTGAGTGATGCCGGGGTTTGTTCCAGAAGGCAGGCTGACCGTTATGTGGAGGAAGGGCGTATTCTCGTAGATGGTGAGAAAGCCCAGCTGGGGCAGAAGGTGATGCCGGGTCAGAAGATTCTTCTGGATGGAAATCCGATTACTATCAGCCGGAAACGGATTCTCCTTGCAGTGAATAAACCAAAAGGCATCGTGTGTACGACCCAGAAAAAGGAAAAGGATAATATCGTTGATTTTATTAACTATCCGGAGAGAATCTATCCCGTCGGCCGTCTGGATAAGGACTCACAGGGGCTCATCCTGATGACCAATGACGGAGAGCTGATGAATGAGATTCTGAAAGCCAGAAACGGGCACGAAAAAGAATATGAAGTGAAGGTGGATAAGCCGGTCACAAAACAATTTCTTCGCAGAATGGCCCAGGGAGTGCCGATTCTGGATACGGTGACCCGGCCCTGCAAGGTGCGCCAGACCGGACCATGTACTTTTCGGATTATTCTCACTCAGGGGCTGAACCGTCAGATTCGGCGGATGTGCGAAGCCCTGGGCTATCGGGTGAAGGAGCTTACACGGCTTCGAATCATGAATGTTACCCTCGGCAATTTGCCGGAAGGGCATTATCGGGAACTGACAGAAACAGAATATCATGAATTGGAGAGACTGACAGGAAGGAGACCGGTGTGGAAAAACAGGAAAGAATAAAAGAACTTGTAATAAAACTGAATGAAGCCGCCCGTGCCTATTATCAGGAAGACAGAGAGGTCATGTCCAACCTGGAATATGATGCGCTTTATGATGAGCTGGCGGCACTGGAGAAAGAAACCGGCATCGTTCTGGCAGGCAGCCCGACGGTTCAGGTGGGCTATGAGGTTTTGAGTGAGCTGGAAAAGGTACCCCATGATTCTCCTATGCTGTCTCTGGATAAGACGAAGAGTCCGGAAGCGCTTCAGGACTGGCTGGGCGACCAGAAAGGCATGTTGTCCTGGAAAATGGACGGTCTGACCGTGGTTCTCACCTACAAAAATGGTGCCCTTGACCGAGCGGTGACCCGGGGAAATGGAACAATCGGAGAGGTCATCACCAACAATGCCAGAGTATTTAAGAACCTGCCTTCCAGAATTCCGTTTGACGGGGAACTGGTTCTTCGGGGAGAGGCCGTGATCAAATACTCAGATTTCAGGAAAATTAACGAAAGCATAGAAAATGTTGATGCAAAATACAAGAATCCCCGCAATTTGTGCAGCGGTTCTGTAAGACAGTTAAATAACGAGATCACTGCCAGGAGAAATGTGTTTTTCTTTGCATTTTCTCTGGTCAGTGCCCAGGGAAAGGAACTGAGCAATTCCGTGAAGGAGAACATGAACTGGCTGGCTTCCCTCGGCTTTGAGATCGTTCCTTATAAAATGGTAGACCGCAGTAATATCATAGATGCGATTGCCGCTTTTGCAGAAAAAGTAGTGGAAAATGATTTCCCATCGGACGGATTGGTGCTCATTTACGATGATATTGCCTACGGCACAGCCCTCGGTACCACTGCAAAGTTTCCGAGGAATTCCATCGCCTTCAAATGGGCCGATGAAGAAGCAGAAACGGTGCTCACCGGAATTGAGTGGAGCCCTTCGAGAACGGGCCTCATCAATCCCATTGCATTATTTGATTCTGTGGAGCTGGAAGGAACCACTGTCAGCCGGGCCAGCCTTCATAATCTGAGCATCATGGATGCGCTGGAGCTGGGGATCGGAGACCATATCAAAGTCTACAAGGCAAACATGATCATCCCGCAGGTTTCCGAAAACCTGACCCGAAGCGGCAGCTGGCAGGTACCGAAACATTGTCCTGCCTGTGGAGGCGAGACAGAAGTTCGGATGGAAAATGACGTGAAATCCCTCTACTGCCCGAATCCTTTCTGCAGTGCCAAAAAAGTTAAGCTGTTCAGTCATTATGTGAGCCGGGACGCCATGAACATCGATGGTTTGTCAGAAGCCACTCTCACCAAAATGATCGATCAGGGATTTTTATCGGAATTATATGATTTATACACCCTGTCTCAGTACCAGGAAGCCATTGTGGAGATGGAAGGATTTGGAGAGAAATCCTACAATAATCTGATGAAATCCATCGACAAATCCCGCCAGACCACATTGCCGCGATTTATTTACAGCCTTGGAATCCTCAATGTGGGAGCTTCTAATGCAAAGCTTCTCTGCAAACATTTCGGATATTCCCTCGAGGCATTGATGAAAGCCACTGTGGAGGAGATGACGGAGATTGAAGGAATCGGCGGTGTGATCGCCACCAGCGTCCGGGATTATTTTGACAATACCCACAATCAGAAGGTAGTAGACGGATTGCTTCCGTATCTTACATTTCAAGAAATGCCGGCAGAGATAGACAAGGGACAACAGATATTAACGGACAAAACCTTTGTCATCACCGGTTCGGTGGAACATTTTAAGAACCGAAAAGAATTAAAAGAAAAAATAGAATCCCTCGGTGGAAAGGTGACCGGCTCTGTGACCGGCAAAACAGATTATCTGATCAACAACGATAATCTTTCCGGTTCCACCAAGAATAAAAAAGCAAAAGAACTTGGAATTCCGATTCTTACAGAAGAAGAATTTTTAAATATGATTAACGAAGGAAAGAGATGATAGATTATGCCAATTCGCATTGATGCAGATTTACCTGCCAAAAAAATATTGGAACGTGAAAATATCTTTGTGATGGATTACGAGAGATCTATGAAGCAGGACATTCGTCCCCTGAAAATCGTCATTATGAACCTGATGCCGACCAAACAGGAGACAGAGCTTCAGCTTCTCCGAAGCCTCTCCAACACACCTCTTCAGGTAGACATCACATTTTTGAAAACCGAAAGCCACGATGCCAAAAATGTATCGGCTACCCATATGGAGAACTTTTATCTGGGATTTTCCGAAATCAAAGACCAATACTTTGACGGACTGCTGATTACCGGTGCACCGGTGGAGACATTGGATTTTGAAGAAGTGGACTACTGGCCGGAGCTGGTAGAGATCATGGAATGGTCCAAAACCCACGTGACCTCCACTTTCCATATCTGCTGGGCAGCCCAGGCAGGCCTCTACTACCATTACGGTGTCCGTAAATACGAGCTGCCGGAAAAACTCTTCGGAGTCTTCCAGCACCGCACCATTCACAAAAAGACACCCCTCGTCCGGGGATTTGACGATGTATTCAATGCACCTCACTCCAGACACAGTGGCATTTGTCGGGAAGATGTGGAAAACAATCCAAAGCTGACCATTCTTGCCGACTCCGAGATAACCGGCCCGTTCATCATCATCGCTAAGGAAGGCCGTCAGATTTTTGTCACCGGCCATCCGGAATACGATGTGGTCACCCTCGACGGAGAATACCGAAGAGACCTGGCCAAGGGCATGGACAATGTGCCGTTCCCATGCCGCTACTATCAGGACGACAACCCGGATCTGGGTCCGGTCAAATCCTGGCGCTGCCACGCCAATACCTTATATACAAACTGGCTTAATTATTATGTATACCAGATGACACCTTATATTTCGGAAAATATTAAGAATCTGAAATAAGACATAAATATTATTAACTGAACCAGAGGACGAGATGGAGCATTTTCCAGATTGTTCTCTGGTTTATTTTATCTCGTCGGAGAAGACTCCCACTTCCACAAGTGGGAGTAAAGGATTCATTTCATCAAGTGGGAGTTTCAATCTCAGACTTCGATAAAAGCCTCCGGCGGATTGCAGAGATACGCATTAGATATTTGTCATGCTAACGCATGACGCGTATCTCGCAGCAAGAACGCCGAGGCGTTCTTGAATTTATTAATAA
>JALERO010000003.1 GCA_022764265.1 Eubacterium sp. | reverse complement strand
TGCGGAACGACTCGCTTTCTGGAATGGGGTCGGAGGCTGTTCGATCACTTCTCCGGAAACGTATTTGTTATAGGTAAGAGCGGCATCGGCTATGGCCTTTCCCAGATTGCGGTGTCCCTTCGGCCCATCAGCTTCTGTCAGACTACCGATGTATTTTCCTTCGTATCCATCCAGCGGACGAACGCGGGCCAGACAGGTAACGCCTTCCATTTTCCGGCCTTTTTTTATGTAGCCCTCCTCATCAATCAGAAACATGACGATGGCACCTGCATGAAAACCTCCCGCTTTTCTGCCGCAGGCCACTCGCCCGCATCTTCTCAATTTCACAAATTCGTCTGAAAAGTGCTTCATCTGCATCATCCCAAGAAGTATCTGAAGTACAAATGCCGCCGCAACCACCAATCCCAGTTTTAACATGAATCATTCCTCCATCTTTTCTAATATTTTGTAACTAATCTCCTGCCTGTCGATACAGTGCCTGTATCAGAGTTGAAAAAGAGTCTGCTTTTGAAATCTTATGAAGTAGCTTTTTATCCTGTGCCACATTGATGATCTCATCATAAACCCGAAGCAGCAGATCGTCTTCCATATCACTGTCTGCCGGCAATCCGATGAGAAAAATCACCTTAATCTCCTGCTGTCCCTGACCGGTATTCTGTGGAAACACTCCCACAGACAGCACCAGCTTGGCTCCCGCATACTGAATTGCGTGGGGAATGGCAATCTCCCGGTCAAACACCATCGTTCCCTTTTTTTCTCTTTCCCGAAGACGTTCCATAAAGTCTTCATCTACATAACCCTGGATTTCCAGGTTTTCCACCATTTGTTCCAGAGCCGATTCATAGGTTTCTTCTTCGTCAAAAACAAAAAATCGATTCTCATCCAGTAATCCGTTCATAATAAACCAGTTATTATCCAGCACAGGTATGTCAATTTGTTCCCCGAATTTTGCTGTTTCTCTCTAAGGACGAAGTTCTTTTTCATCAAAAATCTCCTGAATCTGGATGATCGGTCTGTCACACTTACATGACAGCTCGACCGTGGTCAATATTATATCGAAATCATTTAAAATCTCTGTGTTTACTTTTTCATCAGCAAACAGGGTAAGCTCTGCGGAACTGTCCAGCATTTTCTTCAGCTGAACAGCAACCAGCCTCGCTGTGACCCGCCCCGTACCGCAAACCACCGCGATGCGGAAAGGTTTTTCTTTCTTTAAGTCATTTTCCGTGAGAAAAACACCAAAGTATGCTGCCAGATACCCTCTCTCGTCTTCCGTAACCTTTAAATGATATTCTTCCTGTATCACATCGGATGCAATTCCCGCCATCTGATATGCCAGAGGATATTTTTGTTTCAAGTCATCCAGCATGGCATTTTTTAAACGTACGCCGAAGCGAAGCCGATTCATCATGAACATCACATGATATAGGAATTCTTCCGTGAAGTTCCCACTCTCAATGGTGACATCCATTTTTTGATGAATCCTGTCAAAAATCTTCTTCGTCAGCTTCGGCACATTTTTATCCAGCATGATGGAATGCATATCATGAATATCCGTGGGGGTTCGCATGCCCATGATCGGAAGAAAGATAAATAAGGTTTCCTCCACGGGAATCTCCACATGAAGGATCTGTGCAAACTGCCGAACCAGGTCATCAATTAAAGCAAATTCCGGGCGAGCTGTCATATTGTAATATTTGCCCGACAGCTGTCCGATATAATGTCCTGTCAGAAAACGGTCCAGCATCAGCGTCACAAAACGCTCAAAGGATTCTCTCACATTCTTCTCAAAATAATGTTCCTCAAAGAAATCCTCGATTGCTTCCTGGATCTCCGAATCCATGGGATATTCCCGATAGATGGATTCGTAACTGTTTTCCAGCACATAATTTCGAATATCTGCCTCGGTTCCGTGAAGGAGCAATCCTTTGCTGGTCTTTCCGATAATGGTCAGATGATAGTCTTTAATCTCTTCCCTGAGTTTTTTCAGATCACTCACCAATGTGGTCCGCCCGATATTCATCTCATAGGCCAACTCATCGGTGAGCAAAGGTTCTTCCGAACACATCAGCTTACCGAACATGTAATCCATCCGGTTTCTGGAAGAATTCATAAACTCATCGGACTGAATAATATCCGAATAGATTTCGCGAAACCGATCTGCCTGAAAAATTCGAAGGCTGTATTTGCCCTGTACCCCTTCGATCACGGCACAATCCTTTAATTCCTGATTCAACTGCTTGATATCATTGCGAATCGTCCGGTCACTGACACCAAGCCGAGAAGCCAAGGTGCTGACTGTTGTCACAGGAGTTTTGCGAAAATACTGTAATAGTAATGAAATCCGATTATCCCCAAATACACTCTTCATAACATCAGCATTCCTTTCTTCTTTCGTGGATAATTAAAATCTGTTTTTGATTTTATCTTATCCTCTTGATTTTCCTCCCGAAATGTTTACGGTTGTTCCTGCAATATAGCTGGCACGATCGGATACCAGATATGCTACAAGATCGCCTACCTCATCTAATTTACCATCACGTCCCATAGGAATTACTTTGCTGTAATCGGTGGAAAGATCTTCCGGTTTGCAACCTCTGGTGTAAGCCAGTGCTTCATTGTAAGCAGGTGTACGTAAGCCGGTGGCTTCCATGATTCCAGGCGCACATGCCAGCACTCGGATGTTGTATTTGCCCAGTTCCTTTGCCCAGGAACGGGTGAAGCTGTCCACCGCACCCTTTGTTGCGGAATAAGCACTCTGTCCCTGAGATCCTTCCTTTCCGGATTCGGAAGACATGTTCAAGATAACCCCTTTGCCCTGTTTTAACATCTGTCTTGCACAAGCCTGCGCACAGAGGAACACACCTTTTACATTGACTGCAAACATTTTTCCAAAGGATTCATCATTCAGCTCATACTGTGGTTTTTCTCCTGCCACGTCCACCAGAAGACGAGGAAGATTGATTCCCGCATTGTTTACCAGCGCATCAATGTGTCCGTATTTTTCAATTACGGCATCTACCATAGCCTTTACACTGTCACTGCTTGTGACGTCGCACTGTACACAATAGGCACCATCCATCTCTTCTCCGGTCTTCACATTCATGTCAACAACCACTGCGTGGGCACCGACCTTTGTCAAGGTGTCAACAACGTGTTTACCGATACCGGAAGCACCTCCGGTGACGATCACAACTTTGTCTTCCAACTCCAACCAATTTTGATTCATAACTTTTTCCTCCTTGTTTTGATCCGATTGTGTTTCGGTTTTGTTTTGTGGCTTCATTTTATTGAAAATAAGGAGAAAGTTTAATGCCACCTTTTTCATGGGGTTGGAATTCCATTCGTCTGTGGTTTTTCCACGTCGTTGAAAAATCTTGTATTAT
>JALERO010000261.1 GCA_022764265.1 Eubacterium sp. | reverse complement strand
GAAGCCGTTCTCGATGCGTGGCTGAAAGAGCAGGAAGGAAATAAAAAGAAGAAAGCAGCAGTTTCGGCCCTGGATGGGGAGGACAACCTGGGAGATTTGTCAGATTTCGATGAGGAAGCATTGGAGAAAGAGCTGGAGCTTGCCATGGACGAAGATTTCCTGATGGAAGATGAAGAGAAGGATGAAAGTTCTAAAGATTCAGAGGATAATGCCGAAGAGGAAGAGAATGAAGAAGAAGAGGAATTCGATGAGAGTGACAATGTCGAAACCGAAGAATTTGATGAAAACGACAGCATAGAAACTGATGAAGTGGAGGAATCTGAGTCCGAGGAGCAGCCTGAATCATCAGAAGTTAAGGTAGATGAACATACCGAACCTGATATTGAGGTGGAAGAGGTTATCCCGACACCGAAAGAGAAAAAAGAGCGTGCTGCTTCAGGTAAATCCGCCAAACAGCCAAAGAATAAAAAGAAGGTTGTCAGAAGAAAAGAGAAACCTGCACCGGAGCCGAAAAAGGAAAAAGAAGTGCCAAACCAAACCGAAGCTGAGGAAAAAGGATACCAGGTATCTGTCCGCAAACCGTTTGTATTGAAGAATTCCGCAAGCTTTATGAATCAGTTTGAGGAATATATTGTGGATACCCAGGAGAATCGTAAGCTTAGCACCGGATTTAAGAAACTTGATGCGATGCTCCGGTATGGACTTCATAAAGGAAGTTATTTTATCGATTCCCAGCCACAATATTTGAAGAACAGCTTCATGCAGCAGATCGCAGACCGTGCAGCAGAGGCAGGCATCGATGTTCTATACATTTCCACGGAATTATCCAGATATGACCTGATGGTAGATACCATTTCAAGACTCAGCTATGAGATTCATCAGGGGGATTTGAATAAAGCAGTTTCCGTCATGTCCATTATGACAGGAGAAGATGGAGCTGATATTGGTTCTCTTAAGGATGAGCTTAACTGGTACCGTGGAAGAATCAGTGAACACCTTTTCATTTTGGACCAGGAAGCGGTTTCGGATTATGTAGAATCCATGGAAGAGGCTTCTGCCGGAGAAATTCTCGAAGAACTGATTCGCTCCATTGTCCGTGAGGGTGCACATAAACCGGTTGTATTTATTGATAATATTGAAAATATCCTTTCTGTGGAAGATTCTGAAGATATGAAACCGTTGATGGATGGTATTCGGAAATTATCCAAAGAGTTGGGAATTCCTATTGTCATGTCCTATGGATATGCACAGGCAGAGAGTGAGGAAGAATTGAATCTGGCTGAGATAGAATTCCATGAGTCTATCGGAAATATGTGTGATGTATATCTGGAATTAAAATATGCTGATATGATTACAGAGGATTCGGTAGAGTTAACCGAAGAGGATATTCGGGATATGGTCGAAGAAGGAGATACGTTATTAATTGATGTGCTGCTTCACAGAAATCGCAGACCGATGAAAGCCTCCTGTCAGATACAGGGAACCCCGAAATATAATTATTTTGAGGAATAGAAGATATAAAAGAAAGGGGCTGTCGCACCAAAAACAGCCCTACCCTATGGCAGTGATTCATGGATTACATGGAATCGCTGCCATATTTTTTTGAATAAGCGTGGCACCTATGGCATAATCGCAGACAAGTTGCGTTTTGCTACTCAACTTTCGAACGTTTATGGAAACGCCATTCGCACTAAACTCGCTAACGCTCAGACAACGCGCTCGGTGGCGGGTTCGTTCTCAAGCTTCATAATAAGATCCAAAATAACAAGACAGGGCAGCACCTGTTTGAACTGAAAAAGACAGCATAATTTTTAAAATTTCAAAATACACATCATACTGGTCTTTTGTCAAAGACAGAAGGCTTAGATAAGTGCGCTTTTTCAGCAGTACAAGTGCTTTAACTGTAGCCAAAGTAAGTAGATTTTGCTGAAAATGCGCACAAAAAGTCCGTCAGCAGTTACGGTCGTTAGACCGTTACTGCGACGGAACCTTTATTTTTTGTTTTTTTCAAAAAATTAAAAAAATTAAAAAAAGTGCTTGCTTTTCATTTTGATTTGTGATAATATCTATATTCGTAAGCGGACATGGCGGAATTGGCAGACGCGCTAGGTTCAGGTCCTAGTCGGAGTTACATTCGGTGCAGGTTCAAGTCCTGTTGTCCGCATAAAAAGGACTTCTTTGAGAGGTCCTTTTTTATTTTGCCTATTTCTAATCGCGCTAGAATTTTTTGAAAAAATTGTCTAGGCGAAAGGAGTTTATTATGGCAAGAGGAAGACAATTAAAAACAAAAAATAATGAATGTGCTTATCCTTTAGAAGCAGCGGCCGCTGCCTTCTTTAAAAATAACCAAGCAAGAGGATTGGCAATAGCTACACAAGATATTTATAAGATTTATGTTAATACGTTTATTGAGTGGTGTGGTCCCAATGTATCATTAGGAGATATTACAACAACACATTTTGAGGAATTTATTTTATTCAAACAGAATAAGGGAGTAAAGGCAGTATCAATAGCAACCCATATGAAGCACCTTAAAAGATTTTTTAAGTTTTGTATCGAAAAGGATTACATGGATTCTATAGAAGTGATTATCCCAAAGTATGAAAAGGAATTTAAAGAGCCATATACAGATGAAGAAATGGAGAAATTGTTAGAAAGACCTCAGTCAAATCGTTGGACTGAGTGGAGAAATTGGGCGATGATAAATTATTTCTTTTCAACGGGTCAGCGGTTAAGCTCTGTAATTAATATCAAAATCAATGATTTGGATTTAGAAAATTCAAGAGTAAAATTAAATTGGAACAAGGACAAAATCAAAAAATATATGCCATTATCATCAGCGATAGTATCTGTGTTAAAGGAATATATAAAGTTAAGTGATTTGCATGAAGATGACTTTCTCTTTCCAGAATATGAAGGCAAACAATTAAAGGCTCGAAGTGCGGAGGACTCAATTGCAAAATATAATCGTTCAAGAGGTGTCTATAAAACTTCAATTCATCTGTTTAGACATACATTTGCGAAGCATTATATTATGAATGGTGGAAATCCCGCAAAATTACAAAAGCTTTTAAATCATAAAACCATAGAAATGACAATGAAGTATGTCAATCTATATGGAACTGATGTTGCATCAGATTTAGATTTTTTTAATCCTCTTGACCGAATGAATTCAAATACTAAGAAAACAACGAAAAGAAGATATATTGAGAATTAAATATATTTTATAAGAATCATGAAACGCTGCAAGTTTAAAATTGTAGCGTTTTTTGATATAATAAGCCATATTATTATAATTTGTTATAGGGTGAAGAACATGGAAAGTGGAAAAGGCAGAAAAGATAATCAGAAAATGAAACCTTATTTGGTATATCAATATCTTTTAAGAAATTCTGATGAAAATCATATGATTTCAGCTCCTAAGATTGTTGGATATCTTCAGGAATTGGGTATTTATGCTGAACGTAGGTCTATTTATAAAGATATCGAAGCGATTAATAATGCCATATGGCTTCTTGAGAACAGTGATAACATAGATTTGGAAGATGGTCTTACATATGCAATTGAAGAGGCTAAAGAAGATGGCACATATTATGAATCAATTCTCTATGATAGCCATAAGAAAGGATTCTATGTCTCTCAAAGAAAATACGATGCGACAGATATTCGTTTGATTTCTGAATGTATTTATTCATCTAAGTACATCTCTCAAACACAAGCAGAACGTCTCGTAAACATCATGAAAGAATTTGTAAGCGACAAACAAGCATCAGAGATTAGAACGGAAGCTCTTGTGACTAATAGAGTTAGGACTTTGAATAAAAATTCCTTAGGAAATGTTTCACAGATTTATGATGCTATGAATAAGATGATAGATGGTGAAAAACATATTCCTGAGAAAATCACTTTCCAATATTTGAAATATGACATTAATAATCTGGATAGATTAATTGAACGACGTAAAGGACTTGTTTATAAGGTGAGCCCTTATAAACTTATTATCAATGATGGGAATTATTATCTTCTCGCTTATGATGACTATTCTCAAGATATGAGAACTTATCGTGTAGATAGAATGAAAAATATTATTAGGACTGGCGAGCCAAGAGAAGGCAAAGAAGCATTTATCCAGGTGGATTTAAAATCATATACTCAAAGAACATTTGGAATGTTTAATGGTGAAAAAGAAAGAGTCAGAATTCGTTTTGCATCTTTTCTATTTGATACAGCAATTGAGAGATTTGGAAGAGATAAATCTGTTTATTATAGTAATTTATATGAATATAATTTTATGGTAGTA
>JALERO010000248.1 GCA_022764265.1 Eubacterium sp. | reverse complement strand
AATTGATTCCGTTTTCTCTGACAGTTTTTTACCTAATACATCCATGTCTTTTATTCTTCCTTCCCTTTTCATTCAAGTTCGCCTTGATAAACTCTTCTTATTCTAACAAAAGAATACACATGTTTCAAGTGAGTTTTTTGTTCTTTGTATTTTTCTTCCAGTTGGAAGTTGACAATTTTCTGTGCTGTGCGTATAGTATTAAAATATAGTAAACATGCGTTATTACAGCTTATACGGCCATATCGCATGTCAAAAAAATGCCAGATTCTATTCTGGAACAAATGACAAGGAGTAAAAAAATGGCAAAAAAAATCACAGGAACAACAGTATTAACCGGATTACTCGGAAGTCCGGTGGCACATAGCATTTCTCCGCTCATGCATAATGAAGCCTTCGATGCACTGGGTCTTGATTATACTTATCTCTGTTTTGATGTCGGAACCGATGGCCTGAAAACCGCAGTGGAAGGTCTCCGCACCATGGGAGCAAGGGGCTGGAATCTTACGATGCCGGATAAAAATCTGATGTGCGAGCTGGCAGATAAGCTTTCCCCAGCTTCAGAAATCAGCGGTGCGGTCAACACCGTTGTGAATGATAACGGCGTTCTGACAGGTTACACAACTGACGGGATCGGTTATATGCGTGCCGCAAAGGAAGCCGGATTTGATCTGATCGGAAAGACGATGACACTGATGGGAGCCGGCGGCGCAGCCACTGCCATTCTGGTACAGGCTGCCCTTGATGGTCTGAAAGAAATCCGTGTTTTCAATATCAAAGATGCTTTTTATGATCGTTTAGAGGAGATTGCAGAGAAGTTAAATGCGCGTACTGATTGTAAAGTAACGGTTCATCCACTGCCGGATGATGAAGCTTTAAGAGAATCCATCGCCACCAGTGATATTCTGACCAACGGAACCGGTGTCGGTATGGCTCCAAACACAGATGCATGTATCATTCCAGATGCATCTTTCCTTCGTCCTGATCTGATCGTATCCGATGTAATCTACAATCCAAGACAGACGAAGCTTTTGAAAATGGCATCAGAAATCGGATGTCCGACCTTCAATGGTCTTTACATGCTTCTTTTCCAGGGTGCGGCCGCTTTTGAACTCTGGACCGGAAAAGAAATGCCGGTGGACCTGATTAAAGAAAAATATTTTCAATAAACTTTGGCTAATCAGACGACGGCGAAGCCGATTATAAGAGTTTTCGGCTCCGCCGTCGTCTGTAATTATTTATTCTTTTCTCTGCCGTAGAAGGCATCTGCTCGCCCGGATATCTCATTGTAGAATACTGCTTCCGCAGCACTGATATAAGGTCCGACATATAAAAATGCAAGGCCGAAAGTCAGAAATCCCAGTATATACCATCCCAAAAAGCTAAAGCGAAGGCAGAAGAGCTGCCACTTATGTCCTTTCATGATTTTTTTTGACATACGCATTGCCTTTCCGACAGAAAAACCTGGTTTTTCTTCCAGGATATATGGAACCATTGCGTAACCGTAAATCGCTATGACTCCGGGTATAATTAACAGGATTGTATACAGTAATTCACAGAGAAACACTGCAATCCTCATATAAACTGCTTTCCAGAACAATGAAAACTTTCCAAATAATCTGGACAACCTTGCATCTCTTCGATCCAACAGAGCAAGATTATAATCAATGTATCCAAGCCGTATCGCTCCGCCCATGAAAAAGTAGAAAATGGCCAGAACGATTCCAATTACCAAAAGAATCAGAAAGGAATGGGGTTCTCGCTCAAACAGGCGAACCGACACCCCCATGACAGTGGCAAATTGGCACATAAAATATGTCGATGTAAAAAAAGCTCCCAAAAAGACCGCAAGCATAAATGCTATTGTGGACTTAAATCGCTTTCCTCTGAGAGCGTCTCTGGCAATCTCTTTGTATTCAGATGAAGTCAAATTCATATATGGCCTCCTCACAACCAGACAAGTGCCCTTTCAGACATTCTTCCGGTCAATTGATATTCAAGAACGCCTCGGCGTTCTTGCTGCGAGATGCGCGTCATGCGTTAGCATGACAAATTTCTAATGCGCATCTCTGCAATCCGCCGGAGGCTTAATATTTCAGAAGGGGATTGTTACCCGCTACTGAAACTAGTTTATTTCCCACCGCTTAGCGCTCTGTGCGCTTGAAGCTGGGGACTTCTTCTGAAATATTAATCGATATCCCACATTTCTTTTATTCTGACTACCTCATTCAGAGTCATGTTCATAAAAGCTTCATTCTGTGGCTGATTACTTAATGCATTGGTTTCTTTTCTATATGCAATTTCTGCATTGACATCGTCGATTGTAATCCCCTTCTCTTTTAAAATTTTTGCTGCTTCATAACCTCTCATTTTTGTTACCTCCCAATATTTTATTTCAAATTCAAGAACGCCTCGGCGTTCTTGCTGCGAGATGCGCGTCATGCGTTAGCATGACAAATTTCTAATGCGCATCTCTGCAATCCGCCGGAGGCTTAACATTTC
>JALERO010000241.1 GCA_022764265.1 Eubacterium sp. | reverse complement strand
AGTTTCCATTTTTTAGTTGACTTTTTTTTATTATGTGTTATACTTTTGTTAGTTGATTAATATACTGCTAACAAGAGAGGAGAATAATATGCAGAGTACAGGTATAGTTAGAAAGTTGGATTCATTAGGAAGAATTACATTACCAATGGAGCTTCGCAAAAGTTTTGATATTGGTGAGAGAGAACCACTGGAGATTTTCACTGAGGAAGATAAGATTATCATTAAGAAGTATAATCCGAGTGATATTTTTACCGGTCAGTGTGAAGATCTGATTGAGTACCGTGGTAAGAAGGTATCCAGAGATTCTATCAAGGAGCTGGCAAGAATTGCCGGATATAAGTTATCTGAGTAAGAGAGAATGTGGGGCTGCCCTAGTGGCAGCTCCCTCTTTTTGTTTCAAGAATGCCTCGGCGTTCTTGCTGCGAGATGCGTTTGAAGCCAGGGATTCCTTCTGAAATGTTGAATTAATTGTAACAATTTAATGATATGTTAGCAATAATTGTGTGACAAAAACTTATTTTGTGCGTAACGAAAGATAATACTTCTGTTATGGCTATTCTTCCGTAAGCCATCTATAATTATAGCATGAAGAGACAGAGTGTCTCCGGTAATCTCAGATATGGGAGGGATTTGTTATGAAGAAAAGATGGATGAAATTATTTGTGGCAATATTATTTATGGGCATTGCACTTCCGGTACTGGCATTACAGACAGAGGCTGCGTCGAAAGATGTGACGAAGCAGATGGCATCCGATAAGGATCTGAAACAGGTTTGCAAGATGATGGCGGCATATACAACTGCCATGGATATCAGTGATAAGGCATCTGCGGATCAGAGGACACTTGCATTGAGTGATGCGGATAAGTTATCCATTGCAGCGTTTGTGCGGTATTATTATAAGGATGATTATGGATATACTAATAATGAATTAAAGGCTGAATCGAAAGCTCTTTTTGGAAAGGCTGCTTCGACAGGAATTATTAAAAAGACTGGAAAGACAGATCTGCTGGTTTGCTCCGCAGATAAAAAATATGTGGCAGAGCCGTTTATGTATTGTGGCGGAGAGTTTGGAGACAGTATTCCTAAGTACAAAATTAAGAAGGTAACCCGGATCAGAAAGAATGTTTATCAGATAGTAATTGATAACAAGCTGGGAGTTTATGGAGAAAAGGGTTCTGATACTGTTGGAACTACAATTTTGAAAGTGAAGAAGACGAAGGCTTCCCAATATGGATATATTGTAAAAGGAATTGCATATAGTGGTGCTGACCGGTAGAATTTCTGCTTTACAGGATAGATGAAATGTTAAAAAACCGTTATCCCTTTGGTTTTAGAAACCTGGGGATAACGGTTCTTTTGTTTTATAAAGTGCCGCCGAAATCTGTCTGGAGTGCCTGTCCGGTAATCGCCCGGGATTCGTCGCTGGCAAGGAATAACAAAATGTTTGCCACGTCGTCCGGCATACATGGCTGTACTTTCAGATCGCTGTGTTTTGCCATCTGGCCCATCATATCTGGGTCGAGGGTTGCCGGGTTGGTTCCTGCGACCATAGGGGTAACGATGGTTCCCGGACAAACTGCATTACAGCGAATGTTTGTGCCGGCGAAACGAAGTGCTGTGTGGCGGGTGATACCGATGATAGCTGCCTTGGATGATACATAAGCAGCTCCGCCGCATCCCATTACACCTGCGATGGAAGCAACATTAACAATGGAGCCGTAGCCGGTTTTAGCCATTTCTGCGGAAGCGGCACGCATGCAATACATGGTACCTTTCTGGTTAATGTCAACGATGCGGTCGAGATCATCATCGTTGAAACGGTCAATTGGTTTTAATCCCTCTTCCAGAACACCTGCATTATTGATCAGGATGTCGATTTTGCCGTATTTTTCAATGGCTGTTGCCACCAGTTTGTCTGCATCGCCTTTTTTGGAAATGTCTGTGACAACCGGTAATACTTCTCCGCCTGCTTCGCGGATGGCAGCGGCAACTTCTTCCAGTGGAGCTACACGGCGAGCAGTGATAATAACCTTTGCACCCTCTTTTGCAAATAATTTTGCGGTGGCAGCGCCGACACCGGAATTACCGCCTGTGATCACTGCTACTTTTCCTTCTAATCGATTCATTTCAAACTCCTCCTCATATTTTACTTTGACAAGATAATCACAATGTTATTTTAGCTGTTATGGGGGCATCTGGCAAGTAAATCTTAATACAATTTCGTATATTTTTAAATGAAAAAATCCCCTCTTACGAAGGGATTTCATCCGAGTCTGATGCGTCGTTCCGGGTATCGGAAGCATCGGATTTTTTTTCTCGGAATCTGCTGATGATATTATGTCCGGAAGATGACGAGCTTAAAAGATATTTGTCGATAAAGAATAAGATTCCGATGGTTAGAATGGATAAAAGATTTTCCATGGCGGAAGTCTCTTCAATGATCATGTGTCTGGCAATGACAAACATCAGCACTTCCAGGAGAGTGTCTCTGCTTGGTTCGCAGAGGAGCTTGAAAAACTCGATTCCGATGACGATGCTGAAGATCAGTCCGAGAAATTCCAGAAATGCGCCGGCTTCATGTATGTGCTCCAAATAGTGGAGAAAAGGATCCCAGAGTGCGATGATGGCGCAGACAATGGAGATAAATACAATAACGGCCATGATCAGCTCCAGAATCGGTCCCAGATCGGATAATTGAAATTTGTTGTCTTTTTTATGCTTTTCAAACATAGATTGTCCTCATTTTACTTTCTTGTACTGTTTTATTGTAACGACCTCATGTTATTTTATTATAGCACATAGAGCACATTTTTGTCTTCATTTTGAAGAATTTGTGATATGATAGTTTGGAATAATAAAAGGACAGGTGTTTGAAAGTGAAAGAATTGATTAATTTGCAGCTGATGATTTTTTCCATGATTATAATAGGCCTGGTTTTGAAAAAGGTCGGTGTAATCGGGAAGACGGGACAGAAGAATATAACGGATCTGGTGGTGGATCTGATTTTGCCCTGTAATATCATCAAATCTTTTATGGTGGAATTTTCCATGGATATCGCCAAAAATTTTGCGGGAATTTTATTGATTTCCATATTGATTCAGGTGGCCAGTGTGATTTTGGGTAAGGTTTTGTTTGTGAGAACCAGTGAGGGAAGGCAGAAGTGCTTAAAATACGGAACCATTTGCTCCAACGCCGGATTTATGGGCAATCCCATTGCGGAAGGTGTTTTCGGTTCCATGGGACTGACATTGGCTTCCATTTATCTGATTCCTCAGAGAATCATGATGTGGTCGGAGGGACTCGCGATTTTTACGGAGGCACCCAGCAGAAAAGAGCTGACCAGAAAGGTGCTGACCCATCCCTGCATCATCGCCTGTGGAGTTGGTATCGTACTGATGCTGACCGGGTGGACTCCGCCGGTGTTTCTCAATGAAGTGATTACTTCGATCAGTAATTGTAATACTGCCATGTCCATGATGGTAATTGGAATGATTCTGGTCGATGCGGATCCTCGGACGCTGGTGGATAAGGACATTTTGTTTTATACGGTAATTCGTCTGGCCGTGATTCCGTTTTTGGTCTGGATTCCTTGTGAGCTTCTGGGAGTGGACAGTCTGGTGAAAGGAGTCAGTGTGTTGCTGGCCGCCATGCCTGCAGGGGCGACGACCACAATCCTTGCTTCCAAATACGATGGTGATGCGGAATTTGCGGTGAAGCTGGTGGTATTTTCCACGGCAGCCTCCCTGATATCCACACCCCTTTGGAGTATAATTTTGCTTTAAGGGAGTCGAGGATTTGACTTATTTTATAAGAAAAGATGCAAAAAGTGCAGATTTTCTTACAATATTGGCTCTGGAGTTTTTTATATGTTAATAGTATAATATGGTATTGATTGATTTTTTGATTATTTTTATAAGTGTTTTTTTGTAAATATATATATATCGCAGCAAGAGCGCCGAGCCGTTCTTGAATAGAAAATATTATGATAAAGGATGGGATGAATATGGCTGTTATTGACTTCCATTCTCATATTCTTCCTGCCATTGACGATGG
>JALERO010000171.1 GCA_022764265.1 Eubacterium sp. | reverse complement strand
CTTCTGTTAAACCGGACAGAAAAAAGCAGAACCGGAATCATGCCGAAAGTGGTGATACTGGCAATAGCCATAACATGGATGTTTTGTTCCTATTATTTTATATTGCAGACATATTATGATACTCCATCCAATGAAATGTGGGGAAACCGAATTACAGATGTAGCAACAAATGATAATGCTTATTTAGAGGAGCAAGAAGATGGTTCCTATCTCTTCTACTATTCCGGAACAGCTATCCCGATCCCTAAAGAAGAAGTGGATGCCGGAATGTATGATCTTTATCCGATCAAACCTTATTCCGATAACAGCGGACTGTTTTCAACGATCCTTGAGTGGCTTCAAACACTTAAATGATTCAATTAAAATCATAAAGGAGGCGGTACTATGTTGAACAAAAAAATCAAACGTTTCTTAGTGAGTGGAGGGCTTCTGATTGCCACAGTGCTTGTCAATCCAATCAGCGCGATGCCGATGGCAGCAGCCCCGGTTAAGGTGCAAGCTGCGGAAATCCCGACCGTGGATCCGCAGGTCGATGAAATCGTCTGGAGGTACCGAACTTTAGATGATGGCACGATTCAAAAAAGACGATGGAATGCTACCAGAGGATACTGGGTTGATCCATACTGGATTAATGTAACTTAATCTTATTCTTTACGCAAAACACCCCTTCCTCAACCCGAGGAAGGGGCATTGTTTTTTTATTTTTATTCTAATTCTTCTGATACAAGTATATGGCTCCACCAAAGAACCCCAGAATCACTGCTGCATATCCGACGATACAGAATAACAGGATTCCGCTTATTTCCCAGGTTCCATAAATCATTCGACAGATGATCATTCCCACAAGAAATGCCAAGAATGTCCAGAAAACCGTATTGATAAAAAGAAATACAGAAATTTCTTTTAAGCCGATTCTGTCATGGAGTTTTTTTGCCATCTGATAAATAATGGTCATATGCATCCCTCTTTCTATTGTACAGCGAACTGTGTGATTTCCATTTATCCCAATCAAGATACCTATAACCTATCACAGTTATGTAAAATCAAAAGGACTGCATATGTAAAATTCAGGTGAAATTTATGCGGTTTCTTTCAAAGGCAGCTCAAAATAATACCCCATGCCATAGGCAGTGTGAATATAATTTGAGGCCTTTTTCAGCTTAAGGCGCAGCTTTTTGACGAGGGAATCCACAACCCGGTCACTTCCTTCGTAGTTGATCCCCCACACAGCAGTGATAATCTGATCCCGGCTCTGGATCGCATGCTTGTTTCTCATAAAGTAATAGAGCAAATCAAACTCTTTAATCGTGATATCAATATATTCTTCTTCCACTTTCAAAGTTTTCTTTTCCAGATCCAGCTCCAGAATCCCTTCCTGAATGGAATTGTCCAGACCGTATACCATTTTCAGAACTGCTTCTATTTTCATTTTTAACAAAAGCAGCGGGTCATCTTTCGACACACAATCGTTGGCACCTTTCCGATAGGCCATAATCTGCGGTGCCGGATCCTTTGTGTCCATGAGAACAATTCCCGGAACATCATGAAAAGATTTTATCTCTGCCAGAATATCGCAGCTGTCTTGCCCCCGGAGCGTGCTGCCCATAATCACGATGTCAATGTTCGTATTATTCTCCGCATAGATTTCAAGCGCTTCTTCTTCCTCGGAAGCACTTAAAATGTCATATTCTTTTCCAAAGAACATACGAAAATTTCTTACATATTCTTTATCTTGTTCCACCAAAAAAATCATATTCCGTCTCACAGGCTTTTTCTCCTTTCTCCGCAATTTATACTTATCTTTAAGAGCCGTTCTTAAGACAGAAATTTCTTTTTCTGTGCTTATTTACCAGCCCGACCTAACACTGTCTTTATCGGATGTTTTATTTTTGATTTTAAATTCTCTATCAAATGTTTTTGCCTTTTCAGTTCTTTTTCCTGTTGATCCAATCTTTTTTTCAGTTTTTCATTTTCTTTTCGAAGCTCCATTGCAACGTTCCCGATAAAAATGATCAGATCCTCTTCTCTTTCCGTATATTCCGGAACCCATTTGGTTGTCTCTTTGATGGTCATGTCAAAGAGATCTCCATCTCCTCCCAGATATTCCTGCATTATTTTTTTATTACCATCTCGGAATTTCTCCAGAAATTCCCCGGCTTCTTCCATTGAAAACAGGCTGGTTGTCTTATTTTCCGGTTTAGCCGCTGATACTTCTCCGATCACATTCCGGAATAAGGCGTTATCTCTTACACCAAGATTTGGCATACTATTCAAGATTCGTTTGATTTCAATCGCATTTCCATAGAGGCTCTCGTTTCGCTGCGTTTCCTGAATCACATACTCATCTGTGAATTCCAGGCCCAAAGCCTCAAAAAAGTCTTCATAAATGGACTGATTTTTAAAATACTGTCTTCCAAATCTTCTCACGAAAACATTTTCTTTTCCGATCACATCACTGATTTTCTTCAGCTCATCATAATAATTAAGGCCAATTCCATACATATGACTGTTGAGAAAATCTTCCCAGGAAGTGGAGGAATATATTCTTCTTCCATGTTTTACTTTCTGGTTCCACCAGGAGGAAATATATTCATCCTGTCTTCGAAGATATACGATAACTTTTATATCAAAGCCTTCTTCTTTCGCTTCTCTCGCAAGATTTACCCACATTTCTTCCTGATCGACACAGGTTCCGGTCCATATGCCCTCATCGGATAAAATTATATTGTCATATTTTCGGAATAATCCTTTGACAATATCCAGTCCTTCCCGATAATTCTTTTCTTCCTCAGGAATGCGTCTGTTCTTTTCCGAATCATAGAGCTTGCCAATAAGAAAATGTCCATTTCTAACTATTTTGATAGGGTAATAATCAATGGGTAGAATCGGATAATCATATCCATTCTTGTGAAGCAGTTCTATATTATCTCTGCAAAAATGCTGCAGAGAAGTTGTCGCTGTTTTCGGGGTTCCAATGTGTACAAATAATGTTTTCATTAACGCTACCTCTCTTATATTATTCTGTTAAAAAAATCTTTCATAAAAGCCGGAATCTAAAACATCATTCATTGTACGTTGTTTATTATAAAATAACAACATTAAAATCATATTAAAAGATTCCTATTATTGTATAACAATTCCTTTTTATTCTCCTTTTGGATTTTCCGGCAAAAGCAAAGTAAAAATGCTACCCCGGTTTTCCACACTGGCCACTTTGATCTGCCCATGATGGAGCTCCACAATTTTGGAGGAAATCGAAAGTCCGAGCCCAAACCCTTCTGAATTTCTTGCTTTATCTGCCCGGTAAAAACGGTCAAAAATCTGTTTTCTTTCTTCTTCTGTCATTCCACAGCCGTAATCCTGAACTACAAATTTAATAGTATCCTCCTCTCTTTTCAGATGAATATCAATAGGATCATCTGGTTTGCTGTATTTCATGGCATTACTTACCAGATTTCGAATCACGATCATGATCAGTCCCACATCCACCCAGGCTTCGGCCTTTTCCAGATGCAGGCGGATGTCAATCTGTTTCTGATCCTTCACTTTTTCATTTTCACAGACCTGCTCAACGATGTCTCTTAAATCCACATATTCAAAATTAATCTCGATTCGCTCCTGATCCAGTCTGGATAATTGAAGCAGCTGCGTGATAATCTGATTGGTCTTCTTTATCTGACGTTCAATGAGCGACATTTCTTCATCAAACTCTTCTTTATTCTCAATATGTTTTCTGGCATATTGACATTCTGCCATCACCACTGCAACCGGTGTTTTTAATTCATGAGCCACATCGGAAGTAAACTGGGTTTGTTTCTCAAACATTTCTTCCAGACGATCCAGCATCCGGTTATTGGCATCTGCCAGAATCGTAATCTCCTTAAAACCGCCATCATACTTTATTCGCTGAGATAAATCCTTCTCCTGCCCGATTTTTTCCGCCGTATAGCAAATTTGTTTAATGGGCTCCACAATTTGTCTGGAGATAATAAAAGATAATATGACAACAATCAGCATGATAATCACTGCACAAAAATAGGATGTATTTTTTAAAACCTGATAATCGCTGGAGATATCCTGTTTGTTTACCACACTTCGCACCACTGCAATCATCTTTTTCTCATCCATGGTTTCATTGCTTTTAATGATACGCTGGTCATACATATAATATTGGTTTTCTCCGCATTTCACTTCTCGAACTTTCTGATTTTGAAAATTTTTACTTAGCGGAATCTTTTTCAGTCCTTCCTCCGGATATTCCCCACTGATTACCTTTCCTTCCCGGTCTAAAATGACTTTATAAATCCGATTATCCTCATAGACAAAATCATCCGAAACCACGATTTGCCCATTTTCAAGATTAATATTCAGATAATCATATTTTGATTCTTTACGAATCTGTGACCGAATATCAAAATTAATGGCTTCATTGGAAAAATAAGTGACAAAAACGGCCATCAAAATCCCCATCACAAAGGTTATTCCCATAAAACGTATAGAAATGTATTCTGCAATCGATGTTTTTTTTATTTTTCGCATTTTAACATGTACCCTACCCCTCTGACAGTCTGAATTAATTTCTCCTCATAATCGTCATCAATTTTCTTTCTGAGATATCGTATATATACATCGATAACATTAGATTCATTATCATATTCCAGGTCCCAGATGTTAGATTCAATCTGAGATCTGGTCAACGCCACATTTTTATTCCTTGCCAGATATTCCAGTATGGCATATTCTTTCGGAGACAGGGATATCTCCTTCCCTTGCCTCATCACACTTCGATTGTTACAGTTAATTACCAAATCTCCGCACTGATAAATATTCTCCCGCACTTCCGGCTTTCTCCGGGTAATCACCCGAAGGCGAGCCAGCAATTCATCAAAGGAAAAGGGCTTCACCATATAATCATCTGCACCACTGTTTAATCCAAATACGATATCCTTCACCTGATCACGGGCCGTCAGGAAAATGACAGGCGTCTCTAT
>JALERO010000227.1 GCA_022764265.1 Eubacterium sp. | reverse complement strand
TGGTTTTGATATCATGCAGTATATCGGACAGATTCGCTTCTCTCTCTTCCAGATGAATTTTCCCACTCTCGATCCGGCTCATATCCAGTACATCATTGATCAGAGAAAGTAGATGGTTACTGGAAGAAAGAATCTTTCTAAAGTAATTTTTTCATAATCCGAACATCTTTCGTAATCTGTCCGACAGAAAGCCCCAATAATCTCTCAACATTCGGACTTACATAGTCCACTTCATTGGTTGCCGCATCCAGCATGAGGAAGGCATCATCCACGTTAATCGATAATTTGGAGAATAATTCATCTCTATATAAGATTTCCTTGTCTTTCCTCTTCAATCGAATTCGGGTACTGCGGTAAATCCACACCAGCAAACAAATGGCAAGGCAGATAGAAATACCACCGACAATCAAGGTCGTTGTTGTTTGAAGGCGATTCATGCTGGCGTTCACCACACTGGCAGGAACAATGCCAAGCATGATCCAATCCTGAATCCCTGTGGATTCGTATATCAGATAGTACTTCTCTTCCCCCAATGTTACCATCGTGGCACCGGATTGTCCCTGTTTGAAATCCTTTTGTATGTCAGAAATCCTTTCGTCGCTCAGATCAGAGTATTGTCTTAACATCGCAAGAAAATTATAAATATCCTGCTGCTTATTTGCAGCATGATCTATGATGGTACGACCATCGGAATGAACGATATAACTGCCCGCATTTCCCTCAAATGCAGCAATATCAAGTACATTTACAAGATCGGAATTGTTATAGCTTGTGGCAATCATATCATATTTGAATCCCTGATACGTTTTGTTCTCAACAGATACGGCAAACACCAGAAGCTGCGGCTGTCCCGGCACCACCGTGTTCATCACAATATCCTGACCTTCCACCAACTCATCCTGCAGGTTTCCCTTCAGATCAAGATATCCTGTTTTACCATCTACCGTCATGTAGTCGCCGCTCCCGGCAGAAATAAAATAAAAATCGGTAAATCCTGTCTCTGTCTTCAAATCAGCCACATAGTTCTGAATCTGTTTTTCATCGGAAACATCCTGTAAATAAGCTTCCCACATGTGCAGATTGGTCCAGTTATGTTTTACTATGTCCGTGAGTGAACTATTGGTCTGCCGAAAAATTTCTGTGAGATGAGACACGCTTTCTGTATAAATCATCTGTGACACGAATGTATAATACCGAACACCGGCTGTGATGATTCCCACGAGCAATACAAACGCAGCTATGATAAACTGTAGCCGTTTTCTCATGATCAATCACTCCTCCTTTCGTAAAATACTTCGTGTCATTATATCATAAACAGTCATAGCCAATGATCTATTTCAAGGTAATATACTGTTCCGGCTGAGCAAGTACAACTCCGCCTGCTTTGACTGTATTAATCCAGGTATCCTTTACATTTTCTTCACCTTCTATGAAGGCAAGACTCGCATCTTCCAGGAAAGGAGCAAAATGTGCAGGAGTCGCAAGGCAGGTTACGGAGAAGGTCTCTTCGTCCCCGATCTCTTTGCCATCTTTTTTTACCTTTGACAGGGTATAAATGCCCTCATTTTCTTCTACTTCAATCGCGATGCCGCTGACAACAGGAAGAGAACCTCGATTGAACGGTTTGAATACTCCTTCGGTGCCTTCCACGCCTTCCACATAAGATTTTACGATCTCCTTCAGCTGTCCACCTGTCATATCGCAACGGTAAGAACACAGGCCGTTCGGCATAACCATGCTGCCTGCCATCTTTTCCGAATAATCCGCCTGAAATACAGAGCCGGTGAAACTGTTTCCTGTTGCAATAAGCACATCGCTGCCAAAGACCCCGCGAAGCGAATTCGCCATCACTGAGTAGGATTCGTTACCACCATCACTGTGAAAGCTGTTGGCGTATGCTTTATCAGAGGTCAAGACAACCTCCGCAGAATCTTCCTTCGGCTGACGAAGTCCTATATCAAAGGCTTCATAGGCCTGCTGCGCATTATATTCACCTGTGATCATTTTCGAAACAACATCTTTAGACTGAGCAAAGAAATCATTGGAGGCAATGCGGATATACATATGATTCTGCTCAATCAGCGGTCTGAGATTCTCTAAAGAATCCGTCAGATGAATACCGACATCCTGACTATAGCTCAGCACATCGTCACCGGTAGGCAATATTGTCTGTCCTTCCTCGGAAATCATCACATCCAGAACCTTCATTGCCTTCTCCCTACGGGCTTCGTCATTTTCCAGATTGCGGTTCAGGGCTACTTGCAGATAAGGTGTGGTCATAAGCCACTGCTCTCCGCTCTGATCAAAGTATGGCAGAAGCACCGTATCAATTCCCTGATCTCTAAATTCCTGAACTCTTGCGGAGCTGCCACTGATCATGGCCGCTTCCCCATTGGTATACATCTGAATGACAGGATCATAGTCCAGTTCCAGTACATCCGGAGTCAGGTTCGCATCTTTGATAAACTGTTCCATCTGTTCAAAAACCACCGGCCAAACTACATCATCCAGCCCAACATGATCTGTACTTGCCGGATCCGAATAAGACGTACGCCACTTGCGCCCTTCCTCGGAAGTCAACTTCGGAATGGAAAGTCCCTGGAGCGTTTCCATACAGGTATAGTCATAGGAGAAATCGCTGACATAGCCTCGGATACCAACCTGCTCAAAAGCCTGACATGCGGATACAAAGCTTTCGTAATCCGTAGGCAGAGGAATATTATATTTGTCAAACAATGCCTTATCGGCAATAAAACCATGCACATCGGCGCACATTGGCAACCAGTTCACACTGCCGTCCTCATTTGTAAAACTGGTGAGATAGGAATCATAAATTGCGCCCGCTTCCGATGTCGTGGACAGATCCATCAAATTGTCCTTCAGCGGTGCTGCATCATGCAGAGAAAAACGGCAGCAGGTGATGATATCCGGCAATGCCCCATTCTCATTCATAAATTTATAGAAATCAAGATCATTGTTCCCCACCACAAACTGGATATCCACATCCGGAAGTTGGGACTGAATGTAAGGCGCATACTGTTCGTACATTGCGTTGGTCCACAAATACACAGTGATTGCGTCAGAATCTTTCTTTGCAGTATTATTTCCACCACACCCCGAAAGCAAAGTCATAGCTACGATGAGCGCCAGCAATAGACTTATCCATTTCTTTTTCATTATACTCTCTCCCTTATTTTATTTATTGAAACGGTGTATTTTTTGAATATATACAACTTTCCATTATCAATTACAAACCAATGTCATTAATAATTCAAGATGAGTAATGGAATATTTCTCTGATGACATTTTGAATTATTGACCCTTTTTCTCGCTTTGGGCCTATATAAGAAACACCTTTGAGAAAAAATCACACATCTGAATGATGCGATCAAATTATCTAAATAGGCCTCCTATGATTTATATCTGATGATTCATAGAAGGCCTCGTAATTACTTACATTTTATTTTTGGGAAGACTTTATTTTACTGACATGTCTCTGTCAAATGGGGACATAATTTTTTCTCCATCTGCAAAAACAATCTCAACATTTTTATCGTATACATAACAATAATAGTCAACATCAGAAGCAACTTTTGCTCTTGTAATCAATGTTTGACTCAAATCCAATTGATTTAGTTTTGTTTTTCTGATAGCAATCCATCTTAAATTCTTTTGATTGGATAAATCCAGCGAAGTGGTCGGTGTTTCCTGAAGATTCAATCCCGTTAACTGTTTCTTGTTTTTCAGATCAAGATTCTTTATAGCGGTTTTTGAAAGGCTTAAGGATTTCAAATTTGTCTGATTCTTAATATTAATATTTTTCAGAGAAGGACAAATTGCTATATCAAGAATTTCCAATTTATTTATTTCTCCTAATTTCACTTTGGTGAGCTTTCTCGCTTCACATAT
>JALERO010000174.1 GCA_022764265.1 Eubacterium sp. | reverse complement strand
CGGAACCTTTTTAATATACAATATTAATTGATTGATACAAACATTCTTCTTAATTATCTTACGAACAGAAAGGATGATTATCTATAATACGAAAGATTTTGAAAATTCGGAAATACCAGCGGTAAATCCCAAAGAATTTTTTCAACGGTTTTGATATTACAAAAGGGGATGTCGAGTAGTTACATATTATGATTTACAAGAAATAATTTAAAAAAAAGTAATGAAATAATTCCCGATCTATTATATAATAATCACATACTTTGAAAAAAGGAGAGGGAAGAATGAGAGGAAAAAAATGGATTAGCGTCCTTATGATTTTTATGCTTTGCTTTGGAGTATTGAGTATTCCTGTAAATGCCGAGAAACAGGCAGAAGAAACAAAAAAGGGAATCAGTCTTCTGTCCCTGGTTCCGACAGGAGAAGATAATCAGATTATTCAATTAAAATATGTGGATGAAAAAGGAAAGGAGGTAGCTCCAAAAGGAAGATATTATCCTTCCGCAAATGTGAAAGAAGTACTTCCGAATAAGCTGGATCCAAGAGAGGATGGGGATTATCTGACATCGATTAAAGATCAGGCACATACAGCTTGCTGTTGGGCTTTTTCCACTCTGAAAGCACTGGAGATGTCCAGTATTAAAAATAATATTCTGACGAAGGAAGAAGCTGACCTGTCAGAGAGCCATCTTACATATTATACATTTACACCGCTTCCGGAAACAGAGAAAGAGAATGGTTTATATGGAGATTGCCAGAAATCATATTTATTTGGAGTAGAAGATACGGAAAACACAGACTATTATAAATATGCAAATGGAGGAAATGCCTTTATTTCCAGAGCCACATTGGCAAACTGGTGGGGTGCAGCGGACGAAAATGCCGTTTCGGCGACTCCTTTTGATTCAAATTCAGATGATCAACTCAAAGATAACGTAAAAGACATGGTGACAGCTGATCAGAAGAACCCGGATTTGCGTTATGAATCCAAGGTGCATTTGAAGGAATCCAACTGTTATGATTATTTCGACTATAACTGGGTGGGCCGGAAATACCAAGTTAAAGTTGATGAGGAAGCCATTAATGATTTGAAAGAAGCAGTTTTGGAACAGGGTGGAGTCATGACCGCTTACTATATGCCTGCTCATGATCAATATAATACTATGGTTTTTGATGATAATAATACTGGTGTTTCATATTATACGGGTTATAAGGCTGAAACAGTAGATGGAGAAGATTGTTTGATTCCATATGAAGCGAACCACGCGGTTACCATTGTAGGATGGGATGATGACTATTCTTTTGAACATTTTAATAATAATGGACAGACTGTGGAGAAAGGAGCATGGCTCATTGCCAACAGCTGGGGAGAAAACGCAGTTGATTATTCTGGCACAGATATACAGAGAAGATGGGATGATAAAGGATATTTCTGGCTTTCTTATGAAGATCCGTCCATCTGCGAGACATATTCTTTTGTAGCAGAGAGCAGGGACAATTATGACCATAATTTCCAGTACGATGGTGCAGGTGGTTCTGTGGCATTTTACGGTACCCAGAATATTGCTGTGGAAAATATATTTACCAATAAAGAAAAAAGCCCGCAGAAGCTGGAAGCAACAGGATTTTCGACAATACTTGAAGGACAATCTTATAAGATAGAGGTATTTCGTCAGGCAAAAGAAGGGGATCCGACTTCCGGAACTCTGGTGAAAGAATGTACGGTAAATGGAATTGCAAAAAAAGCAGGATATCATACTGTCCGATTGTCCAAACCAGCCACCTTGGCTCCAGGAGAAACATTCATTGTACGGATGACATTTTATGCAAATGGGGATTATGCCGGAGCGATGGTTGAAGGTGAGAGTAACGAATTATATTCGTTCTCCAGTAAAAAAGGACAGAGTTATGTCAATTTGGGGGAAAATGGAATCATAGGAAATTCGGATACATGGCAGGATATGTCGAAAGTTACTTATCTTACCGAAACTTTAGATATAAAAACCGTAAGTTTAAATAATGTCTGTCTTAAGGCCTTTTCCAGCGATATTAGTCAGGAAGAATATGATAAGACAAATTCTCCGGATTCAACGGAAAAAACTCCGCAGGATACCCAGACAGATATCAAGACAGATAATCAGAATACAAATAGTACAATTCCTGCTTCTGCATCGGCTGCACAAGTGACCTCCTCCGTCAATACTATAACATTAGGTAAGGGTGAGAAGGTAACACTTCCACTCACAATGACATCGAACGTTACTTTATCGCAGCTCACCTATCGCAGTTCCAATAAAAAAGTGGTGACAGTCAGCAAAAAAGGAAAACTGACAGCGAAAAAAACAGGAAGTGCGAAGATTGCTGTCACCGCACCGGATGGTACAAACATTCAAATCAAGGTGAAAGTGAAAAAAGCACCGACAGGCATCAAAGCGAAACTGAAGAAACCGATTTTGACAAAAGGAAAAAGTACCACGATTATCACAACCCTAAGTAAAGGAAGTGCCAGCTATAACCTTCGATATAAATCGATGAATACAAAGATTGCATTGGTCAATGCTGATGGAAAAGTAACTGCCAAGAAAAAAGGAACCGTTAAGATTCAGGTCAAAACCTATAATAATAAAAAGACATATGTGACTTTGAAAGTCAAATAGAAAGATGATATGGAACAGACGATGGCGGAGCCGTTTATAAGATTTTTCGGCTCCGCCGACGTTTGTTTATCCAATCGTATACCACGGTTCCTTGCGGATATCACAGAGTGGTCTTAAAAGATTGTTTTGTAATGCTTCAAAAGGTTCTTTTGTGAAGGATTTTGCCTGAGTAGGGCAGACTCTGATACAGGAGCCGCAACGGATACACGCATCATGGTTGATATCCCTTGGATTGCTGAAACTGATTGCCTCCATCGGACAGGCAGCGGCGCAAAGCATACAATAAATACAATATTCATTGGTTTCCACACTAAATGGAAAACTGGTCATTGGTTGCTTTGTGTAAGGATAACTGCCAGGAATATCCAATTCCTTCATATCATAAATGACAGCAAGGCGAAGTCGCTCGCGTATTTTGTCACCGAATTCTTTAGCGATGGCAAGATCAGCTTCATCCGGTCTGCCAAGAGCGCAATCACTGAGAAAAGTATGCTGACACACAAAGGAACCGGCTGCCACAGGGATAAATCCCTTCTCACATAAAATCATCTTCATTTCCATCAGAGTGTCATCAAGGGCACGGTTGCCATAGGTTCCTACCAAAACAACCGGCGTATTGATGCCGTGGAACCGCTCCAGACATTCACTGACCGGGGTAGGAATCCGTCCGCCATAGGCAGGAACACCGATGATCAGCAGATCATTTTCCTTCATATTAAAGGTACCCTGTCTTACTTCAAAATCAGTGAGATTAATGGATTCTACCGGATAATCCTCAAAGGAAGCAGAGATTTGGCTGATCACTTTTTTTGTTGTATTCCCAGGACTGAAATAAGCACTGTAAATCTTATTTAATTTCAAAATAACACCCTCCCATCATTTGTTTCCGAATGTCATGGGACATTCGACATTTTTACGAAATACATTTGTTATATTATAAAACGAATCGGTTCGGGATTCAAGGCTTCCCGAAGATTTCATGGAAATAGAGTTAATCATCGTTTAAAGATATTTGCAAAGATTATTGTTATTTGATAAGTTTATCGCTTTTTGTATTGCCGAATTCAGAAAAAAAAGTTATAATCAAATGTAAGATGGGAAAGGAGTAGATGTTGTGGAACTTCTGCTGGAACAAATTAGTCAGATCACCCATGGGGTTGTTTTAAATAGAATTAAACCGAAAGTACAGAGTGAAGGAATCGAATATCCGATTTTGTCGATCAGTCAGTTGCTTGACGAAGAGAACGGTATACGGGATTATGAGGTTCCTTCTGTTTTTGTGGATAAAAAAAAGGTGGATCATCTGAATCTTGCCAAAGAACATAGTATAGTGATCGGCTTGACCTCCTTTCACCGGGCGGCTGTTTTGGAGAAGCAGCATGAGGGAAAGATTATTCCTTCGAATTTTGTTTCCATTGAATTTCGTGATGGAATCATGGATCCTTATTATTTTGCGTGGTATTTCAATGAACATCCGGAGATTAAACTTCAGAGAAACATTGCCATTCAGGGCAATTCTTCAGTGAAGGTGTTGTCCATTCACATGATCCGGCAGCTTATGATCGAGTGTCCGGATCTGGCAACCCAGATGTCCATTGGAAAGTTATATTATTATCAAAAGAGAAAACAATTGCTGCTGATGGAAAAAATGAAACTGGAGAAATCCGTCCTTTCCGAAGAAATGATGCAGCATTTAAAAAAACTGTAAGAGGGTGGATTTAAATGGATGAAAAACAATTGAATTATGAATTCATGTCGATTCTCAGTGAAAGCCATCCGGGACTGACCTTTGAAGAGTATAGAGACAGTTGTATATTTTTGCTGTTTTATCAATATCTCTGTCTTCGCTATGATGACAAGCTGGAAGACAGTTATAAATTAGAAGCCATGGTTCGTCTGGCAATCCGCGGAAAGCTTCAGATGCCGTCCTTCCTTCAATTTATGGAGGGAGCCTCACCCTTTATTCATCTCGCCTGCAAGAAATTTCAGCTGACAGATTTGTCTTTTTATCATCATTTGCAGGGAGTGCAGTCTCTGGAAAAACAGAAAAGCTATGCACGTTTTTTCCGTAAATTCATTAAAAAAATCGATGGGTGGGACTGTAAAGCACTTTTATTGGAACACTATCCTCAATTGTTCGGTAATCTGTTGGAGGAATTTGCCCGGGCCAAGAAGGAAACCTATATTTCTGAAGAATTGTTGGGGCTTTATCGGATGATTTTTCAACAGACCAATCCTGCTCCGAAGAAAGTATTTGTTCCTGATTTTCAATATGGAGTATTGTACCGGACAATTTCAGGAGAAGTGGATGAGCCGGAGATATATGGTTATGAAACCCGCGAAGATTTCATAGAAATCCTTCAAATTGTCTGTTTTATGCATAATATTCCGGAAGAATCGGTTCATCTTTATCTAAAAAAGGATTGGGATCAGCAGATGATACATAGTGAATCTTTTGATTCCGTTGCTGTTTTCATGCCCGATGGTGTGGAAGCCGGTAAGCTGATATCCAGTGTTGATACCAATGTTGCCAGAGAGCTGTTGCGCTCCACAGCAAAAGGAGAGTTCCCGTTTATTTTATCGGCTTTACCGTTATTGAATGAATCCGGTGCCATGGCGGTGGTTCTTCCCAGTGCGCTGCTTTATCGGGAAGGCAAGGAAGCCCAGGTGCGCCGATATCTTGTAGAAGAGGCTAATTGTCTGGATATGATCATGCTTCTTCCTGATCATCTTTTTCATTCTACAGGTCAGAAAGAGGTACTGTTATTTTTCCGGAAAAACAGAACAGAAGAGTATGTCATGTTTTTCGACTGTTCGGAAATGGAAAGTTTCCGGACAGAACAGCTGAACAGTATTGAGACAGCATGGAGAGAACAGAGCACAATACCGGGCTTTTGCTCCTGCGTGGACAGAGAGTCCATGAAAGAGAATGATTATAATTTAAATCTGCCACGGTATATTAAAAAATCTTTCAAGATGGCACAGATTGATCTGGATGCTCGACGCAAGCGGATTGAAGAGATTGACAGGGAATTGGAAGAAATTGAAAAAAGAATTGCCATGTACAAAAGAGATCTGGAACTGATATGATCATACAGGAACAGTTTAGATTATCTGGAGGTTTGAAATGAAAAGAAAAATATGGATCGGATTTCTTATGATTCTCTGTTTTATGCTGTGGGGATGCAGTTTGTCGAAAACCAAACAGGATGAAACGGAGACAGAGAAGGCCGATTATATTATCGGAGTAGAAGGGCAAAATGCCCCATATTATGTTGCGGATGAGAAGGGAAACGCTTCCGGACTTTACGTGGATCTCATGGAAAAGCTGGGAGAAAAAGGTGGATATTCTTTTGCATTTACCGAAGTGGATTCCTCTGCTTTTCAGGCAACAGCCGGAGAGAACGGCTGTGATGTATTCCTTGGTGTGCTGGAAAAAGAAACCAGTGATATGACAGAGCTTTTTCAGACATCTTCCTTTTATCAATCAGGGGTGTGCCTTGTTGCCCGGTCGGAAGACGGCATAAAAAAATGTAAGGAATTGAGAAATACAGCTATTGATGCGAGAACAGCTTCCGGTGAAGCGGATTTTGCCGAATATCTCGCAATGAAATATGAGGCGGATGCCGTGGTATTTGCTGATGGGAAAACGGCATGGGACGATTTCATTCAGGGAAATACAAAAGCTGTAGTTATTGATGAAAATAACTGTCAGGAATTCATGAATGATAATCCATCTGTAAATGTTATTAAGACCAGTGAACAGTACCATAATTTCCACAGATTTACTGCAGTCGGTCAGACAGAATTTCTAGCCGTACTGGAATCGGGAATAGCAGAGCTGCAATCGGATGGTACATTGGATGATTTTTTGCAGAATTACGGATTAAAATAAGTTTTTGCATCTATTCCTGAAAATTGTATATCCTAATACTTGTTGATATGAAACATAACTGTTCAGAACCAAAGATAAATGTTCTGAACAGTTTTTCGTCATTTGAGGAAAAGACAGGAGGTATTATGGATATTCAGGGAAAAAGAATTGTGGAATTTGGGGAGATGTCACTCGCAAACAGTAGAGAAGGACATAGAATTTTATTTTTATCGGTCATTGGCGAAATTGAAGGGCATGATTTGGCTTCTGAGCGAACAAAAACTACAAAATATGAACATTTGCTGCCGTTGTTGGCTCATGCTCAGGATGATAAGGATATTGATGGAGTTCTGGTGCTGGTTAACACTGTAGGAGGTGATTGTTCCTGTGGCCTGGCGGTGGCAGAGATGATTTCGTCCATTGAAAAACCAGTGGTATCGCTTATTATCGGAGATAGTCATTCCATTGGAGTTCCTCTTTCTGTGGCTTCAGATCATACGGTCATCGCACCGACAGCAACCATGATCATTCATCCCGTAAGACTCAACGGTACTGTGATTGGAGCCCCTCAGACCTTTGATTATTTCAAATTGATTCAGGACAGAATCCTTACATTTATCGAGAATCATTCAAAAGCAGATAAAAAAATATTGGAAAAAATGATGCTTCACAAGGGAATCATCGCAAAGGATCTGGGAACGATTCTTGTGGGCAAAGAAGCGGTGGAGGCCGGCCTTGCTGATGAGGTGGGAGGTATTGCCGAAAGTCTTGCATGGCTCCATAAAGCAATTAATCATTAGTACCTAAAAAGTCATGTTCCGATAAAAAAAGTGTTATTTATCTCGTCGGAGAAGACTCCCACTTCCACAAGTAGGAGTAAAGAATTCATTTCATCAGTGGGAGTTTTCAATCTCCGACTTCGATAAAAGCCTCCGGCGGATTGCAGAGATGCGCGTAAGAAATTTGTCATGCTACGCATGACGCGCATCTCGCAGCAAGAACGCCGAGGCGTTCTTGAATTCAAGAACATGACTTTTTTTCTTTCGTTTTTTATGTTATGATGATATACGGCAACTTAGGCTTATACAAAAATAATAGCGGAGTCGTGGGAAATCCGGACAATGCTGTAAAGGATGTTGAATATGACGAATAATAAAAAAACGACAAATGAAATAAAACAGAATGGAAATCATATAACGAAAAGTGGTACAAAAAAGGTGTCGGCTCAGAATCGAACCGGTAAAAGTGCGACAAGAACAAAGGGGAAAAAACAGACGAAGTCATCAAAGACAAAAACCCCTTCTTCAGAGGGAATCCCGATGAAAAATGAAATACAGCTTGTTGCATCTTTTGGCATTATGCTGATACTGATGTTCAGCAATTTTGGTTATTGTGGTGCTGTGGGCAAATGGCTCAGCAGTTTTTTCTTCGGAATTTTTGGCTGCGCCCAATATGTGATGCCAATTGCTTTTTTTCTGGCAGTGACTGTGTTGCTTGCCAACGATTACAGTGTGCTTGCCATGAAAAAATGTTCGGCAGGCTTTATATTGTTGCTCATGATTTCTGCTTTCGCACAGGTGATTTATCCTGTAGGTGATTTGTCTGTTCATGACCTCTTTTCGGTGGCGATTCAAAATCACCAGGCAGGGGGAATTCTCGGCGGAGGAATCGGTCTTTTGCTGAAAAACTCTTTTGGAACACTTGGAGCAATTGTGATTATCTTCTGTGTAGTGCTTCTTGCCATGGTAGTTCTGACCCAGCGGTCCTTTGTGGAATTTTTCCAGAAACTTATAAATAGAAGCAAACAGTGGATGGAAGAGACGAAAGAGAAAAACCGACAGAAGAAATCTGAGGCTGAAAAAGAACAGCCGGCTTTCGGTGTGGAAGAAGAACAGCCTTCTGTTTTAACCCGTTCTTTCCTAAAAATGAAATCCGGAAGAAAGAAAAAAGGAAGTTCATCGGACAAATTGCGGGCAAAGCAGTGTGAGGAGAAATTAAAGGAAATCGAAGAGGAAAATACCAGGAAGAAACAGGAGTCTTCTCAGAAAGCGGATTCAAAACCGCAGGAGCCACGCATTCATGTTCCGTTATTTACATCCTCTGACGAAGTAAAGAAAAAGGATGCAGTAAAAGAATTGCATCCGGAGGTATATCCATTTACTGCGGAAGACGGGAAGACAAGGGAGTTTGAAGGTACACTGGATTTCACAGCCTTTTCGTTCCAGAGTGGAAAAACAGAGGAGGAATGGGCAGAAGAACTGAAAAATACCACCAAAACACTGGAGGAGAGGAGAAAAGAAGCGGAATCCTATCTCCCTCCATATAAATCAAAGGGAGGTTTTGGTATTTCTGAACTCAGCGCCACAGAGGTTATTGATGACGAGGAGGAGATTGACGAGAAAGAGCTGCAAGATTCTTTTAACATTGTAGAAGGAGAAGCAGATGAGATAATTCCAAATGTACCGGATGTTTCTGAAGAAAAAATGTCCGGTCTTCCGGAAGTGATTGTTGCCAACAATATGGCTGACGAACCGAGTGACAAAGAAGAAATCGGGAAGAACAATGCCATAGAGATTACTTTAGAAGAAATAAACGACAGAACAGATCTGATAGAAAATGGTATGTCAGAGACGAGAACACCAGAAAAAACAACTACAGAAGTTGTAACTCCAAAAATAAAGGAAAATTCCGAAAAAATGGAAGGAAATAATATTCAGATTAATCGTGCAGAACAGCCGAAACCGGCCCCACTTCGCCGTCTGGCCAAAAAAGAAGAGTATATTTTCCCTCCGATGAATCTCCTGGTATCTGAGAGACAGAAATTATCTCCGGATTATGATAAACATTTGAAAGAGACTGCAATGAAGCTGCAGAGTACTCTGGAAAGCTTTGGAGTCAGAGTGACGATCACCGATATCAGCTGTGGTCCTACGGTAACCAGATATGAGATGTTTCCGGAGCAGGGAACCAAGGTCAGTAAGATTCTTTCTCTGACCGATGATATCAAGTTAAATCTGGCGGCTTCGGACATTCGAATTGAAGCGCCGATTCCGGGCAAGGCAGCCATCGGAATAGAAGTGCCGAATAAAGAAAATCTGACGGTACATTTCCGCGAGCTGATCGACAACCGGGTATTCCGGAATTTTAAATCCAAACTGGCCTTTGCAGTGGGGAAGGATATCGGAGGCAAAATCGTTGTAGCCGACCTGGCGAAAATGCCGCATCTGCTGATTGCAGGTGCCACCGGCTCCGGTAAATCCGTATGTATCAATACTCTGATCATGAGTATTTTGTATAAAGCATCTCCGACAGAGGTGAAACTGATCATGATCGACC
>JALERO010000162.1 GCA_022764265.1 Eubacterium sp. | reverse complement strand
GATCTGCTGACCTTACGACAGATCGGTTCTCACCTTCAGGGGCATCCATGTAAACAGCACACTCCAGGAATTGACATGTCCAGTGGTTCATTAGGACAGGGAATATCTGCAGCCTGCGGTATGGCGTTAGCCGGAAAGCTTTGTAATAAAGATTACCGTGTTTATACCCTTCTCGGTGACGGTGAGATTGAAGAAGGACAGGTTTGGGAAGCCGCTATGTTTGCAGCAGCTAAAAAGCTGGATAACCTGGTGGTTATCGTTGACAATAATGGACTTCAGATCGACGGACCAATTGAAGAGGTCAATTCTCCATATCCGATTGACAAGAAGTTTGAGTCCTTTAATTTTCATGTAATCAATGTGGAAGACGGCAACGATTTTGATCAATTAGCAGCGGCATTTCACGAGGCGAGAGAGACGAAGGGCGTTCCTACTGCCATCATTATGAAGACGGTAAAAGGAAAAGGTGTTTCTTTTATGGAAAACCAGGTTTCCTGGCATGGAAGTGCTCCAAATGATGAGCAGTATGAGGCAGCAATGGAAGAATTGAAGAAAGTGGAGGAAGCGTTATGTCAGAAATAAAGAAGATCGCAACCAGAGCCAGCTACGGTGAAGCTCTGGTAGAGTTGGGAAAAGAACATGACGATGTGGTTGTATTAGATGCTGACCTTGCGGCAGCAACGAAGACAGGAACTTTTAAAAAAGCGTTTCCGGATCGATTCTTCGACTGTGGTATTGCCGAGTCCAATCTGATGGGAGTGGCAGCCGGAATTGCAACTACGGGAATGGTGCCGTTTGCCAGCACATTTGCGATGTTTGCAGCCGGACGTGCTTTTGAACAGGTGCGTAACTCCATCGGTTATCCTCATTTAAATGTGAAGATTGGAGCTACCCATGCAGGTATTTCTGTTGGAGAAGATGGGGCTACCCATCAGTGTAATGAAGATATTGCGCTCATGCGTACAATTCCGGGGATGACGATCATCTGTCCTGCAGACGATGTGGAGGCTAAAGCCGCCGTGAAAGCTGCCTATGAGATGGATGGACCGGTCTATCTTCGATTTGGACGACTGGCAGTTCCGGTAATCAATGATACACCGGATTATAAATTTGAGATTGGGAAAGGTGTCACTTTAAGAGAAGGCAAAGATGTCACGATTGTTGCTACTGGACTTTGTGTGAATTCTGCTCTGGAAGCGGCAGAACTTCTGGCAAAGGATGGCATCGAAGCAAAAGTGATCAATATTCATACGATCAAACCACTGGATGAAGAATTGATCGTGACAGCGGCAAAAGAGACCGGAAAAGTAGTAACCGTAGAGGAACATTCGGTAATCGGCGGTCTGGGCGGAGCTGTATGTGAAGTGCTCGGTGAAAAAGCACCGGTTCCGGTAAAACGAATTGGTGTCAATGATGTGTTTGGAGAATCAGGCCCGGCAGTGAAACTCATTGAGAAATATGGTTTGGACGGCAATGGGGTTTACAATTCAGTGAAGGCTTTCTGCGAAGGAAACTGATTTCATCATAATAATGGATTTATGCTTATACAATAAGATGCAATGGAGAAAGGAGTAACAAAATGGCAAGTTATTTAATGGGTATTGATGCGGGAACCGGTAGTGTGCGTGTGGCACTGTATGATTTTCGAGGACAGAATCGTGCATATTGTATCGAGGAATATGAAACCACATATCCGAAAAACGGATGGGCTGAGCAGGATGACAAAGGCTGGTGGGAAGCATTAAAGAAGGCGATTCCGGGATGTATGAAAAAAGCCGGCATCGGGCCTGACAACGTGGCAGCGATTACCTGTGATGCAACAACAAATACGCTGGTTTACTTAGATGAAAATGATGAATCCGTAAGAAAACCGATTCTCTGGATGGACGTGCGTGCGACAAAAGAAGCTGCATTCATTGATGAGATCCGTGAAGATTATGAAGCTACCAGATTCTATAAACCAAGTTTCCGTGCGGATACCATGGTACCAAAATGTATGTGGGTTAAGAAGAATGAACCGGAAAACTGGGCAAAAACCAAAACTATCATGGAATTTGAAGACTGGCTCAACTGGAAACTGACCGGAAAGAAAACGGTTTGTATGTCTATCGCAGCTTTCCGCTGGAACTATGATGACAGGAACGGTGGATATCCACTTGATTTTTATAAAGCTTGCGGATTGGAAGATGTTGTTGATAAATTTCCGAAAGAAATTCTCAAAGTCGGTGAGATCATCGGACCTGTAAGCAGAGAAGCTGCATTGACCTTCGGTCTGAGCACAAAAACCATGGTTGTGGAAGGCACAGCAGACTGTAATGCATGTATGTTCGGTGTCGGCGGTGTCAGACCAAATGGTATGACATTGATCGGTGGAACTTCCACCTGCCTTCTGGGCCTTTCCGAAAAAGATTTCCATGTGTCCGGTGTAAATGGTACTTATCCGAACTGTATGTATGACGGAACCAGCCTTTTGGAAGGTGGACAGACTGCAGCAGGATCTATCCTTACATGGTTTAAGAACAATCTGATGCCAGGCTCCTGGATGGAAGAAGCGCTGACCAGAGAAATGAACATTTTTGATCTCATGGCAGAAAAAGCATCATCCATTCCAATCGGATGCGAAGGTCTGGTTATGATGGACTATTTCCAGGGTAACCGTGCTCCTTATTCTGATTCCAAAGCTCGTGGAATGTTCTGGGGACTTTCCATCGGAACAACAACAGCTCATATGGCAAGAGCCGTATTTGAAGGTGTTGCTTACGGTGCAAACCACTGTATCGTCAGCATGAAAGATGCAGGGTATGATGTAAAAGAGATTTATGCCTGCGGTGGACTGGCTCAGTCCGATTTCTGGATGCAGATGCATGCAGATATCATCGGTGTTCCGATGTATACTACAGTTGAAAATCAGAGTGCCGGATGTCTCGGAGACTGTATTATTGCAGCAAAGGGAATCGGAATTTATCCAAGCTTTGAGGATGCGGCAGACAGCATGATTCGTGTAGATAAAGAATACATTCCAAATATGGAAGCACATAAAGAATACCAGTTCTACATGGAACGCTACATGGAAACATGGCCACAGATGAGAGATATCGTACATAAGACAGTAGACCATAATAACTAAAAATGTCGTTTAGGGAAGGCACTGCAGCTTTCGGGCTGCGGTGCCTTTCTCTTTACAAAATGAAAATATTTATTTATAATAATTCAGGTTGTATTTTAAGAATTTCAGGAGGAAATCATGAGTGAAGTGAAAGTCATTGGAATCGGTAATGATCATGCCGCAGTGGAAATGAAGAATCAGATTAAAGAATTTCTTGAAGAAAAAGGCTATCAGGTTATAAATTATGGAACAGACTCCGATGAGAGTTGCGATTATCCGGAATATGGAGAAAAAGTCGGACGAGCCGTGGCAGAAGGCAAGGTAGATGCAGGCGTGTTGATCTGCGGAACCGGAATTGGTATTTCCATCGCCGCTAATAAGGTTAAGGGAGTTCGTGCCGCTGTGGTCAGCGAACCTGTATCCGCAAGACTGACAAAAGAGCATAATAATGCCAATATTATCGCTTTTGGAGCCAGAATCGTGGGAATCGAGATGGCAAAAGAAATCGTGAGTGCATGGCTGAATGCAGAATATATCGGCAGTGGCCGTCATGAGCGAAGAGTCGATATGATCCGAAAAATTGAGGAAACCCGATGAGTGACTTTATTATTTTAGATAAAAATGAAATTGAATCTGCATTTTGTGGTGAGAGAAGACAGTACTTTGCCGGTAACTTAAAGAAGCCACAGAATCTTCCGTTTATTCGGTCTGAAAATGTGGAGATGGGATTGACATCTTATGATACCTTTACTGCAGAACCGCCGCACCGCCATTCGGTTGCGACGGAATACCAGTATATGGTTGCGGGACGAACCCAATATATGGACACGGAAACAGGAAAAGTCTATGAATTTAAGGCGGGAGATTTTTATGCGGTCAGGTCGGGAACGACTTATGCCCAGAAATCTGAGCCGGGAACGAAAATAATATTTGTCAAAGAACCTTCCATCAATGACAAGGAGCAGGTTACGATGGATGAAAATGTAAAACGATGGCTTGCCGATGAGACGATGCAAACAATTTGAAGGAAAATTACAATTAAATTCTGCCAGGTGGCAGAAATGCGGGTGAGTGCAGGAGGAGGGAGAGTATGAGAAAAGTTATTGATGATGTACATTTAATGGTAAAAGTATGTGATTTATATTATAACCAGAATATCAGCCAGCAGCAGATTGCAAAATCACTTAATTTATCTAGACCAACGGTGTCCCGCCTCTTGTCATCTGCTCGAGAACAGGGAATTGTGCAGCTTTCCATTTCTAATCTGGATGAAATAAAATATTGGGAGATGGAGAGAAGACTGGAAAAAGAATATCGACTTCGTAATGTTCTGATCGTGGACAGTGCTGAAACAGAGGATGATCTGAAAGAGGTGCTTGGAAGCGCTGCCAGCCGATATCTGGAATATACGATTAAAGACGGATATACGGTGGGGGTTTCCATGGGATCCACTCTTTATCAGGTTGTCACCAGTTTATCAAATCCTCTTGCGAAAGATGTTACCTTTGTCCCTTTGATCGGAGGAATGGGGCAACTCCGTATGGAACTTCATTCCAATAGTCTGGCAGAAACCTTGTCAAGAACCTATGGTGGAGATTTTGTCCCCCTTCACGCACCTGCCAGAGTTTCAAGCGGAGCAATCCGTGATGAGCTGATTCGTGAGGAGAGCCTGAATAAAGCAATCCGCCTGGCTGAGCATCTGGATGTGGCTGTGGTCGGAATCGGCTATCCAAATGAAGGATCTGCGATAAAAGCAACGGGATATTTTAAAGAAAATGAGATAGAGTTATTAAAAAACAGAAATGTTGCCGGAGAAATCTGCATGCAATTTTATGATATTTCCGGAGATACTTCTCCTTATCAGAATGATAATAATGTGATCGGAATGGATATTCATAAATTGAGAAATGTTCCATATTCCATCGGAATTGCCGGAGGTCTTGAAAAATTAGGAGCAATTCGAGGAGCTCTGGCCGGTCATTATATCAATGCTCTTATCACAGATATTCAATGTGCCTCGGCGCTGCTGGAAGAAAGATAATATTGTATTTTTTCAGATACAAAGTTGTTGACAAAGCTTTGGTATTTGTTATATCATTGGAGATATTATGCTATTAACGCTTTACATTGTCAAAGAGATGACAATGTAAAATTTTGCGTTGAAATTCGCGATTTCTCTATGGAAAGCGTATAGAAAAAGAAAAAAGGAGTGGAAAAGATGAAGATTTCAGGGAATAACCTGTTTGTAACGGCAATGAAAAAAGAAGGCGTGGATACGATTTTTGCATATCCAGGTGGAATGGTCGTCAATCTTTTAGATGCACTCCATGATTGTCACGGTATTGACCTTGTACTTCCCAGACATGAGCAGGGACTGATTCATGCGGCAGACGGCTATGCCAGAGCAACCGGCAAGGTGGGTGTCTGTCTGGTTACTAGCGGTCCCGGAGCAACGAATCTTGTCACGGGAATTGCAAATGCAAATTATGACAGTATCCCGCTGGTATGTTTTACCGGACAGGTACCGGAGCATCTGATTGGAAACGACGCATTTCAGGAAGTGGACATTGTGGGAATTACCCGAAATGTGGCGAAGTTCGTAATTATGGTCCGGGATCGGGAGATGTTGGCGCAACGTATCAAAGAGGCATTTTATATTGCCAGATCCGGTAAGCCGGGTCCGGTATTGGTCGATTTGCCGACTGATGTCATGGCAGAGCTGGGCTCTACGTCCTATCCGACGGAAGTCAATATCCGTGGGTATAAGCCCAATAAGGGAGTTCATGTCGGCCAGCTGAAAAAAGCCATTGCACTTTTAAAAGAAGCAACAAAACCGATCTTTTTGATCGGAGGAGGAGTAAATCTTGCTCACGCACAGAATGAGATGACAACTCTGGCAGAGAAACTGAATATTCCGGTTATTACTACTGTAATGGGAAGAGGAGCAATCTCCACAGAACACCCGTTATTTGTCGGCAATATCGGAATGCATGGTTCCTATGCTGCAAACAAAGCTGCCAATGAGTGTGATCTGATGTTTTCCATCGGATGTCGTTTCAATGACAGGGTAACCGGTAATGTCAGCAAGTTTGCCCCGAATGCCAAAATTGTACATATTGATATTGA
>JALERO010000142.1 GCA_022764265.1 Eubacterium sp. | reverse complement strand
CTTGACAGTGTGACAAAGGAACAGATTGAAGAACTGAAGGCCCATGCAGACGATATTAACTTTGAAGTGGCGAAAGCAAGAGAAAAAGAAGTAAGACATGATGTTATGTCTCACGTTTATGCCTATGGTGTACAGTGCCCGAATGCAAAGGGAATCATTCATCTGGGTGCAACTTCCTGCTATGTTGGGGATAATACAGATATTATCATCATGACAGAAGCCCTGAAGCTGGTGAGAACCAAACTGTTGAATGTCATCAGTGAACTGGCTGCTTTTGCCATGAAATATAAAGACTTGCCGACACTGGCATTTACTCATTTTCAGCCGGCACAGCCGACTACCGTCGGAAAGAGAGCGACTTTATGGCTCAATGAACTGATGCTGGATCTGGAAGATCTGGAGTATGTGATCGGAACCATGAAGCTTCTCGGTTCCAAAGGAACAACAGGAACTCAGGCAAGCTTCCTGGAATTATTTAACGGCGATCACGAAACCATCCGCAAGATTGATCAGAAAATCGCAGAAAAAATGGGATTTGAATCCTGCTATCCGGTTTCCGGACAGACCTACTCCCGTAAAGTGGACAGCCGTGTGCTCAATGTTCTTGGCGGTATCGCCCAGTCCGCACACAAATTCTCCAATGATATCCGTCTCCTTCAGCATCTGAAAGAGATTGAAGAACCATTTGAGAAGAACCAGATCGGTTCCTCCGCAATGGCATATAAGAGAAATCCTATGAGAAGTGAACGTATTGCTTCTCTGGCCAACTATGTTATGTCTGATACCATGAATCCGGCCCTGGTTGCTTCTACCCAGTGGTTTGAGAGAACTCTGGATGATTCCGCCAACAAACGTCTTTCCGTACCGGAAGGCTTCCTGGCAATTGATGGTATTCTTGATCTGTACTTAAACGTAGTTGACGGCCTTGTGGTATATCCGAAAGTAATCGAGGCACATCTGATGAGAGAGCTTCCGTTCATGGCAACCGAAAATATCATGATGGATGCTGTGAAGGCAGGTGGAGACAGACAGGAACTTCATGAGAGAATCCGACAGCACTCCATGGCAGCCGGCCGTGTGGTAAAAGAAGAAGGTAAAGATAATGATCTTCTGGAAAGAATTGCAGCGGATCCGGCATTCGGAATGACCATTGAGCAGTTAAATGCGATCATGAAACCGGAGAACTTTGTGGGACGCGCACCGGAACAGACGGAAGAGTTTATTCGTGATTTTGTACAGCCTGTTCTTGATCAGAATAAAGAGATTCTCGGCATGAAGGCTGAGATCAACGTGTAAGCACAACGTAGGATACGGGAAGGTGATTATACATTGGGCAAAAATAATACAAAAGAAGGAAATGTAATCGCGCAGGCCTCCATTCTGATGGTGGCGGGAATTGTGGTTCGGATTATCGGAATCTTATACCGCAGTCCGGTTACCAGCATTATCGGTGATGAGGGTAACGGGTATTACGGAATTGCAGTCAATATCTATACCATGGTTCTGCTGATTGCTTCATATAGTATTCCAATGGCAGTGGCGAAAGTGGTATCAGGAAAATTGGCGTTAAAACAGTACAGAGATGCCCACAAAGTATTTTGCTGTGCACTGATTTACGTCTTGATCGTCGGTGGGATTGCCGCGCTGTTTACGTATTTCGGTGCTTCTCTGCTGATTCCGGAGAGTCAGGCAAAGGCGATTCCGGTATTGAGAGTTCTTGCACCTACCATCTTCTTTTCCGGTTTTCTTGGAGTGCTTCGAGGATATTTTCAGGGGCACAGCACGATGATGCCGACCTCGATCTCGCAGATTATCGAGCAGATTGTCAATGCGATTGTGAGTATCGGTGCGGCAATCCTGTTCATCCATTTGTTTGCCGGTGGGGATTCGGAAAAGGTACCGGTATTTGGAGCCATGGGAAGCGCTGCCGGTATCGGTGCCGGTGTGATTGCAGGACTTCTTTTCATGCTCTTTATCTACCATTGTAACAGTAAATATTTCAAAAAACATCGTGAGATGGATACCTCCGGTGCTGACAGCTCATACAAGGAGATTTTTAAGATTATCTTCCTGATGGTTACGCCGGTGATCCTCAGCACATTCATATATAACGTCAGCTCAACCATCGATCAGACCATTTTCATGGATATCATGGATTATAAAGGAATGGCGTCTAAACTTGCAGCATCCCTTTATGGGGTATTTCAGACTAAATATTATACTCTGATAAATGTGCCGGTGGCCCTTGCCAATTCCATGTCTACTGCCATGATTCCCGCGATTTCTTCTACCTATACTTTGAAGAAATATAACAGTTGTAATGGACATGTCAATCGGGCGATTCATTTTACCATGATGCTTAGTATTCCATGTGCAATGGGTCTATGTGTTTTGGCCAACCCGATCATGCAGGTGCTGTTTCCTCAGAAAGCAACCATTCATCTGGCAATCCGACTCCTACGGATCGGTTGCATCAGTGTGGTGTTTTACAGCTTGTCCACGGTCACCAACGGAGTTTTACAAGGTATCGGAAAGGTGAATATTCCTCTTCGAAATGCAGCGGTTGCCCTGGTATTGCATGTGATTTTGCTGGTTGGAATGCTGTTTGGTACAAACCTTGATTTGTATGCGATGGTACTTGCAACAATGGCATATTCCTTCATGATGTGTCTGTTTAACAGTATGGCTGTGAAGAAATATCTGGGTTACAAGCAGGAGGTTCGGAAGACTTTCGTGATTCCGGCCGTTTCAGCCCTGATTATGGGTGTGAGCTGTTATGTATTTTATCAGGGAATTTATCTGATATTACAGATGATTTTCGGCGCATTTATTCCGGGCAGAGTATTGGTGTTAGTTGGACTTATGGGTGCAATTCTTTTTGCAGTTGTCGTATATTTTGTATTGGAATTAAAACTAAAAGGTGTGACGGAAGAGGATCTGGTGGAATTTCCAAAGGGAACAGCATTACTTCGCTATGCAAAAAGATTTCATCTAATTGAAAGTTGATTCTTTACTTCTATGCGAAAGTGAGATATAATTAGAATGTTTGTTTTTGGCAGAATGCTGTCAAAATTGTCCAGATAGATTATTAGTTTTAAACTTGGGAGGATAAGTTTATGGTAAAAGCAATTGTAGGTGCGAACTGGGGAGACGAGGGTAAAGGTAAGATTACCGATATGCTTGCACAGGATTCTGATATTATTATTCGTTTCCAGGGCGGTGCCAATGCAGGCCATACAATTATAAATAATTATGGAAAGTTTGCTCTGCACACTTTGCCGTCCGGTGTGTTTTATGATCACACCACCAGCATCATTGGAAACGGTGTGGCACTGAATATTCCGGTACTTTTCAATGAGATTCAGGACATCGTATCCAAAGGAGTTCCGATGCCGAAGATTCTTGTTTCAGACAGAGCCCAGATCGTGATGCCATATCACATTTTGTTTGATCAGTATGAAGAGGAGCGTCTGGGAGGCAAGTCCTTTGGTTCCACCAAGTCTGGTATTGCCCCATTCTATTCCGATAAATATGCGAAGATTGGTTTCCAGGTCAGTGAATTATTTATGGAAGAGGCTGAGCTCCGCGAGAAGATTGATCGTGTTCTGACCCAGAAAAACGTAATTCTGGAACATCTCTATCATAAACCTTTAATTGATGCAGATGAACTTTATAATACATTGATGGAATACAAAGAGATGGTTGCTCCACATGTGTGCAATGTATCGGCATATCTGGATCAGGCGATGAAAGAAGACAAGAATATCCTTCTTGAAGGACAGCTTGGAACATTGAAGGATCCGGATCACGGAATTTATCCGATGGTTACTTCTTCTTCCACTCTGGCAGCCTACGGTGCGATCGGTGCAGGAATCCCGCCTTACGCGATCGAGAAGGTTGTGACAGTATGTAAGGCATACAGCAGTGCGGTAGGTGCAGGAGCATTTGTCAGCGAAATTTTTGGTGATGAAGCACAGGAAATGCGTGTCCGTGGCGGTGACGGCGGTGAATTTGGAGCAACTACCGGAAGACCGAGAAGAATGGGATGGTTTGACTGTGTTGCATCCAAATACGGATGTCGTCTCCAGGGAACGACTGATGTGGCATTTACTGTTGTGGATGTTCTAGGATATCTTGATGAGATTCCGGTTTGTGTCGGTTATGACATTGACGGTGAGATTACCACAGAATTCCCTGTTACACACCTTTTAGAGAAGGCAAAACCGGTTCTTAAGGTATTGCCGGGTTGGAAATGTGATATCCGCGGTATCAAGAATTATGAAGACTTGCCGGAAAACTGTCGGAATTACATTGAATTCATTGAGAAACAGATTGGCTACCCGATCACTATGGTTTCTAACGGACCGGGTCGTGACGACATTATTTATCGCAATAAATAACATATGACAGGAGCTTTTCATGCACAAAACTGCAAAAAAGCTCCTTTATGTATTTGAACGAAAACACAAGGAGGTAATTTATGAAGATACTTTCCATAGCGATCCCAAGCTATAATTCTCAGGATTATATGAGAAATTGTATTGATAGTTTGTTGACCGGCGGGGAAGAGGTAGAGATTTTAATTGTAGATGACGGATCTAAGGATGCGACTCCTCAGATCGCAGACGAGTATCAGGCAAAATATCCGGGCATCGTCAAGGCAATTCACCAGCCAAACGGAGGACATGGGGAAGCAGTCAATGCCGGTCTTCGCAATGCTACAGGATATTTCTATAAAGTTGTTGACAGTGATGACTGGGTAGACCAGGATGCGTATAAACAGATTCTGGATTTCCTTCGGGAAGCGGTCAAAGAGGAAGAACCTCTGGATATGCTTATTTCCAACTATGTATATGAGAAACAGGGTGCAAAGCATAAAAAAGTGATTCAGTATCATTCCATCCTTCCGGAAAACCGTTATTTCGGATGGGAGGAGATCGGACATTTTAAGCCGAGCCAGAATATTTTAATGCATTCGGTAATCTATCGAACAGAAATGCTAAGAAGCTGTGGCTTTGAACTTCCGAAACACACGTTTTACGTTGATAATATTTTTGTGTACTGGCCGTTGCCATACGTAAAGAAAATGTACTATCTTGATGTGGATTTTTACCGTTATTTCATCGGACGTGACGATCAGTCTGTCAATGAAAAAGTGATGATTTCGAGAATTGATCAGCAGATTCGTGTAAATAAGATTATGATTGATATATATGCAAAGCATGAAAGCAGCTTTTCCTGCGAGCAGTTAAAGGATTATATGCAGCATTATCTTGAGACGATTCTACTTGTGACTTCGGTACTTCTGATGAAGATGGACACGGAGGAAGCTGATGAGATGCGGGAAGACGTGTGGGATTATCTCATGGCAAAATCATCGGAGGCATATAAGATATTAAGGAAATCCATTTTCGGTAAAGTATCTAATTTCAAGGGCAAGCTGGGACA
>JALERO010000106.1 GCA_022764265.1 Eubacterium sp. | reverse complement strand
CAAAGAAATAATAACACATACAAAAAGCTGGAAGGCTATCCATGATACTTTTCATGAAAAAGCCTTCCAGCTTTTTTGTATCCCAGGTCGGGAACACGATTAATATATCTTAACTACATCTTTATTGGATGGATGTACAACGACTCTTACGGATTGAATTGTTTTGTAATCATATTCATAAAACCGTTTTTCTTTCAGATTCTCCAGTATCTCGTCTTTATAACTCATCATCATGCCAAATTGATCGTGCTCAGACATAACAGGACTCAGATAATATGTAACGTATTCGATTTCCTGTGGATATTCCGCATCTTCTGCATATTCATTGTATTCAGAAGAATCCTCTTTGTCTATATGGATATCCTGGACATTGTTTGGATTATACTCTACCACAAACTGAATCTGATCTTTTGGAACCTTTTTCGATGTCTCCAGACTGATTTTCTCTTCTCCTAAACCATAAGAATGGATGTAGACTTCCCCATTACCGTTTTTCCCTCGATATAATGTTTCCTGAAAAGTATCAGTTTTCAGTTCATCGCCACCCAGATTCTTCTGACCAAGATATTCAAAGGAAGAGTATTCAGAAATCGCCACACCGGTTCCGAGGCCACAGAGTAAAATGCCAATCGCCAATATCAAAACAATTATCTTTCTGTAATTTCCTTTTAAATTCATGCTTCCACTTCCCTCCCGGAATTATTTCTTTTTCTCTCAACAACATAACTGAACACCAGCAGACTATAGGCACTGCAACAGAGAACTGCCCCACAGATTCCAATAGTCACTCCAATCAGCGGATATCCCTGCACCAGCAAAATGAGCAACACTCCCAAAGCAAACAATGCCAGAATATCAGCCACAACAACCGGTATCGTAATGACGATCAAAATTGCCTTTATGCACATTCTCAAAATCCATTTCATCCACTTCCACACCTCCTTGTGCCACTTTTTTCTTCTCTTGGTCCATGGGGTCGGGACTGGTGAACTTTTTTTAAATCCGAAGCCTGTGTCGTTCACAAGTCCCGATCCCGATTTATCCTGTTTCTCTTTTTTTGTGGAACGCTTTTCTTCTTTATGTATCTTCCTCTGTTCCAGAAATCCGGATATAGATTCGCTGGCTTTTTCCACAGCTTTTCTTGCTTTCTTCCCCACCCTTCTCTCTTTTTTCTCCGGCTGGTTTTCTTCCAGCACTCTGTAATCAGGGTCTATGTGATAAGCCTCCAGAATCTCCTGGGCGAGGCTGTCAATATCTCCAAAATCCTCGATTGCCTCCTTTTCTTCCATTCCACTCCGGACTTTCATATCAATATGCTGCGAATATTCGGACAGCATATCCTGTCGCTCCCGGTAATCCAAAACCTTCAACCGGTCTTCCAATTCCTTTAAAAAATCCTCTTTACTCATGGCTCTGCTCCTTTAAAAAATGATTGACACTTTTGCTAAAATCTTCCCATTCCTTTCTGATCTCATCCAGATGCATAATCCCTGCCGCTGTCAGATGATAATACTTCCTTGGCGGTCCTTCCGTGGATTCTCGCAGATAGGTTTCAAAATAATGTTCATTGGTCAGACGTTTTAAGATGGGATAAATGGTCCCCTCTTTCACATTGACCACCTTCGAGACCTCTGCGACCAGCTCATAGCCATACATGTCACGGCTCGAGACAGCAACTAAAACAATCAGTTCCAGTACTCCCTTTTTAAATTGTGCGTTCATGGTTCATCCTTTCTCTGGCTTAATGGGGTCAGGACTTGTGAACAACACAGGCTTCAGATTGCTATGAAGTTCACAAGTCCTGACCCCGGTTATCGGCTCCACCAGTCCCGACCCCGGTTGTTTGGTACTATATTATACTAGGTACTATATATCGTCAAGTACTTTGAGTTTACCAGGACTTACGGGGACGACACCTTATGGCTGCAAAACAAATAGGATCGGAACTTATGAAGAAACGGGGGTCAGGACTTGTGAACAACATAGGCTCCAGTTTGCTATGAAGTTCACATGTCCTGACCCCCGAAGGAAGACATAAGTTCCGACCCCATAATTATCATTACATCCGTCGGATTATTTCGCGTTTATATTCCAGGAACCGGTCAGTGAGATAAAAATCTTCTGCTCTCGGTTTCTTTTCTTTTATGATAATTTCATCTTTGATTTCTCCCGGCGAACCGTTCAGAATGTAGATACGGTCCGAGAGCAAAATGGCCTCGTCAATATCATGGGTAATAAACAATGTGGCCAGATCAATGTGTTCCATGACATCCAGATACCATCGATGAATCGCAGATTTTGTGATAGTGTCGAGGGCACTGAAGGGTTCGTCCAGAAGCGCGACGCCACCCGAGGAAAGGTAGGTCCGGAGCAACGCTGCTCTCTGACGCATTCCCCCGGATAGCTGGCATGGATACTGGTACTGGGTTCCATCCAGTCCAAATTCCTCGAACAGCGGATCTGCCTTCTCTCTGGCTTCTTTTTTCTTTGTCCCATGTAGCACGAGGGGCAGGGAGACATTGTCGATAATTTTTTTGTGGGGAAGAAGCAGGTCCTTCTGCATCATATAGCTGATTTTGCCCGGATGCGCTGTGATGTCTTCGCCTTCCAGAAAAACCCTGCCCTCTTCCGGAGCGATCAGACCGGAAAGCACATGGAATAATGTGGTTTTTCCGGAACCACTCACTCCCAGCAAAGAAACCAGCTCTCCCCGGTGAAGTTCGATGTTTATATCTTTGATAATCGTCCTGCCACCATATTGTTTTGTGACATGCTCTGCTTTTAATAATGCCATAGTGTCACCTTTCATTTCCCATTATTCCGGAAGATAATCATTAGAATAACCGATTCCGGTGAGATCCTTTGTGGTCAATTCATTTTCATACAGCCAGGTGTAGAATCCATCCCATCTTGCCGGATCGATATATCCCCATTTCACAGCATCTGCTACATACTGTTCAGAAAGCCATTTCTGGCTGGCATATACCAGTTCCTCTGATCCCTGGAGAGAGCCGGTATCGTCTCCGGCAATCAGCATATCTGCTGCTTTTTCCGGTGCCTCGATGGCATATTCATATCCTTTTTGGGTTGCGGCAAGAAATGCCTTGGCCACTTCCGGTGATTCACTCAGGAAATCATTGTTGGCAATGATAACCGGTGTGTAATAATCAAAGACTGGGTTGATATCGCTGAAATTCCAGTAGTCACAATCAACGCCTTCAATCTCTGCGTTGATGCCTCCCCATCCGTAGAAGATCCAGATGGCATCGGTCTGATGAGCGGCCAATGCTGCCGGTTCATCGGTCACATCATTTGGGATTAATTTCACCTTGCTGAAATCACCGCCATCGGTAGTTACTACATTTTCCAGCATTGCCATTTCGGTCGGAATCTCCCAGGTGGAATAGGTTTTGCCTTCCAGTCCCTTTGGACTGTCAATGCCGTCTCCGGCTCTGGAAATAATACCGGATGTGTTGTGCTGAATCAATCCTGCAACGGCAGTAATTCCCAGTTCGCTGCCCTCATCGAGAGCTGCTGCCATGGTATCTTGTGCCTCGATGGCAAACTGAGCCTGTCCGGAGGCACACATAGTTGCCGCACCATTTTCCGGCGGCTGTACGATTTCCACATCAAGGCCGGCTTCTTCGTAATAGCCCAGGGCCTTTGCCGCATAAATTCCGGTATGGTTTGTATTTGGTGTCCAATCAAGACAGAAGGTAATCTTGGTTAATTCTTTTCCGGATTCTGTGGTGTCCGCTTCATTTCCCGCAGAACCACAGGCAGCCAGACCAACTACCATAGCAGCACTTAACACTGCTGCTGTCAGTTTTTTAATTGTATTCTTACTCATTTTTTCTCCTCTCTTTTCTAATATCTCACACATTTGAGGAAGGGGAATCCCCTTCTGAGATAGATATCCATGGCATGGATATGGTGCGTATTATGTTGACCACCAACATTAAAAGCAGGCTGATCACAACAATAAAAATAATCACCGCAAACATTTTATCAAAGGCATAGGCTTTTTTTACTCTGGTCATATAAACTCCCAAACCGTTAAATCCGCCCAGCCATTCGGAAATCACCGCACCCACAACCGCATAGGAGGCTGATATTTTCAGTCCGGCAAAAAAATGAGGCATGGCAGCAGGCAGCTTAACATGTCCGAAAATCTGTAAACGGGAAGCACCCATGGCTCTCATCAGATCAATAGAATCTCGGTCCACACTTTTGTACCCGTCCAGCAGTCCGACAGTAATCGGGAAGAAGGTGGTGATCACAACCAGAGTGATCTTCGGTGCCATCCCAAAGCCCATCCACAGTACCAGAAGTGGCGCGATGGCTATGGTCGGTATGGTCTGGGTAATAATCATGATCGGGTATAGGGCCTGATTCAAAACCAGGAAATGATCCATTAAGGTGGCTGTCACAAAGGCCAGTCCAATTCCGATCATCAGTCCGTAAAAAGCTTCCTGCAATGTAATCCGGGCATGCATGAGAATCAGCGGAAAATCACGGACCAGTGCTCCCATCACCTTCATCGGAGATGGCAGCATATAAGCCGGAATGGATCCTGATTCACAAACAACAAACCAGACCAGCAGGATCAGACAAAGGGCTGCCACTGCCGGAAGCTTACTGGTGATGTTTTGTAACTTTTTTGTCAATGGTAAGCACATCTCCTTCAGGTTTATAAGAAATCTTTACATAGGTATTCATACTTTTACACCCTGCTTTTGCGGCAACAAGCTGACAGTTCTTCACAATTTCCATCAGCTGATCGTAATCGCCCTCGATGGATGTCTCACAGGGTCCCACATAATAATTTAACCCGGTGGATTTAATATAATCAATCACTTCATCCACGATACGAATGACTTCATCTTCACCCTGCACATTTGGCAAAACCTGAATTGCTACACTTGCGTTCATATTATTCCTCCTAACGTATGATTTTTCTTATTGTTTCTGTAAATGAAAAAAAGAAAAGCACCTGCAAAATGCGGGCGCTATCCATAAACATTTATACTTCCTACGCTGGCATTATCCAACAGGTTTTAAGGGTCAAAGGGCTACCTTACTCTCAGCTTCTCATGCGAAGCTCCCCTGATTTTCTTTTTAAACGAACACAGTATAGTATAAATTATTAAAAAAAACAAGTTTATTTTTTCGTTAAATTCTTTCCAGTTTTATCTTTTTATGTTAACATTTCAGAAGAAGTCCCCCGCTTCAAGCGCGCAGAGCGCTAAACGGTGGGAAATAAAACAGTTTCAGTAGCGGGTGACAATCCCCTTCTGAAATGTTAAGCCTCCGGCGGATTGCAGAAATGCGCATTAGAAATTTGTCATGCTAACGCATGACGCGCATCTCGCAGCAAGAACGCCGAGGCGTTCTTGAATATTAATATTCATATGAACTGTTCAGAGCCAGCAGATTGATACAAAAAAACGATGAATGCTTGCATTTAAGAATACTTTTTTATATCAATCTATGTGACGGATACGCCTCACCGAGGAAACACAAAGTGTTTTCGAGGTTGTTTCTGAACAGTCACGTTAAATTCGAAAATACAAGGGGGTTTTTATGTTTTCCATTATTTCATCCATCAATTCTGTCGTAAATAACTTCATCTGGGGGCTGCCGGCCATGGTCTGTATCATCGGTGTCGGTCTCTATCTCAGCTTCCGGACGGGATTTGTTCAGATTCGAAAGTTTCCGTTTGCCATCAAGAATACAGTCGGAAAGATTTTCCATAAATCGGAGGCTGCCGAGGGTGCCATCACACCATTTCAGGCTGTCTGTACCGCGCTTGCCGGAACCGTTGGAACAGGGAATATCGCCGGTGTTGCCGGCGCGATT
>JALERO010000098.1 GCA_022764265.1 Eubacterium sp. | reverse complement strand
AACTCATTAATGACATCTATCCGGCACATTTGACCGATAAGGAAGTGGAGGAGATCCTCGCGGACACCACCAATACAGAAAGTCTTACCGATGAAGAGAAGGAGGCCTATGCTATTTTCCTGAAAAATGGACTGGCTCCCGATGATTATTGCAAAAATGCAAAACAGCTCATCACCAGAAGACAGGCTCTGCTGATCGCTGACCGTCTGTCTGATTATCAGGTAAAATATCTGGCTGCCCATCCGGTTACCGGAACACAACTGTTTAACGGACAGGAAAACATTACATATACCACTCTACCAACCTGGAATCTGGTGGCATCCTTCAACAAGAAATGGACGGAACATTTAACCAGCCAGATTGTTCTTCAACCAGCTGCGGAACCAGCCGCAGAACAATAGAAATAACCCTTGACAGCTAATGGTTTTTAACTTATACTGTGGCTAATGCACATTAGCTGTTAAAATTGTGAATCTCGAATAGGAGCAATATCATGGATACGAAACATAGAATTCTACTGGAAGCATTACGCTTATTTTCCCAAAGGGGATATGATGCGGTGAGTGTGGAACAGATTGCTGCGGCAGTCGGGATTAAAGCCCCGTCTTTATATAAGCATTACAAGGGCAAACAGGATATTTTTGATGCCATATTTGAAGAGACCGCAACAAGATATGAGGCCTTTACTGACACCATTTCTGTTCACGTTCAGGATTCCGAACAGGATGTGGAGGTATTTGAACAGATTACGGATGATAATCTTGTGGAAAAGGTGAAAGCACTGATTCATTATTCTTTACATGATGAATATGTGAGTCAGTTTCGTAAAATGATGACGATTGAGCAGTTCCGTTCACCGGAGCTGTCAGAACTTTATTCTGAAAGATATGTCAATCAGATTCATAATTATCACAAAGGGCTATTCAGTAAAATGATGGCTGCCGGTGTTCTGGTACAGGAAGATCCGGCCATATTAGCCATGATGTACGATGCGCCGATTCTTGTCTTGCTGGGAGAATGTGACAGACATCCCGAGAAAGAGGAAGCGTATATGAAAGAACTGGAAGCACATGTTCGGTTATTTTATAAAACATTTAACCGCAAAGAATAATATGAGCCAAAAAATATCAAAAAATTTAATTATATTAATTTGTGTGAATATTGTTTTTGTGATACTCACCATTACATTTGCAGTATTACACAATATATTCCGGCAAGGATGGATGCTGTCTGTATACATAACTTTTCTAACAATCTCCTATCATTTTGCCATGCGGCTTATGGTGGGAGAGTTGGTAACTGTAATTTATCGCGATCGCAAATTTAATCTGGATTCCCCGGGCTTTCATATATATAAATTTGAAGAAAAACTATATCGAGTACTGAAAGTAAAGAAATGGAAGCTTCATATGATTACGGCAAAACCGGAACAATTTGACCTTTCCACAAACAGTATGGAGGTTTTGCTTCATAACATGGCGCAGGCGGAACTGGTTCATCGAATTATAATGGTTTTGTCCTTTGTTCCTGTTTTGTTCATCATTCCCTATGGGGTTCCGGCGATTTTTATTACAACATCGTTGGTGGCTTCTTTGATTGATCTGCTGTTTGTAATCATGCAGCGATACAATCGCCCGAGGGTAATGAGAATCTTGAAAATGAGAAGTTAACTTTAAAAGGTAAAGTGTTCCATTCAGGAAAAACATGGTAGAATAAAGTTCAATGATTAAATTGACTACCAAAAGAGGAGTGGACATAGATGACATTTGGTGAATTAAAAGAAAAAGGAATCAAAGGGGTAAAAACGATTATATATGGAAGAACCTTGCTTGTGGTTCTGGGATTCGTGCTACAGTTTGCCCTGATGATTGTCACATTCATGTATTTGCGAGAATACAGCATGATTGTTTATGCTGCGTTTGTCGTTGTGGGTTTACTGGTTGTTCTTCACCTGTATAATGGGCGAGGTACACCTGAGTTTAAGCTGGTATGGATGCTGCCGGTGTTGGTCTTCCCGGTGTTTGGCTCCATCTTTTATCTGTACATTTATCTCCAACCCGGCACTAAAATTATTAAACGGCGACTGGAAGCCTTGTCAAAGGAAACAAAGGAATATCTCCAACAGGAAGCGGCAGTGAAGGAAAGGTTGCAGGAAGAAAGCAGTTTGATGACAAGATTTTCCGATTATATGTATCATTATGGACAGTGTCCCGTCTATGGAAAGACAGAGGCAAAATACTATCCCTTGGGAGACAATCAGTACAGGGATATCTTAACGGAGTTAAAAAAAGCAGAAAAATTCATTTTCCTGGAATATTTTATTGTGGAAGAAGGAATCATGTGGAACTCGATTCTGAACATATTGAAGGATAAGGTAAAAGAAGGTGTGGAAGTCCGCTTCCTGTATGATGGCATGTGCACCCTTACATTGTTGCCTTATTTCTATCCGAAGCTTCTGGAAGAAGAGGGAATCCGGTGTAAAATGTTTTCTCCAATTAAGCCGATGTTTTCTTCTCATTACAACAACCGAGACCACAGAAAGATTCTTGTAATCGACGGTAAGGTTGCCTTCACCGGCGGTACCAATCTGGCTGATGAGTATATTAATCAGAAAGAGAGATTTGGTCACTGGAAGGACACTGCTATCATGATAAAGGGAAAGGCAGTGGAAAAGTTCACTTATCTTTTTCTGGAAATGTGGAATATCTCCGAGCAGAAATCCGAAAACTATGAAAATTATTGTTCCCCGCGGATGGATGTCATCCGCGATGACGGCTATTTCATTCCTTATGGAGTCAGCCCTTTTGGTGAAGAGCGGATCGGAAAACGAGTGTATCTGGATATTTTAAATACCGCCCAGCATTATGTACATATCATGACCCCTTATCTGATTCTGGATTATGAGATGATGATGGCCCTCGTATATGCCGCTAAAAGGGGAGTAGAAGTGAAGATTATCATGCCACATATT
>JALERO010000067.1 GCA_022764265.1 Eubacterium sp. | reverse complement strand
GAAACAAGCAAAGGAATCGTATCACTTGAATGACTGAGTCTGCTCACCTTCAGCTTCACCATATAAAATCCTTCTCCGAAAACCTCATGGCTAAATTCAAAATCGGAAATAATCTCTCCAGCGACAACCGCCTGGTTATTTTTTAATATTTTTTCTGTCATAGTTGCTCCTCCCTGTATGTAGCACAGCCATCTGTATACATTTATGTGTATTCCAGACAAATCAGAATTATGATTAAATCTTCAGCTTTTTTAAAAATATTTCATATTATCTGCAAAAAACTACATTTCAGGCAAAAATCGATGACAATCAATTATACTTTTTTGTATACACAGAGTCCTCTTTGACTTTGATAAACAGATTCAGTATAATAATTCTGTTTTAAAATGTCAACCTTAAAACATATGCAGATTTTATGAAATTTCTTATTTTCCTTATTATTATTAAATAATTTTATCTCTGATGGTATTTCATAAACTTTATTATTGTGTCTTTTCACGGATTATGCTAAAATACTTTAGTTTATTGGAAATATTATCTCAGTCGCAAAAGATAGTTAAACTAATAAAAGAATCGGTTCAAATCCTGAATATGAGCCGTTTTACCCAAAGAAAGAAGGCTATTTATGAAAATTTCAAGAGAAGATGTCCGCAACGTGGCCATCATCGCTCATGTAGATCACGGTAAAACAACCTTAGTTGATGAACTTCTGAAGCAAAGCGGAACTTTCCGTGAAAATCAGGATGTCGGCGAGAGAATCATGGATTCCAACGACATCGAACGAGAACGTGGAATTACCATTCTCTCAAAAAATACCGCCATTCATTATGATGGTGTGAAAATTAACATTATAGACACCCCTGGACACGCTGATTTCGGTGGCGAAGTAGAACGTGTTTTAAAAATGGTTGACGGTGTCATTCTTGTGGTTGATGCCTTTGAAGGTCCAATGCCACAAACCAAATTCGTACTGAAAAAAGCTCTGGAATTAAACCATCCGGTCATTGTATGTATTAATAAAATCGACCGTCCGGAAGCAAGACCGGAAGAGGTTATGGACGAAGTTCTGGAACTCTTCCTTGAACTGGATGCCGATGACGATCAGTTAGACAGTCCTTTTGTTTATGCTTCCGCAAAATCCGGCATTGCCATGCTGGAGTTAAACGAACACGGCACTGATATGAAGCCTCTGTTTGAGACGATCATAAAACACATTCCTGCTCCGACTGGTGATCCGGACGCAGATACTCAGGTACTCATCAGCACCATTGATTATAACGAATACGTGGGGCGTATCGGTATCGGAAAAGTCGAAAACGGTTCTATTCGCGTGAATCAGGATGCAATCATGGTCAATCACCACGATTCTTCCATCAATAAAAAAGTTAAAATCAGTAAGCTTTATGAATTCGATGGATTATCAAAAATTGAAGTAAACGAAGCAACCGTCGGTTCAATTGTTGCTATCTCCGGTATCTCAGATATCCACATTGGAGATACTATCTGTTCTCCGGATAATCCTCAGCCGATTCCATTCCAGAAGATTTCAGAACCGACCATTGCCATGCAGTTTCTGGTCAATGACAGTCCTCTTGCCGGACAGGAAGGAAAATATATCACTTCCCGCCATATCCGTGACCGTCTGATGCGTGAATTAAACACAGATGTCAGTCTTCGTGTGGAAGAAATGGAAAGTACAGATTCCTTTAAAGTATCAGGTCGTGGAGAGCTTCATTTATCTGTTTTAATCGAAAACATGCGCCGGGAAGGTTATGAATTCGCAGTCAGCAAAGCAGAGGTTCTGTACCATACTGACGAAAATGGCAAAAAAACAGAACCAATGGAAATCGCCATCGTCGATGTACCGGATGAATTCTCCGGCACTGTCATCGAAAAGCTGAGTCAGAGAAAAGGGGAACTTCAGAATATGAGTATGTCCGGTTCCGGTTCCACCCGCCTGGAATTCTCCATTCCGTCCCGTGGACTGATCGGCTATCGTGGAGAATTTATGACAGATACCAAAGGTACCGGTATCATTAATACTTTATTCGATGGCTACGGTCCATATAAAGGAGATATTCAATATCGTAAACAGGGTTCTCTTATCGCATATGAATCCGGTGAAACCATCACTTATGGATTGTTCAATGCCCAGGAAAGAGGAACCTTATTTGTCGGTCCCGGAGAAAGAGTATATTCCGGAATGATCATCGGACAAAATGGTAAAACCGATGATATCGAGGTGAATGTCTGCAAGACAAAAAAACTTACAAACACCCGCGCTTCCGGCTCCGATGACGCACTGAAATTAACTCCGCCAAAAATTCTGAGTCTGGAACAAGCGTTGGAATTCATCGATACAGATGAATTACTGGAAATCACTCCTAAAAATATCCGTATTCGAAAGAAAATCTTAGATCCGACTGCTCGATATCGCGCAAAGAGAAACGGACAATCATAATCTAGTAGAATGATGCAATCCGCCGGAGGTTTTTATTGAAGTCGGTGTTTTCTCCGACTTCGATAATTTCTACCGCCGGAATCCCGGCGGTAATACAGGGTGAATCATACTAATCAAATACCAGAACTTCCCCATCTACAGTTCCAAAGTAAACCAACTCTTCTTCGACTATCTTCACCCTTCCTCCTGTTGCCTCCACTAAAGCCTTACAAAGCCTCTGTTTATCTTCTTTCGGAAATAATGGGTGAATAATCACTTTATCCGCATAATCTGTATTCTCAACAGTAACACCATTCTGTGCAAGCAAATATTGTATCTTACCCAAATCAGTATAATCTGTCTCGAGAATCATGCGATTACCCTCAATTTTCTCGATAATGTCTGCCTGATTAATACCTGCTCTGGCAGCCTCTGTATAAGCACGAACCAAGCCACCGGTTCCCAGCAATGTTCCTCCGAAATAACGGGTAACCACAATCACAATATTATGAATACCGCTTCCCAGAATCACTTCAAGAATCGGCTTCCCAGCCGTTCCGCTAGGCTCACCATCATCACTGCTTCGAGTCACTACACTATCTATGCCTACGGAAAATGCAGAACAATTATGTCTCGCATCCCAATATTTTTTCTTTATCTCATCAATAAACTGTTGTGCTTCCTCAACAGACTGAGCAGATTGCACATGGGCAATAAAGCGTGACTTCTTCTCAACGATTTCTCCGCTTCCTCCCTGATAAACTGCTTTATATCTCATCAATCTCTCCCCTTTCAATTCATGAAATGAATTCTTTAAGTTCAAGAACGCCTCAGCGTTCTTGCTGCAAGATGCGCGTCATGCGTCAGCATGACACAAGATAAATAATAACATATTTTTTCAGGAAATAAAATTGAGAATAAGAAAGCAGTTTAAAATGGTATCAAAATGATTGAAGTGTATAATTCCATTCATCCACCAATTCTGTTAAATGAACCGGCATCACAATGCCATCTACACATTTACGGAATAACTTCTCCGCTTCAATATAGTCTTCTGTAATACCCAATACCTCATTCTGATCAAACAGTGTCCCATTCTCTCTGAATTGTAAAACCCTTATTCCAAAATAGTTGTCTCCCCCCTCTTCGCCTTCAATATCATTCTCCTGGAATCTTAACAGCTCATAAATCAAATGATACTTTCCATATTCCGTAATCAGGCTTTTCCTTTGTACTAATAATTTCATCATAATAATCTCCCTCTATAATAATCTCAAATCATTTCGCAAAATGCGTTCTGATTTGTTTACAAAATAATTATACCAATTTTTGCCAGAAAAGGAATATACTTATTTGTAAATTATAGGTAATTTTACATTATTTTATATTTATATAAAATATAAATTAATCTAAATATTACCTGTACTGTAATAATCAAATATGTTATTATAAAATTATTTATGATTTACATTTTTAGCCACATCAGAAAGCAACTTCGTTGCCGTGCACAAAAAGTAGCGCAGCCCCCTTTTATTGTTTAGATAGGAAACTGCGCCTCATTATTTACCATGACATCACTATATAATTCGTTTTTAGCATCTGAATTTGGTAAATAGACATTAATATTCTATTGTTTCTCTGGAAATATCATCATAAAACGAAGTTACTGCTGCATTCATATATGGATTAATCCACAAAAAACCAATTCCCAAGGTAAGCGAACCCAGTATCATCCAGCCAATAAAGCTGAATTGAAGACAAAACAGGCGCCATTTATTTCCCTGCATCATTTTTTTGGATACTTCCATTGCTTCTTTGGCGGACATTTCCGGATTCTCCGTCATAATATAGCCAGCCATACTATATGCATAAGACATAATAATTCCCGGTATTATAAGAAGCAATGTCCATAAAAACACAAAAAGTGCTGTACGTATTCTAAGCCAGAGAGCTTTTCCGAACATGGAAGTCTTTGAAAAAATCTGTCCGACCGTCACTTCTTTTCCGTCAATCAGATTCAAATTATACTGGATTAAACCCAGACTGACAAAACTACCGACAAACAGCTGAACAAGCGCCCATATCAGAATAATTGAAACCAGTCCCATTATAATTCCTGCCAGAACAATCCAGACTGTTGCCGGGATATTACCAAAAGTCTGGCTGTAATAATTTTCATCAGTCAACTCACTTTTTTTCTGAAGCAAGCTTGTAATTCCGGTTCCATTCCCACCGGAAGTACAGATTTCTCCGCCCAAAATACCTGCAAGTAAAGTGGTTCCCACCGCAGACGTCCAATGACCTCCTAATGCCATTCTCGCCCGTTCTCTGAAGTCTCTTGCTCTATTCATAACTTTCTCAGCACCCCTTTCATTTTCTCTGCGGCCTGCTGAAACTTTGAAAATTCTTCATCAGACCATCTCTCTTCCAGCCGTTTTTCCACACCGTTTACTCCAATAATGGAGGGAACGCTCAGGCAAACATCACGGATACCATATTCACCCTGAAAAACTGTGGAAACAGGGGCGATCGTCAGGCGCTGGTTCAACACGGCCTCAGCCAGATAACAGACACAGGTTGCGATACCATAATGGGTTTTCCCCTTACCTCCAATAATACGTGCACCCATGCTGCGTACTTTTTCTGTCAGATTTATTCTCTCTTTTTCTGTCCAGGAGAGACCGACATTTTCACAATATTCCTTAATCGGGACTCCCGCAATGGACGCCCTGCTCCAGATAGGAATCTGTGCATCTCCATGTTCTCCGACAACAGTTGCCTTGACTACTTCTGTATTCAACTTTGTATAATCGGCAATCAACCGTGTCAAGCGGGAAGAATCGAGAATACATCCGGTTCCGAATACCATTCCGTTAGGAAGATCCATCCACTGAGCACACTGGTAGACAAGTACATCTACCGGATTGCTCACCATCATAATCACGCCTCTGGTATAATACTTTTTCAGCTGATCTACCACATTTTTTAAGATAGCAGAGTTACCTGCAATCAAATCCAGACGAGTTTCTCCCGGTTTTCGATTCCTGCCTGCCGTTATGATGATCAGATCACAGTCTTTACAATCTTCATATCCCCCGGCATAAACAGAAGAAATCCCCATATCCGGAATACCATGCTGTATATCCAGTGCTTCTCCTTCTGTCTTCTTTTCATCAATGTCAATCAGAACAATTTCTCTTGCCAGCTTTCGAATGGTCAGTGCATATGCAATGGATGCTCCAACAAATCCGGCACCGATAATTGCCACTTTTCTCTCAGAAATCCCAAAACGATCTATCATAGACGTATCCTCCCTGTCAACAGGTTGCGTATTTTCGAGATTCTCGATTTAATCTGAATTATCTTTATACTTAAATCATTATACTAAAACGGAAGCTCTTTTCCCTGTTTTCTCCACTGTATAAACTCTGCCGTCGCCGTCAACAATACATCGGATGAGGAATTAAGTGCTGTTTCACAGGAATCCTGAATCACACCGATAATAAATCCGACACCAACCACCTGCATTGCGACATCATTGGATATTCCAAATAAAGAGCAGGCAACCGGAATCAGAAGAAGGGAACCTCCTGCAACTCCGGAAGCGCCACAAGCGGAAACTGCAGCAATAATACTCAATACGATTGCTGTCGGAATACTTACAGAAATTCCCATGGTATGAACAGCTGCCATAGTCATAACCGTAATCGTAATAGCCGCTCCATCCATATTGATCGTAGATCCCAGAGGAATTGATACCGAATAATTATCTTTATCAAGACCCAGCTTCTCACACAACTGCATATTCACCGGAATATTGGCTGCGGAACTTCGGGTAAAGAATGCAGTAAGACCACTTTCCCTCGCACATCTTGAGATGAGTGGATACGGATTCTTCCGAAGACACACACCCACAATAATGCCGTTGGTGACAAATTCCTGAAATAACATACATCCCACCAGAAGCAAAATCAACTGTCCATATTGTTTGAAAATATCAAGACCGCTGGTGGAAACTGAATTAAATACCAATCCCAAAATACCAAACGGAGCTAAACTGATGATCCATCGAACCGCTTTGGAAACTGCATCGGATAAATCAGCCAACACCTGTTTTGTAGAATCACTGGATTTCTTCAGTGCCACACCAAGAATGGCTGCCCATGCAAGAACCCCCAGATAATTGGCCTTGGACACGGAATCAATCGGATTAGATACCACATTCATCAGAAGATTCTTCAGAACTTCAACCAAACCTTCCGGTGCCGCTTCCGTCGCACCTGCCACTCCTGTAAGAGTGATGCTGAGCGGAAACAAAAAGCAGGCAAATACTGCTACCATTGCTCCAATGATTGTACTTAACATGTACAAAACAATAACTGTCGTCATGTTCCCGTTATGGCCTTCTTTTGTGTTGGCCAGAGAGCTCATTACAAGTACCATAACAAGAACCGGTGCAATTGCTTTCAAAGCTCCAACAAATAGATCGCCTAAAATCGCAATCCCGGTAGCCTGTGGAACAGCCACTCCCAATATTGCACCGATGATCATACCCACAAGAATACGGATGATCAGACTAATGCTGTTCCATTTTTCATAAATTCCCTTCATACTTACTCCTTTCAAAATGCTCTTCCTCTGTAATAATCCGCAGTACGCAAACAACTGCCCGTCTATTATAACACACTTTGCAGAGAAAAAAATATGAAATTCTTTCATATAAATGTAATATTTCCAAAAAATACAAAGAATCATACTAGGACATTTGGAGTAACGCCCATCGCATCCAGTCTTCTTTTGTCTGCTTTGCATATCCCCTGCTGATCACAATTTCTTTTCCATTTTCCAGCACATAAGATGCTTTTTTCTTCTCTCTAACTGCCGGCAAATATATAATATAACTATTGTGGCATCTTGAGAAATCATATTTCGACAATCTTTTTAAAATATCATCCAATTTTTCTTTCACCTGAAAATCTCCCCAGGTAGCATGGACGATTGTCTGTCTTAAATTTCTTTCAAGATAATAAATTTCCTGAGGATAAATTTGTATTTCCGTACCTCTTGCTCCCCGGAATGAGATTTTTGTATTGTTCTGTTCAAAAAAGTGAATTATTTTGTTAAATACTTCAGATATGCGTTCCTCAAATTGTTCTTTCAAAACATAATATATATGGTCTGTCTGAAATATTTCCAATGCATAATATAAATAGTTGGTCAGAAAAACAATCTGACATCCCGTCCATCTTTTATTAATCTCATCGGCTATAGCTATCCCGTTGTCCTCGCCCAACTCGATGTCCAGAAATAATACATCCATCGGTGCTTTTTCATATTGTAACAGTTCCTGCTTATTCTGAAAAACAGATATCTCCACATTAATTTCAATTTTTATTGCAAATGCTTTAATGACTTTTTCTGCATAATCGCACCACACCTTGTCATCATCGCACAAACCGATTTTCATTATATTCATCTCCTGTTGTTTTCTGTTCGCTGATCAAGTTGTAAAATTATTCAACATTTCAGAAGGATTTTCCCGCTTCAAGCGCACAGAGCGCTAAGCGGTGGGGAATTAACCAATTTCAGTAGCGGGTGACAATCCCCTTCTGAAATGTTGAGTCTCCGGCGGATTGCAGAGATGCGCATTAGAAATTTGTCATGCTAATGCATGACGCGCATCTCGCAGCAAGAACGCCGAGGCGTTCTTGAAATCAAACATGATATGGCAAAAATACATTCGCTGTCAGAAAGCCCTCACCGGAAGAATATCTAATCTTCCCATTCGCTTTGTTTACAATCTCACGAATAATCTTTATACCAAAACCATGCTCTTCTTTTCTTTTTTTTCTTGTCTGAAAATCCACTGGTATCTTATTATCACAAGTATTTTTTAAAGAAATTTCCAATCCTTTATCCAAATGATGAATTTCAAGAAGAATTTCCTTTTCCCTTTTATCTTTCATACGTTCGCATGCCTCTATTCCGTTATCTAATAAATTTTGCAACAACCCGGCCATATCCATTTCGGAAACAGGAAGTGCTGAAATGGAATCAATTTGTGTAAAAAATTGAATCATTCGGCTATCACATTCCCTCTTCTTAATCTGGCAAATTATATCAATCAACTCGTTATCTGCATACATCCGGTTTTCAATCTGACAAAATTCATTTTTCATCCTCTCAACATTTTCCTGAAAGGCAGGATTTCCATGATAAGTATCTACCAGTTGCTCCATCGTCTGAATGTGTTTTGCCAAATCATGGCGATATTTTCTGGTGGCATCTATTTTATCTTTTATTTCATTATAGAAATCTTCCATCGCCAAAATATGTATCTGGAGCTGGCTGTTTTCTTCCTCCAACCGATGAATATCCCTGACCCAGATAATAAGCAGAATTATCAACAAGATAATAACAGCAATTCCAAACCATATTTTC
>JALERO010000027.1 GCA_022764265.1 Eubacterium sp. | reverse complement strand
ATGGCGTTTCCATAAACGTTCGAAAGTTGAGTAGCAAAACGCAACGTGTCTGCGATTATGCCATAGGTGCCACGCTTATTCAAAAAACTATGGCAGCGATTCCATGTAATGCATGAATCACTGCCATAGGGTAGGGCTGTTTTTGGTGCGACAGCCCCGTTTTATTGTGCTTCCGGAATCGAGACAACGCTGCATCGATCGTTTCCTTCTATATATTCCAAAGTGATGGAATCGCCCACATTGTAACGAATAATGGAAATGTTACCCGCTACTGTCACATCATAGATGACATCGGATTGATCCAGAAGAATATAGTAATGGGAATTGCCCTCAATGACACCCTCTGCAATCTTGCTTATGGTTCCCGTCACTGTCTTTTTCTCGGCAACGGCCTGTTCTTCGTCTGTCTTAATACCGTTATCACTCATAAGTGATTTGTAGGTCTGTTCACATTCGTTGACTGAATCGCCTGTGGCAACAATCTGGTAATTATGAACATTTACCATCGCATATTTCTTCACAAGACCCGAGGCATCTTTTAATGCCATAAAATAGGTTGGTTCCTGCTCGATGTTCAAAAGAAGTGGGAAGGTAGCAACGTAGCCCAGATTCTGAACCTTTCCTTCCGCAGAAGACATAGCGGAATCTTCGATAGCACCTTCAATCTCATAATACTTCGTTTCCATGGTTCTCTGATTCATGAGAACAAATCCCACATTAGACTGGTCACTGGTGATGGAAGTGACGCCGGTATAAACCCACACGTCATCATTGATTGCCAGATAATTGTATCCGTTGGTGGTTGCAAGACAATCTTTCTGTCCCAGAATACTGTTCAAAAATCCATGTTTTAAAGTACCGTAATAATCGTACAGGCTAATTAGAAGTTCTGCCGAATATACCCGGTCAACCCAGGTTGGGACTTCATCAATTTTGTAATCGGTACACTCACCGGTAAGGGCATTACAGAGAACCACATTTCCGATAGTCTGTCCTCCGAAAAGCCCGATATTGAATTTCTTGGTACTGCAGATCCAGTATGGAGTTCCTTCTTCATCAATTTCGAAACTGATATCATCGAACATATAAGTTGGATATTTAAAACGAAGATGACGATACAGATTTCTTCCGAAATGATCATAAATCGTATACTTCATTCCTTCCTGCAAACGGACGAGCTCTGTCTTCTGAGTTGCCATATCAATTTTGATGTAGGCAGGAATTCCATTTTTTCGATTGGTAAACCATTTGATCACACCGGCGTATTTTAAAGGTGTGACGCGGACCGGATTGTCGTTGTAATTGATTTGTGTGTACTGGTTGGCTACCTCAAACTGAGAGGCGAGATCCACAAGACTTCCCATCTTTCTCTCACCCAGAATCTGTGCAGAATCCTTATCAAGAAGAGGAATCTGATCGTAGGAAATCTGAGCAATATCTTCCGAAAATTCTCCTTTTTCCACAGTCAGAAGCTTCTGATATTTGGATGCATTGATGACCGGAGAGGAGAGAGCACTTCCAACTAAATACATGGCAACAAGCACGATGATCAGAGAAAGCAACAACTTGAAGACTTTGCCTTTATGAAGCTGTTCGATATGAATCGGCTTTCTTTTATTTCCCGTGAAAGAGATGTGTGGTAATGCATAATATAGAAGTAATAGAACCGGAATCAGTATGATAAACTTCCACATTGCTGCATTATGAATGTTGATGGCTGGCAATGCAACGTAATAATACAAAGCCAGAAGCACCAGAATCACTGGTATAAGTAGAAATTTTTTTCTTTTTTTCATAAAACTCACTTTCTTTTCTTAAAATGTTTACCGGGTTATATGTGAGTATAATATAGTAGGAACCATTTGTCCAGAGCAAACAGAGCCAGAACCGCTCTGCCGACATCTGTTTAGTCCCGTGACAATATAATCTCTCTTCGCAACAAAAAGAGATAAAAAATAAATGGCTCATTCTATTTCAAGAGTGATTTGTTGTTGCTGTCGTGTAATAAAGTATTGTATTTTTTTAAAAACCTGATGAAAAACTTCTTGACTTACTTTGAAAGTATGATATATTGATAACCGAAAAGTTTGATTATCAAAATATTTAAAGTTCAAATTAAATAATTTGATAATCAAAATAATTTCAGTAAGATAAGTTTTAGGTTTGAAAGAGAAAGGATAACAGTATGTTAGCAAGAATTGCGGGAACGGGTTCCTTTCTGCCGGAACGAGTGGTTGATAATAATGAGCTTTCTCAGATGGTGGAGACCTCCGATGAGTGGATACAGACCCGGACGGGGATTAAGACCCGACATATCGCAGAAGACGATACTGCTGTGAGTATGGCTATCCACGCGGCGAAGAGAGCTGTGGAGAATGCCGGGATTACTCCGGATGATATTGATATGATCATTGTATCTACAGTTTCTTCCGAACAGAATCTTCCTTGTGTAGCCTGTGAGGTGCAGGCGGCATTGGGAGCGACCCATGCGGCAAGCTTTGATCTGAATGCGGCATGTACAGGATTTATTACAGCATATCAGATGGCAGCAGGACAGATGGCAGCCGGATTGATTGAGACTGCGTTGATTATCGGAACAGAATGTCTTTCCAATTTAATAGACTGGTCAGATCGTTCTACCTGCATTTTGTTTGGAGACGGAGCAGGAGCTGCGGTGCTTCAGGCAGAGGATACAGGAGAGGATAACAAAATTATTTCTGTTCTTCATTCAGACGGAACAAAGGGCAATGCACTTACCTGCAGTATTGGACATGGAAAGGATAAGACTCCTTTTTCTGATTACGTTTGGATGGATGGCAAGGAGATCTACAAATTTGCAGTAAAACAGGTGCCAAAGGTGATAAAAGAGATCCTCGAGATGAGTGGTCAGACCGCTGATGATATTGATTATTTCATTTTACATCAGGCAAATCGCCGAATACTGGAAGCCATTGCAAAAAGAATGCATCAGGATGAGAGCAAGTTCCCGATGAATGTCATGGAACATGGGAATATTTCATCAGCATGTATCCCTGTATTACTGGATTCCCTGAACCGGGAAGGAAAGCTTAAAAAGGGAATGAAGCTGGTCGTTGCCGGATTTGGCGGCGGGCTCACCTGGGGCGGCTTTTACATGGAATGGTAATTACCGGGTTTTCCGGATTACATATAGCGGTTTAAAACCGTACAAAGAGAACAAAAAATATCAATCAAAAATATGTAGCGATTCAAAGTCTGGTTCTGAATCGTTGCCAAAACATTACGTAAGAAAGAAAGTGAGGAAACAATAATGTTTGAAAAAATTAGAGATTTAATCGTAGAAGAAGTTGGAGTTGACGCAGATCAGGTAACCATGGAAGCATCCTTCAAAAATGACCTGAATATTGATTCCCTTGATTTATTTGAGATGGTTATGGCTTTAGAAGAAGAGTTTGATGTTGAGATTCCTTCTGAAGATTTGGAAAAAATGGATACAGTAGGAGATATCGTTGCTTACATTGAAAGCAAACAGGCATAATCAGGAATTCTGATCAATCAGGAATATTTACAGTATTCATTTAAATCAGGAGGCAGTTTATGAAAACGGAAATTACAAAGCTTTTTGAGATTGAATATCCAATCATCCAGGGTGGTATGGCATGGGTGGCAACCGCTGAACTTGCTGCTGCCGTATCAGAAGCAGGTGGCCTCGGCATCATCGGTGCCGGCGGAGCACCGGCCAGCTGGGTGAAGGAACAGATTCAGAAAGTGAAGCAGAAAACAGACAAACCATTCGGTGTGAATCTCATGCTTATGAACCCGGAAGCAGATCAGATTGCAGAGCTCATTGCAGAGGAGAAGATCGAAGTGGTGACAACCGGTGCAGGTAATCCGGAAAAATACATGAAAATGTGGAAAGAAGCCGGAGTAAAGGTTGTTCCGGTGGTTGCCAGTGTAGCTTTGGCTAAGCGAATGGAGCGTGCCGGTGCCGATGCTGTAATCGCAGAGGGAACCGAATCCGGCGGACATATCGGTGAGACCACCACGATGGTTTTGGTACCACAGGTTGTAGATGCCGTATCTATTCCTGTAATTGCTGCCGGTGGAATTGCAGATGGTCGTGGAGTTGCTGCCGCATTTATGCTGGGGGCAAAAGCAGTACAGATGGGAACCATTTTTGTAGCTGCGGAGGAATCCATTGCCAGTGATGCTTACAAGAACAAGATTGTAAAAGCAAAGGATATCGATACAAAGGTAACAGGAAGAAGTACCGGACATCCGGTTCGTGTACTGAGAAATCAACAGTCTAAAGAATACCTTCGTCTGGAGGCAGAAGGTGCATCTTTTGAAGAGCTGGAAAAACTGACTCTTGGCGGTCTGAAAAAAGCAGTTGTAGATGGAGATGTGATCCACGGAAGCGTGATGGCCGGACAAATTGCAGGTCTGGTAAAAGAAATCAGAAGCTGTAAAGATATCGTGGAGGGATTAAATGCAGAGGCGGAATCTCTTTTGAAAGGAACAAAGATTTATGAGTAAGATAGCATTTCTTTATCCGGGACAAGGTGCCCAGACCATCGGAATGGGCAAAGATTTTTATGAGCAGAGTGCCCTTGCCAAAAGTGCATTTGACGAGAGTGCAAAAATTCTTGATCTGGATATTGCATCCATTTGTTTTGAAGAAAATGAGCTGTTAAATCGTACCGATTATACTCAGGCGGCACTGGTGACAACCTGTCTTGCCATGACAAGAGAAATCATGAGCCACGGTTTAAAACCGGATATGGCAGCAGGTTTAAGTCTTGGTGAATACTGTGCAATCACTGTAGCTGGCGGTATGTCTTTTGAAGATGCGGTAAAGACTATCTGGAAACGCGGTAATCTCATGCATAATGCAGTTCCTGACGGTTCCGGTGGAATGGCAGCGGTTCTCGGACTTTCCGGAGAGAAGGTAAAAGAAGTGACAGATGCTTTTGATGGTGTGACAGTGGCCAATTACAATTGCCCGGGACAGATTGTGGTAACCGGTAAAAAGGACGCCATCGAAGCAGCCACCCCGGCATTGAAGGAAGCCGGCGCAAAAAGAGTAATGCCGCTCAATGTCAGTGGCCCGTTTCATTCTCCTTTCCTGAAGGAAGCCGGAGATCAGCTTTATGAAACATTGGAAAAAGTTGCATGGACACCGTTACAGATTCCATATGTGACCAATGTGAATGCACAGAAGGTGACTGATATTGCTGAAACCAAAGAATTACTCAGACAGCAGGTATCCAGTTCCGTCATGTGGGAACAGAGTATCCGTACAATGATTGAAGATGGAGTGGACATTTTCGTGGAAATCGGACCTGGCAAAACCTTATCCGGTTTCATGAGGAAAATCAGCAGAGATGTGAAAATGTTCAAGATTAATAATATAGAAGAAATGCACACAGTCATCGAGGCAATTAAGGAGATTACAGAATGTTAAATGGAAAAGTTGCAGTTGTGACAGGAGCGTCCGGTGGAATCGGAAAGGCAATCGCCCTTGCTTACGGCAAAGCCGGAGCCAGTGTTGCTGTACATTATCATGGAAATAAAGCAAAAGCAGAGGCAGTGAAAACTGAAATTGAAGCTGCTGGAGGCAAAGCAGAGATTTTCTGCTGTAATGTGGCAGATTTTGATGAGTGTAGTGCATTTATCAAATCTGTGATCAAGACCTTTAGTCGACTTGATATTCTGGTGAACAATGCCGGAATTACTAAAGACGGATTGATGATGGGAATGTCAGAAAAAGATTTTGACGATGTCATCGATACAAATCTTAAAGGAAGTTTCCACTGTATCCGCTTTGCCAGCCGTCAGATGATGAAGCAGAGATTTGGCAGAATTATCAATATTACTTCTGTATCCGGTGTGGCAGGAAATGCCGGACAGGCAAATTACAGTGCTTCCAAGGCTGGTCTGATCGGTCTGACCAAATCCGTGGCAAAGGAACTGGCATCCAGAAATGTTACAGCCAATGCCATTGCTCCGGGCTTTGTAAAAACAGAAATGACCGAAGTATTGTCAGATGAAGTGAAGGAAAATGCGAAAAAACAGATTCCACTCGGCAGATTTGCTGAGCCGGAAGATATTGCCAACGCGGCATTGTTCCTGGCATCCGATATGGCTTCTTACATTACCGGACAGGTACTTCTGGTAGATGGCGGAATGGTCATGTAAACAGGAAAACGACAGTTTTTGATCAAGGTTGATATAGATGATAGAAGGAGACTTTCAATGAAACGTAGAGTTGTCATTACCGGAATGGGTGCTGTGACTCCGATTGGTAATACAGTGGATGCATTCTGGGATGGAATTAAAAGTGAAAAAGTAGGTATTGGACCAATTACCAAATTCGATACTTCAGATTATAAAGTGACTCTCGCTGCAGAAGTAAAAGACTTCGTAGCGAAGGAAAGATTGGATTTTAAATCTGCAAAAAGAATGGAAGTATTTTCTCAGTATGCAGTAGCTGCAGCAAAAGAAGCAGTAGAGATGGCAGATATTCATATGGAAGAGGAAGATCCATATCGTGTCGGTGTGATCATCGGTTCCGGTATCGGTGGTCTGAACAGTATGGAAAAGGAACATGAAAAAATTCTTACCAAAGGACCAAAAAGAGTGAATCCTTTACTGATTCCAATGATGATCAGCAATATGGCTGCCGGAAATGTGGCAATTACCTTTGGATGCAAGGGCAAATGTACCAACGTGGTGACAGCTTGTGCGACAGGAAGTCATTCCATCGGTGACGCACTTCGTGCAATCCAGTGTGGAGATGCCGATGTGATGTTTGCCGGCGGAACAGAAAGCAGCATTACTCCGGTGGCAGTGGCAGGCTTTACCAATCTGACTGCCTTAACATCCGCCGATGATCCAATGCAGGCATCCCTTCCTTTTGATAAGAAGAGAAGTGGTTTTGTCATTGGAGAAGGTGCCGGTGTTGTAATTCTGGAAGAACTGGAACATGCAAAAAAACGTGGAGCAAAAATCTATGCAGAGCTTGCCGGTTACGGAGCAACCTGTGATGCATACCACATTACCTCTCCTGCCGAGGATGGAAGCGGTGCAGCCAAAGCAATGGAGCTTGCCATGGAGGAAGCAGGTGTGAAACCGGAAGAGGTTGATTATGTCAACGCCCACGGAACAAGTACCCATCACAATGATTTATTTGAGACAAGAGCGATTCGCCGTGCCCTCGGTGATGCAGCAGATCAGGTGAAGGTAAGCTCCACAAAATCCATGATCGGACATTTGCTGGGAGCAGCCGGAGCTGTTGAGCTGATTGCCTGCGTGAAATCCATTGAAGAAGGATACATTCACCCTACTGTTGGCACTACGGAGCCGGATGAAGGTTGTGATCTCGATTATGTAATCAACGGTGCGCTCCATCAGGATGTAAAAGTGGCAATGTCCAACTCCCTGGGATTTGGCGGTCACAATGCAACCCTTTTGGTTAAGAAATATGAGGAGTGAGAATAATGCAGTACCAAGAAATCCTTGAATTAGTGAAAGCAGTTTCTGAAGCAGGACTTTCCAATTTTGAATATAAAGAAGGCAATATCAGTATTTCCATGAGCTGCCCGGAAGTGAAGACAAATGCAGTTGTTCCGATAGTGCAGGTACAGGAAGGCACGGAGACTTATGAAATATCCCAGCAGCCTCAGGTGCAGGCTGGGCAGCCACAGCAGCCGGCAGCACAGCCGCAGGAAGAAAAGGCAGGAGAGCTGGTGAAATCTCCGCTGGTAGGTACTTTCTATGCCGCACCGTCTGAAGATGCGGAACCTTTTGTAAAAGTTGGCGATACGGTGAAAAAAGGTCAGACCCTTGCTATCGTTGAGGCAATGAAACTCATGAATGAGATTGAGAGTGAATATGACGGTGTGGTAACAGAAATTCTTGTGAACAATGAGGAAACCGTTGAATTTGGTCAGCCATTGTTCCGGATTGGTTAAGCTTCGGAAAGGAGATTTCAATGAGACTGGGAATTAAAGAAATTGAACAGATCCTTCCGCACAGACATCCTTTCCTTCTGGTGGATTATATTGAGGATATGGAACCGGGTGTCAGTGCCGTTGGATATAAATGCGTGACCTTCCATGAAGATTTCTTCCGTGGACATTTTCCACAGGAACCGGTCATGCCTGGAGTTCTGACAATTGAAGCACTGGCTCAGGTTGGTGCGGTAGCCATTTTATCCCTGGAAGAAAACAAAGGGAAAACCGCATATTTTGGCGGAATTAATAAATGCAGATTTCGCGGAAAAATTGTTCCTGGCGATAAAGTACGTCTGGAAACCAAGATTATTAAAGTAAAAGGCCCGATGGGAATCGGGGAAGCCACAGCAAGTGTGGACGGAAAAACAGTAGTCAAGGCAGAATTGACATTTATGATTGGATAAAGGAGACAGATATGATTCGGAAAATATTAATTGCAAACCGGGGTGAGATTGCCATCCGCATAATCCGGGCCTGCAGAGAAATGGGAATTGAGACCGTTGCAGTGTATTCCGAAGCCGATCGGCAGGCACTTCACACACAGTTAGCAGATGAGGCGGTCTGTATCGGACCGGCAGCGGCCAAGGACAGTTATCTGAATATGGAACAGATTATCAGTGCGACGATGGTGACCGGAGCAGATGCCATTCATCCCGGGGTTGGTTTTCTCTCGGAGAATAGTCGTTTTGCGGCACTTTGTGAAGCCTGCAACATCACATTTATCGGACCTGATTCCGAGACAATCGCCAAACTTGGCAATAAAGCGATGGCGAGAACCACGATGATTCAGGCAGGGGTTCCGGTGATTCCGGGCAGTGAGGAAGCACTGACCGATGAAAACCGGGCCCTGACCATCGCAAAGGAAATTGGATTTCCGGTAATCATCAAAGCCGTTCTTGGTGGCGGCGGAAAAGGAATGCGTGTGGCATATTCCGAAGAAGAATTTGTACAGGAATTTCTGACCGCTCAGAAAGAAGCCAGCCAGGCATTCGGTGATAATCAAATGTACATTGAACATTTCGTGGAGAATCCAAGACATATTGAAGTTCAGATTCTTGCAGATCAGCATGGAAACGTGATTCATTTGGGAGAAAGAGATTGTTCTATTCAGAGAAATCATCAGAAAATGATCGAGGAGTCTCCATCCATTGCTGTCAGCGAGGAGCTGCGTGATAAGATGGGAAAAGCAGCGGTGCAGGCAGCGAAGGCTGCAGGCTACACCAATGCGGGAACGATAGAGTTCCTTTTGGAAGAAGACGAAAAATTCTACTTTATGGAAATGAACACCAGAATACAGGTGGAACATCCTGTAACAGAATGGGTAACCGGAATTGATCTGGTAAAGGAACAGATGCGTATTGCAGATGGTAGAAAGCTGTCTTACACACAGGATGATGTCCAGATCAAAGGACATGCCATCGAATGCAGAATTAATGCAGAAGACCCGAGACATAATTTCCGCCCTTGTCCGGGAACGATTACAGATATGTATCTGCCGGGAGGAAAAGGAATCCGCATTGACAGTGCAATTTACAGTGGATATACCATTTCTCCATATTATGATTCTATGATTGCAAAGTTGATTGTGTATGCAAAAAGCAGAAAAGAGGCCATTGCAAAAATGCACAGTGCACTTGGTGAAGTTATTATTGAAGGAATAACAACAAATATTGATTTTTTGTATGACATACTGGAGCGGGAAGATTATCAGGAAGGAGATATCACGATCTCTTATATGGATCACGTTCTGGAGGAAATGCAGGAGGAGCGTAAATGGATTTAAATAATATATTTAAAAAAACGCCCATCAGAAGAACAGGCAGATCACAAAATTTTGAAAATGAAAATAAACCGGAAGTACCCCAGGGATTACTGAAGAAATGTAATAAATGTGGAAAAGGTATTTTTACGGAAGAATATAAAAGGAATCTTTATATATGTCCGAAATGCGGAGGCTATCTTCGTATGCCGGCACAGAAAAGGATTGCGTTTCTGACGGAGAAAGGAACGTTTGAGGAATGGGATACCGGACTTCAGAACAATAATCCTCTCCGGATGAAAGGATATCCGGATAAAGTAAACATGTTAAAAGAAAAAACAGGCCTTGATGAGGCAGTGGTGACAGGAAAAGGCATGATCGGTGACAATGAAGCTGTGATCATGGTTATGGACGGTCGCTTTCTTACAGCCAGCATGGGATATGTGGTAGGCGAAAAGATTACAAGAGCAGTGGAGAGAGCAACGGAAGAAAAACTTCCGGTCATCATTTTCACCTGCTCCGGCGGAGCACGAATGCAGGAAGGGATGACTTCTCTCATGCAGATGGCGAAGACTTCAGCGGCACTGAAACGTCACAGCGAGGCAGGACTTCTTTATATTTCAGTGCTGACCGACCCGACCACCGGTGGAGTCACTGCCAGCTTTGCTACGTTGGGAGATATCATACTGGCAGAGCCAAAGGCGCTGATTGGATTTGCCGGACCTCGTGTCATAGAACAGACCATCCACCAGAAGCTGCCAAAGGGATTCCAGAGATCCGAATTTCTGCTGGAACATGGATTTGTAGATCAGATTGTGGAGAGAAAGGATATGAAAGAGGTGCTCTCTCATATTCTCGATCTTCACAAAACACCGGAGGCAAGAAAGGCTGCCAAAGCAGAAAAACAGGAAGCAAAAATGGATACAGCTGCCGAACAGATGGCAGAAGCAGTCGTGGATCATTTGGATAGTCTGGTGGATGTAACACCGGAAAAACCGTGCAAAAAAGTGTCCATAGAACGGGCAAAAGAAAAGACTGCCTGGGAGAGAGTGGAGCTTTCCAGAGCCATAAAACGTCCGGTGGGAGAAGACTATATTCGTGGACTGTTTGATGGATTTATCGAATTCCACGGAGACCGTTATTATGGAGATGATCATGCTATC
>JALERO010000141.1 GCA_022764265.1 Eubacterium sp. | reverse complement strand
TCCATTCTATGCAGCAATTATCGGCTCCGGTGCAGGAAGTGCTTACTGCGCAGCAACAAAGGTTCTGGCACAGGCATTAGGCGCAGCCGGAATCCCAGGATTCATTTCCATGAAACCGGAAGATTATCTGAACTTTGCCATTGGTCTTGTCATCTCCATGGGTGTATCCGCTTTACTGACCGTTATTTTCTGGAAGAAATTCGGGATTGAAGCAGAAGAGAAAAAGGACAATACGGCCAAAATTGAACAGAAAGAAGATAGCGTAGAAACAATTTCAGAAGAAACTTCAATTTATGCTCCTGTAAAAGGAGAAGTGCTTCCAATATCCGAATCTGCAGATGAAGTTTTTGCCTCAAAAGCAATGGGAGACGGTGTGGCGATCAATCCCACAGAGGATATGATGTATGCACCGGCAGACGGAACCATCAGTCTGGTCTTCCCAACCGGTCATGCCGTAGGAATTACATTAAATAACGGAGTTGAGCTGTTAATCCATGCCGGAATCGATACGGTCAAAATGGAAGGAGAAGGCTTTAAAAACTTTGTAGCAGTTGGAGATACTGTAAAAAAAGGAGACAAACTCTTGTCCTTTGACAGAAACCTGATTGTGGAAAAAGGCTATCAGACCCAGACTATGCTTCTTGTGGCAAAGGATGGCGGGAAAGCATTATCCGTTATGCCAAATGAAGCTGTCGACAACAACACATGTATCATGACCTTAAAATAAAATCGACAGAATAGAGAAATCAGAATAGAACAGGTGAAGGAAAAAGTAATGTTAAAAAAATATGAAAAGGTTTATAAAGAAGATTATCAGCTCTGGTATGAAGAAAACAAAGATTATAGAGAGAAAGTTTCAAAGGATCCAAGGAGACTGCAGTTTCATCTGATGCCGGAAACCGGATGGATGAATGATCCGAACGGATTATGCCAATTCAAGGGAATTTATCATATTTATTATCAATATACGCCATTTGAACCGACAGGGGAATTAAAACTTTGGGGACATTATACAACGAAAGATTTTATTCATTACAAAATGGATGATCCTGTTTTGTTTCCGAATTCTGATTATGATGCCCATGGGGCATATTCCGGTTCGGCTTTTGTGGAAAATGATGAAATTCATTTCTTTTACACAGGAAATCTAAAATTTTTTGACCGGGATGATTACGATTATATTAATTCCGGCAGGGGAAGTAATACAATAACCTTTAGCAGTAAAAATGGCCATGATTTTTCGGAAAAAGAACTGCTGATACCGACGGACCGATATCCTTCCGATATGAGCAACCATATAAGAGATCCAAAAGTATGGGAACAAAATGGAGTCTATTACATGGTGCTCGGGGCAAGAGATCAGGAAGGAACAGGAATGCTTCTTCTGTATGAGTCGAAAGATCTGAAAAACTGGAGTTACAAAAACCGCATAACCACAGAAGAAAAATTCGGTTATATGTGGGAATGTCCGGATTTCTTTGAGATGGATGGGGAACAAATCTTAATGTCGTGTCCACAGGGTGTGGAGACCAGAGGGATTGATTTCGAAAACGTACACCAGTGTACAGCCATGAAAATAAACTACGATTTTGATACGGATGAATATGAGATAACAGACCTTAAATTAATGGACAGAGGCTTTGATTTTTATGCTCCCCAGACCTTTCTGGACGAAAAGGGAAGGCGGATTCTGATTGGATGGATGGGGATTCCCGATGCGGAATATACCAATCCGACAACCGATATGGGTTGGCAGCATGCCTTGACAATTCCGAGAAAGCTCAGTATCAGAGAGGGCAAACTGATCCAGGAGCCAATTGAGGAATTGAAACAACTTCGCGGTGATGAGAAAATTACACTCTTATTTCGTGAAGACAAAAAAATCAGCAAAACCAATTATGTATATGAGGCTGAAATTGCTTTTGAAAAATGCAATAATATGCGGATAGAACTGCGGAAAGGAATCTTTTTATTCTACGAGGATCAGACTTTGACACTGGATCTGGGTTCCTATGGTGCAGGAAGAACGACCAGGAAAGTGCGTTTGGAAGAACTGAAATCTTTACAGGTTTTTGCGGATACCACTTCTGTGGAGATCTTTGTCAATGGAGGAGAGGAAGTATTTACTTCAAGAATCTACAGCCTGGAAGGATGCCTGTCCATCGAAGGAAATTGTCACGGGCAAATGACAATCTATCCGTTAAATGCATTTGCGATTGAGGGAGGATATGATGAAGAATAAATTATGTGGAATCGGAGAAGCGTTGATTGATTTCATTCCGGAAGTAAAAGGACAGCGATTAAAAGATGTCCCATCCTTTAAACGAGTAGCCGGAGGTGCGCCTGCCAACGTGGCAGGTGCCGTGACCAAGCTGGGAATCCCGTCTAAATTTCTGACGAAATTGGGAGAAGATCCCTTCGGCGATTACATAGAAACAGTTTTTAAGGATGCAGGAGTGCAGACCTATTATATAGCGCAAAAGATATTCCGGAAAATGTGCTGGATGATTGCCGGATGATTCACTTTTGCAGCGTGGATCTGGTGGAATCTCCCATGAAAGAAGCCCACAAAAGATTGATTCAGATGGCCATGGAGAAAAATGTACTCATTTCCTTTGACCCAAATCTGCGGTTTTCCTTATGGAATGATCTCAATCAGTTAAAGGAAACTGTCAACGAATTCATTCCTTATGCGGATATTTTGAAAATATCCGATGAAGAGCTGGAATTCATCACAGGATATGCCAATACAGAAGAAGCCATTCCGAAGCTTCTTCGGGGACGTGTGAAATATGTGATTTACACAAAAGGCAAAGACGGCGCACAGCTTTATTCGAAAAATGGTATGGTGGAAGCACCGGGTTATTCCGTTCAGGTTAGGGATACCACCGGAGCGGGGGATTCCTTTATTGGCGCATTTCTCTACTGCATTCTGAGAGATGAAATTGAAGATTTAACATCTGTAGATGATAAAACTCTGATTGAGTATCTGAAATACGCCAATGCCTATGGTGCCTATACTACGACCAAAGAGGGCGCGCTTGCAGCCATGGCGACCAGAGAAGAAATGGAAAATTGGATGCAGATGCTGGAACAGATTGGTTAATGACTTGGTGATACTATATATTTTATAAATTTTGAGCGGTTGCCCATAATATAGGGACAGCCGCTCATTTTGTTCTGATAATATGTTAAAAGAGTAGCATATCTCATTTTATTTGTCATCTGTGTGATTCATGTAAAAAAAGTATAAAAGAAAGTAAAGTATATAGGATAATTGGCAAAAAAACAGATAAAAATGGAAGAAACCTCTCGTTCTTTTGTAAAAAATGACTCACAATTACTTTTTTTAATTGACCATTATATACAAAAGTGATATCATAATGATAAGGTTTGTATATGTATTGACAAATCTGAACAATAATTGAATCAAAACAATAAGGAGGAGTTTGTTGTGAAAAAGATTATTAATGCAGTAGATCAGGTAGAAAACCAGATGATTGAAGGTATGGTCAAAGCATATCCACAGTATGTTGCTAAATTAGACTGCGGTAATGTTGTAGTAAGATCTACAAAAAAAGAAGGTAAGGTTGCATTGATCAGTGGTGGCGGAAGCGGACATGAACCTGCTCATGGTGGTTTTGTTGGAAAAGGTATGCTGGATGCTGCTGTTGCAGGTGCTGTATTTACTTCTCCTACACCAGACCAGATTTATGAAGGAATCAAAGCAATTGACGCTGGCAAGGGCGTTTTAATGGTAGTAAAGAACTACACAGGTGATGTTCTTAACTTTGAGATGGCTGCTGAGATGGCTGCAGACATGGATGGCATCGAAGTGAAAGAAGTTGTTGTTAACGACGACGTTGCAGTAGAAGATTCCACATGGACAACAGGACGCCGTGGTGTTGCTGGTACTGTTTTCGTACATAAGATCGCTGGTGCTTTAGCTGAGACCGGTGCAAGCCTTGACGAAGTACAGGCTGTTGCTCAGAAAGTTATCGATAATGTTAGAACAATGGGTATGGCAATCAAACCTTGTATCGTTCCTGCTGCTGGAACTCCTGGATTTGAACTGGCTGAAAACGAGATGGAAATCGGTATCGGTATCCATGGTGAGCCAGGTGTTAAGAAGGCAGAATTAGAGCCTGCAGATCAGATCGTTGATACATTACTTGAAAAGATTCTTGCAGATATTGATTATGCAGGATCTGAAGTAGCTGTTATGATTAACGGATGTGGAGCAACTCCTCTGATGGAACTCTTCGTTGTTAATAATCGTGTAGCAGATGTTTTAGCTGAAAAAGGAATCAAAGTTTACAAGACATTAGTTGGCGAATTTATGACATCCCTTGAGATGGAAGGTTTTTCTATTTCCTTACTTCGCTTAGACGACCAGTTGAAAGAACTGTTAGATGCTGAAGCAGATACTCCTGCAATGACAGTTGCAAAATAATGAATAGATTTAAGGCCGACGATGGTCCGTCGGCCTTTTCTTTTAGAAAAGAGGTAGAATCATAATGGCTGATACAAGTAAAGTTCTTGAAATCATTAAAAAAATTATTGCGGATGTAGATGAACAGAAATTATTTTTAACAGAATTAGACAACGTAATTGGTGACGGTGACCATGGAATCAACCTGGCTCGTGGCTTTGACGCAGTAGATGCAGTGATGGGAACCTTCGAAGGCAAAGACATCGGTGCGATTATGAAGGCAATCGGAATGAAGCTGGTTTCCACTGTAGGTGGAGCTTCCGGTCCTTTATACGGAACTGCATTTATGAAAGCTGGAGCATACCTGAACGGTAAGACAGAAATGAACATGGATGATTTTATCGGTATGTTGGAAGTTGCCATTGACGGTATCATGAAACGCGGTAAGGCAGTCAAAGGTGAAAAAACCATGCTGGATGCTATGATTCCTGCACTGGATGCTATGAAAGAATCCTACGGAGCAGACGGTGATGCGAAGAAAGCACTGGATGCCGGCGTTGCAGCTGCAGAAGAAGGTATTGAATATACCAAGACAATCATTGCGACAAAAGGTCGTGCAAGTTATCTGGGCGAGAGAAGTATCGGACATCAGGATCCTGGTGCAACATCCTTTACCCTCATGTTAAAGGCAGTGCAGGCTCTGGCATAGGAGGATAGAATTATGGTTGGTATTGTAATTGTATCCCACAGCCAGAAACTGGCAGAAGGTGTAATTGATCTGGCTGCACTTATGGCACCGGAGACACCGATGCGTGCTGCCGGTGGAATGGAAGATGGCGGTTTTGGTACAAGCTTTGAGAAGATTAACAATGCGATTGAAGAGATTTATTCCGATGATGGCGTTGTGATTCTCATGGACCTTGGCAGTGCCGTGATGACAACGGAGATGGTACTGGAGATGATGGAAGATCGTAATATCAAAATGATTGACTGTCCGATTGTGGAAGGCGCCATTGCCGCAGCAGTTGTTGCTGCCGGAAACGCATCCATGGATGAAGTAATTCAGGTTGCCATTGCATCCAGAACGACACCGAAGTTTTAATTTCATCTCAGTAGGTGGATTGAAATCCCCTTTGAGATTCGCGATTTTAAAATAGAATAAATAGCTTGGCCTATGTAACACTATGTGCATCAGCCAGGCTATTTTTTTAATTCAAGAACGCCTTGAAATAATGTGTTATATGCAAAATGCCTTGTTCTATCACCGCAAATCCTTGCATAAAAATATAAAAAATAATGGGAAGTGATTTTTGATGCCGGGCCGGAAAAAGAAAATGGCGAAGGAAGAAAAAAAGCCTTCCTTTCGGGATAATCAGAAGGCGTTTCTCTGCACCG